>CAZYSJ010000040.1:0-34647 GCA_964649875.1 uncultured Caldilineaceae bacterium
CTGCTCTAATCATACAGGATTTTGCGCTTTGTTTCAACAGGTAAAACGCCTAAGTTGTCAGATTTTCAGAATCTGCAAATTGGGGGCGCAGCCGTTGCACTTGCCGCGCACTTTGCAGACGGCTGTAGGGCGGGTTGGATAGAGGGGAAAGGGATGGCTCTTGCCGGGCGACCGGCGGGGAAAAAGCGAGGGCGCAGGCGAACCTGCACCCTCGGCCGTACGGCTGTGTGAAGGCGGGCGGCGCCTTCGGTTACTTGGCGTATGTCTCTGCGGTGATGCGCACCATGTCGTTGTAGTCTTCCGCCTTGAGCGCCGCGCCGCCGATCAGCGCGCCGTCGATGTCGGGCTGCTGCATGATCTCGGCGATGTTGCTTGGCTTGGTGCTGCCGCCATAGAGCACGCGCACGGCGTCGGCCACGTCTGCGCCATACAGCTTGGCGACGGTGGCGCGCACGGTTTCGCCGCAGATCTGCTGCGCCTGCGCCGAGGTGGCGGCCTTGCCCGTGCCGATGGCCCAGATCGGCTCGTAGGCGATGATCAGGCTTTTCACCTGTTCGGCGCTAAGGCCGGCCAGGGCTGCGGTCACTTGGCCGCTGACGAAGGAGTGGGTTTCGCCCGCTTCGTTTTGCTCCAGCGATTCGCCGACGCAGACAATGGGCGTCAGCCCGTGGGCGAAGGCGCTGTGCACCTTCTTGTTGACGGTTTCGTCGGTTTCGGCGAAGTACTGGCGTCGTTCGCTGTGGCCGATGATCACATATTGGGCGAGGTCGACGATCATGGGGGCGCTGATCTCGCCGGTATAGGCGCCCGATTCTTCCCAGTGCATATTCTGTGCGCCGACGGCGATTGACGTGCCCTGCACGGTGATGCTCACGGCGGGCAGGCAGACATAGGGCGGGCACAAAACGCGGTCGACCGTTTCGGTGCCGGCGACCTGGGCGCGGATGGCCTGCGCCAGCGCCGAGGCCTCGTCGATGGTCTTGTTCATCTTCCAGTTGCCGGCCATCATGGGTTTGCGCATGGTGGTTGGGGTCCTTTCACCCGGATGTCGGGTCTTCTGGGGGCGGGGCGTTGAAGCGCTCTAGTTCCGCCTGGTATTCTTCTTCTTCGAGCCAGCGACCGCCTTCCACCTCGTGCTGCGCCAACCGCTTGTTGCGGTCGAACCACAGGTTCACCTCGACTTCGGCAAAGCAGCGGTTTTGGCCGGACGTGTGCAGCACCTTTCGCGTGTAGTAGGGATGGCCGCTGTCGTCTTCAGTCCGGCTCAATTCGTTGAAGAGGTCGATCTGGCCGGCGATGGGTTCGTTGCAGCGCCGGCTGAGGACGTAGATCTTCAAGGTGCGGTTATCGCTGCCGCCTCCGCCGCCTTTTAGGATGTTGGCGATGCGCGTCCAAAAGCTCATGGTTTATCCTACTTGTCGTTCAGAACGGCCACGCCGGGCAGCGTCTTTCCTTCGAGGAATTCGAGGCTGGCGCCGCCGCCGGTGCTGACGTGGCTGATCTTGTCCTCTAGGCCTGCCTGACGGATGGCCGCAGCGCTGTCGCCGCCGCCGATGACGGTGGTGGCGTCCGGCAGGTCCGCCAAGATTTCGGCGATGGCTACCGTGCCCTGGGCGAAGACCGGGAACTCGAAGACGCCCATGGGGCCGTTCCAGACGACGGTCTTGGCGCCGGAAAGGCGGTTGGAGTAGTGGGCGATGGTCGCCGGGCCGATGTCCAGCGCCATCCAGCCGGCGGGGACGTCTTGCACGCTGACGATCTGGTTGTCGGCGTCGGCGGCGAACTCGCTGGCGACGCGCAGGTCAACGGGCAGTTGGATGATGCCGGCGCCTTTTTGCATGAGGCTGCGGGCCATGTCGAGGGCGTCCTCTTCGACCAGGCTCTTGCCCATGTTGTAGCCTTCGGCGGCGAGGAAGGTGTTGGCCATGCCGCCGCCGATGAGGATGGCGTCCACTTTTTGCAGCAGCGCTTCGATCACCGCAATCTTGTCGCTGACCTTGGCGCCGCCGAGGATCGCCACGAAGGGGCGTTCCGGGGCTTCGAGGGCGTTGCCCAGGTAATTGAGTTCCTTTTCCATGAGGAAGCCGGCGACGGCGGGCAGGCGTTCGGCTACGCCGGCGGTGCTGGCATGGGCGCGGTGGGCGCTGCCGAAGGCGTCGTTGACGAAGACGTCGCCCAGCGCGGCAAGCTGTTCGGCCATGGCGGCGTCGTTTTTGGTTTCGCGCGCGTCAAAGCGCGTGTTTTCGAGCACGAGCACTTCACCCGGCTTGAGCGCGGCCGCGGCTTCTTGCGCCTGCGGGCCGGTGGTGTCGCCGGCAAACTTGACCGGCGCGTCGATCAGCGTCGCCAGGTGATCGGCGGTCACTTTCATGCTGAACTTGGGGTCGGGCCCGCCTTTGGGGCGGCCCAGGTGGCTCATAAGGATGACGGCTGCGCCGTTTTCGAGCAGGTAGTTGATGGTGGGCAAGGCGGCGCGGATGCGGGCGTCGTCGGTGATCTGCCCATCGCTCAACGGCACGTTGAAGTCAACCCGGACGAGGGCTTTTTTGCCCTGCCAGGAGATATCTCGAATCGTCTCTTTGTTCATGGCGGTCTCCCCTCGACCGTGAAAGAAAGAGCGTGAAACGCCTGGACGGGGCGATGCCGCCGTGTGCCGCGTTTCACGCTCTTCAGGCGCTAGCTAGTGCATGGCGCTGCGGTGCGAATCAGACTTACAGGCCCTTTTCCGTAATGAACTTGGCCAGGTCGGTGACGCGCACGCTGTAAGCCCACTCGTTGTCGTACCAGGTCACGACCTTGACGAGGTCGCCGTAGACGTTGGTGAACTGAGCGTCGATGGTGCTGCTGAAGGCGTTGCCTTTGTAGTCGATGCTGACCAGCGGCTCGCGGCTGACGGCCAGGATGCCCTTCATGGGGCCGGCGGCGGCAGCGTCGAAGGCGGCCAAGAGGTCATCGCGCGAACCGGGGTTCGCAACCTTGGCGACGAAGTCCACTACGCTCACGGTCGAGGTCGGCACGCGCATGGCGAAGCCGTCGAACTTGCCCTTCAACTCAGGCACGACCAGGGAGACGGCCTTGGCGGCGCCGGTGGTGGTGGGAATGATGCTCATGGCGGCGGCGCGGGCGCGGCGCAGGTCGCTGTGCACCAGGTCGAGGATGCGCTGATCATTGGTGTAGGCGTGGACTGTGGTCATGACGCCCTGCTCGATGCCGAAGGTGTCGTTGACGACCTTGGCCGCCGGGGCCAGGCAGTTGGTGGTGCAGCTTGCGTTGCTGATGATGTTGTGGGCGGCGGGGTCGTATTTGTCGTCGTTGACGCCCATGCAGACGGTCAGGTCTTCGCCCTTGGCCGGCGCGCTGATGATGACTTTCTTGGCGCCCGCTTCCAGGTGCAGGCCGGCCTTTTCACGCGAGGTGAAGATGCCGGTGCTCTCGACGACGATCTCGACGCCCAGGTCGCCCCACGGCAGTTTGGCCGGGTCGCGCTCGCTGAGGACCTTGATGCGGTCGCCGTTGATGACGATGTCGCCGCCGTCCACTTCCACAGTGCCGGGGAAGATGCCGTAGTTGCTGTCGTACTTGAAGAGGTGGGCGTTGGTCTTGACGTCGCTCAAGTCATTGACGGCAACGAGATCGAACTCGCCGGGATATTTCTCCAGAAAAGCTTTGGTGACCTGGCGGCCGATGCGGCCGAAACCGTTAATTGCGATTTTGGTAGCCATGGGATTCTCCTTTTGGCAATTGTAGAAGTAGCACGATTATGTGATGCTGCTATGTGTTGCTGCACGTGTCCGCCGGCTGATTTATCAACCTGGCGACATTAGCATTGTGTGACATGGCGGCGCTGCAAACGGCGATGCATAACCTGTACCTGTTGCGCCGACCCAATCATAGATTTTACCACAGGTCGCCTCTGATGGATATTTCGGCAAGGTCATGATTGGGGGCGCGGGCTTGGTCGTCTAGGGCACGGTCCACTGCTTGCGGGCCGCCCAGCCGGGAACTTTCGCCAGCAGGTCTCTGGCCTCATCTTCGCTATCACAGACGGTGCTAAGCAGGAGTCCTTCCGGTTCCAGCTCCCTGAGCAAGACTTCCGCTTCCCACGGTTCGCAGTTGAGGGCGAGCAGCCGGCCTTTGGATTGGATGCGGCGCAGCAGGGGCAGCCATTTGCTCATGGCGGGCTTGCCGTCGCCCGGCACCCACTGGATGCCGTCCAGGCGCGGCAGCGAGAGCAGCGAGTCGAGATGGCGGATGGCCCCCGGCCCATCGAGGTGGAAGATAGTGCGTTCGACCCAGCGCGTTTGCTGCTCGATATGGGGCAGGAAGAACTCGTCGAACATCTGCGATGAGATGAGCACGTTGAAATCGCATTGCAGGTCAATCGACGGCTGGTCCGACCATATGCCCATCCAGTAGAAGTAGCCGTCGATCCACTGGTGGATGGCGCCGATGGAGGCTTGCCAGTAGCGCAGCCAGGCGCCGTTCGCTTCGGCGATGGCCTGCCTGACCGCTTGGGGGCGCTCTAGGAGGTCGATGGCGAAGCGCTGCGTATCGCGCAGTAGGGCGACGATCTGGCCGGCCGTGTTCAAGTCGGGCACGCCGACATAGAAGCGGCCTGGCGCGGCTTGGGCTGCGGCGTCGAGCAGCCGGCGCGATATGCGCCACCACTCGTTGTGCGGGTCAAATGCCAGGGGCGGGCGGGCGGCCCAGTCGTCGATGATGGGCGCGGCCCAGCCGGTGTGGCTGTCGGGGTGGATGTAGTAGGGGCAGCCGAGGTAAGCCGCTACGATGCCCACCAGCGAGATGGAGACAGGGAAGACCACGGGAAAGGCCTCGCCGCCCCAGAAGGTGGCGTCGACGAGCTTTTCGCTGCGCGGGACTACCTGCTCCGGGTCGGTGTACCAGGCGTGGATCGCTTCCGGCGGCACGCCGTGCGGGCGCGCCAGCGCGTCGAGGTAGGCGCGGTCGAAGCCGCGGCGCGGGGCTTTGACCTGCACGACCGGGCGGTCGACGATCTCCCGCTGCCACCAGGCGCGCATGCGCTCTTCTGCCTGGGTCCAGTCCTCCTTGGTTGCTAGTTCCATTGATTATCTCCAGATTGCGGTTGGCGCGATGTTTCTTGCAGGGAGCGGGAATGTTCGCCCTTAGGGGGCTTGCCGGTCGTCCTGCTGTTCCACTAAGAAGATATGGTCGCAGAGCGGGTCGCCCAGCATGAGGACCTGGGTGCGGCGGAAGCCGAGATTGGGGTTGCACGCCTTGACGGCGGGCTCATCGCCGGCGCAGAAGATGTAGCCCAACTCCGGCTCGCCCAGCTCTCGGAAGACCTCGGCCCACAGGCAGCGGGTGTAGCGGTAGCCGATGCGGTCCGGCTCGTCTATGACCCGCTCCCAGCGGTGAGAGCCGATGCAGCCCCGGTCGAGGTCGGCGCAGAAGCGTTGCAGGTCGGCTTCCGGCTCGCCAGGGGAATCGGCGGCGGGGAAGCGGCGGTTTTGCGCCATCTCGCGCACGACCTCGCGGGCTTCCGGGCCGAAGCGTTCCTCCATGGCGTGGAGCAGGTTTACGGCCAGCCCTGCAGCGGAGCGCACCTTGCGCTTGATCACTTCGTCGAGGATGGCTTCGCTCTCTTCGCTGAGCGGTTCGGGCAGGAGGTCGTTGAGGCTGCCGGGCATATGGTTCTCCTTTTGTCTGTGTCTTGTGCGCTGTAACTTAACTGTGCGGGCGCAGGTCTTCGTAGAGCTCCATGAGGCGGCGGGCGAGCTTCTGCGGGTCATGCCGCCAGGGGTGCGCCGGTTCGAGCAGGTCGCCGGTAAAGAGCCGGTAATCGAGCATTTCGCCGGCGGCGGGCAGGCGCACCCATTCGCTGTTGACGGATGCGGGGTCGTCGGGCGTAAAGTTGTCGTTCGCCAGCACGACGTTGAAGGCGTCGCCGGTATGCAGGCGCAGTTGGTGCATGTGGTCGGATACGGTGTAGCCGTCGGTTTCGCCGGGCTGCGTGGCGACGTTGCAGATGTAGATGCGCGGCGCGCCGGCGGCGCGGATGGCGTTGCGAATGGCGGGCACGAGCAAGTTGGGCATGACGCTGGTGAAGAAGCTGCCGGGGCCGGCTACGATCAGGTCGGCTTGGAGGATGGCCTGCACGGTGGCGGGGAAGGCGCGGGCGTTGTCGGGCATGAGAAAGACCCGTTCGATGCGCCCTGGGTGATGTGTGATGTTGCTTTCGCCTT
Organism: uncultured Caldilineaceae bacterium; assembly: GCA_964649875.1. Classification (GTDB taxonomy): domain Bacteria; phylum Chloroflexota; class Anaerolineae; order Caldilineales; family Caldilineaceae; genus JASGTU01. The sequence continues at coordinate 6,225 of CAZYSJ010000040.1, forward strand.
CGACGACGGCCCACTGCTCATGGCCTGCCTCGTCGGTGTAGCTGACTTCGGCGCAGAGGATGAGCTGCTCGAGCGTGCTGGGCAAGACGCGGCCGCGCACGGCCAGAACGCGGCTGCTTTCGGCAATGCCGGCCTCGAAGCTGCCGGTGACCGCGGCCATGGTGGCGATGAACAGGTTGCCGAAGCTGTGACCGGCGAGCGCGCCGGCTTCGCTGCCGTCCACGCCTCCTTCGGGATCGGCGAAGCGGTATTGAAAGAGGCGCGTCATCAGGTCTTCGGCTTCGCTCAGCGCGGCGATGTTGTTGCGGAAGTCGCCGGGGGGGAGCATGCCCATCTGGCGGCGCAACTTGCCGCTGCTGCCGCCGTCGTCGGCTACGGTGACGATTGCCGTAATGTTGTCGGTATATTGGCGCAGGCCGCGCAGCAGTTGGGGCATGCCCGTGCCGCCGCCGATGGCGACGATCTTGGGGCCGTGGCGCCGGGATTGCCGCTGCAAGACCGCGTTGACCATCTCCAGGTTCTTGAGCGGAGCAGAGCCGGGCAGCAGCGCTTTGACGATCGAGCTGTTGAGGAAGAACACAGACGTGATCGCCGCGCCGAGGCCGAGCGCAAGCAGTAACATGCCGCGCGCCCAGTCCGGCAGAAAGGTCAGCGCCAGCCAATAGACGATTTCGGGCAGTTGCCGCGCAATGTACAGGTCGCGGATGAGGAAGGCAAGGCCTAGTCCCGCTGCGGTGACGCCTATCAGCAGCAGTAAAATCCAACGCTTGATGTGCAGGCCGGGCAGCAGGGCCTGCGACCAGAGCGATCGCGATAGCGGGCGAGGAAAACGGGTCTTGTTCATGGCTCTAGAATGATTATAGATGAATCGGATCGGGCGGGCAACGGGGATAGGCGCATGTGCAACCTTTCTCGAATTGAAGGGGCTGCGCTACAATCAAAGCGGCAAACAAGGCGGCAGGTCGCGTATCCAGCGACAGCGAGTTAGGGTCTAGGAACGGTGCCTCTTTCTACAGTAACCGGCAAGCGTCTAGCGACAAGGTTAGCGCGCACAGGATGGCTTTTAGGCGTCCTGTTGCTCAGCGCAGGCTGCCAGTTCACCTCTCGCCAGGCGCGGCCGCAACCGTTGGAACTGGACTTTACGCAAGTGCTGCCGGCGGGCTGGCAGGCGGTCGGCGCCTGGCAGGAAGTGAATATCGACGCGGATGATAGCGTCGAATATTTGCTGTTCTTCTCGTTTGACCAAGGCCAAGTCGGCGCTGCGATTTTCGACCCGCAGATTGCGTCTGATGTGGTGGGCTTGGTAGATCTGTCGGCTGCGCCTGCGGAAACGCCGGCCGTGACGCTTCAGTCCGTACCTTTGCAGCCGTTCGGCTCTTTCCGTCCCTATCGCCTGTTGCCGAGCAATTGGTCGTATGTCTATGGCGGCGCCGGCGGACAGGGCGTTGTGGCATTGCCCAAAGACCGCGAGCGCGTGCTCGCCGTTCAGATCGGCAGCGGCGGCCGGCAAGAGGAGTCGGCCAATCGTGCCGCATCGGAGCAATTGCCGGCGGAGTTGCTGATCCGCGGCGGCGATACGCATCTGACCTTCGTCTGGTGGCGTGATGCGCTGTACGGCTATGGCGTTACACAGCTTGCCGCGGAGGGCGGCTTCCGCGGCGTCGATTGGGAGGCGTGGAGCAGGGAGCCGACGCCCATCACCGAGATCGCGGGGCTGTATCCGCTGACGGACTACCGCGCGCGCAGTCTGTTGTGCCGCGAGACGCTCTACCGGCGCATCCCCGCGGGCGAGTCGAGCGAGGATGCGCCGGCTGAGGCGGCGGCAGACGAAACGACAGGAGACGAGGCGGCAGGATTACCGGTCATCGCCTTCCGCGGGCAGGACCGGGGGATCAAGTTCTGCCGCGAGCCGGCCCCGGCCCATCCCTACTACCCCGAAGGCGCGGCTCTCGCCTATCTGAGCCTGGCGGCGGTCGAAAGCCGCAGCGCCGAACAAGAAACAGCTTGGAAAGAGTTGCTAACGCCGGACGCCGATGCGGGGCAGATCGCCGCGGACGCCGGCGTCGCACTCTTGCGCAACGAGCGGGTGGAGGACATCGCCACGCATCCGACCGTCCCCGCGCTGCCCGGCAACTTGCAGAGCGGCGCCTTTGCGCCGACGACGGTCGTATGCGTGGAATTGGCGCAGCAGGCCGACCCGAAGTTCCGGCGTTGGGTTGTGCTCACGCTGCGTTACCAGCCGCCCGACCTGGAGCGCGGTCTGCCGGAGCGCTGGACGGTCTCCGGGGCCGCACAAGCGCCGCCGCCGCCCGTCTCGCCGCCGGCTTCGTATTGCGAGTCGATCCTGAACCAGCCGTGAGCTGCCGTCGCCTAGGAGGATGCGCGCCATGATCTTTCGACGCCAACCATCCATTACGCAGGAGGAGTTTTTCGCCCAACTGGAGAGCGGCCAGGGCGAGCGCATCGCCTTTGCACCCGCTAAGACCGCAGCCAAGACGTTGGCCGAGACGCTGGCGGCTATGGCGAACGGCGGCGGCGGCACGGTCTTTCTCGGCGTCAATGCACGCGGGACGATCCAGAAGGACAACGATGCCGAGGCGCTGCGCAAGCTGGTTGACCAGGCCGGCCTGCTTACCGAACCGCCGCTGATCCTGCCGGTCCCGCAGACGCTGAGCGGCGAGCGAGGAACCGTGTTAGCTGTGCAGATCCCGCCGGGGCTGCCGCACATCTACAGCCTGCACGGCCTGTATTTGACGCGTTCGGGCGCGGAGAACCGGCAGTTGACCACGCTAGAACTGCGCCGGCTGCTTTTGGAGCGCGGCGATACGGGCTTCGAGGCGCAGTTGGCGCCCGGCGCAACCCTGGAAGACTTGGACGAGGCGCGTGTCGTGCGCTATCTGGAGCAACTCTCGTTCGTGTCCGCCGAAGATGTGCCGCAGGCATTGTTGGCGCGCGGCTGTCTGGGTTACGGCGCAACCGGGCCGCGAGGCAAAGGCGCAAGAGATGTGCAGTTGGTCCCGACCGTAGCGGGGATTCTGCTCTTCGGGCGCAATCCTCAGCAGTTTTTGCGCAGCGCCGAAGTCGTGTGCGTGCGCTACGCCGGCAACACGATGGGCGACGAGTTCGTGCGCCAGGATATCGGCGGCTCTCTGCCCGATCAGATCCGGCAGGCGGAGGCTTTCGTGATGGCGAACATGCGCCGCGGCATGCGCATTCGCGGCTTTGCGCGCGAGGATACGGACCAGTTCCCCATCGCGGTGGTGCGCGAGGCGATTGTCAACGCCATCGCCCATCGCGATTACAGCATTCGCGGGGACGGCATCCGGCTCTTTATGTTCAACGACCGGCTGGAGGTGTACAGTCCCGGCCGGCTGCCCGGCCATGTGACGCTGGAGAACCTGGTGGAGGAGCGCTACAGCCGCAACGAAGCGGTTGTGGCCGTGCTCAGCGACATGGGTTACATCGAGCGGCTAGGCTACGGCATCGACCGCATGATCGCGACGATGGTCGAACAAGGGCTGCCTGAGCCGGAGTTCGCTGAGACGTCCGCCGGCTTTAAGGTGACGTTGTACGCCGCAGGGCTGGACTTGGACGACACGGAGGCGCCGAAGCCGAAATGGGGTCATGCATTCCTCAACGAGCGCCAAGAGCAAGCGTTGGCGTATGTGCAGGCGAACGGGCGCATCACTAACAGCGATTACCAGCGCTTGGCGCCGGACGTCAGCGCCGAAACAATCCGGCGCGACTTGGCCGACCTGGTGGAGCAGAACTTGCTGCTGCGCATCGGCGAGAAACGCGCCACGTATTACATACTCAAGTAGGTTTTGGCGGGTTATTTCGGCGATACTGAGCGGTAATACAGTGATTAGCCACGAATTTCTCGAATTACACGAACGATACCGTTGCATGCTTCGTTAAATTCGTGTCATTCGCGGCAAAAAAACTTAGGCGACCGTCCAGAAAGCAACACGCCTGCCGGACGGCAACCAACACGAAACAATTAGGCGAATGAACCGGCAAGCATGTGCCGGGCTGGAGGAGTCATGCGCGGCGTATCGATAGTGGGGATCGGCCAATCGCCGGTCGGGGAGTTGTGGGGACGTTCGGCGCGACAGATCGCATTCGATGCGGTGTCGGCCGCCATGGACGACGCAGGCATTGAGACCGCGGACGCGCTGTATGTGGGCAATATGCTCAGCGGCAGCCTGTTGAACCAGGAGCATCTAGGCACGCTGGTGGCGGATGCCTGCGGGCTGTACGGCATCGAGACGGCGAAGGTCGAAGCGGCCTGCGCCAGCGGCGCGTCGGCGCTGCGCGTCGGCGTCATGGCCGTGGCAAGCGGCTTTCACGACATTGTGATCGTAGTCGGGCTGGAGAAGATGACCGATACGGTAGGCCAGGATACGACCGCCGGTTTGGCGACCGCCGCCGACGCCGAATACGAATCGCTGCACGGCGTCAGCTTTGTCGGTCTCAACGCTCTGATCATGCAGCGCTACCTGTACGAGCATAAGGTCCCGCTGGATGCGTTCGCCGGGTTCAGCATCAACGCGCACAAGAACGGCGCCAACAACCCCAACGCCATGTTTCGCAGCCCGATCTCGCGTGAGGCCTATTTGCGCGCGCCGGTGATCGCTACGCCGATCAACATGCTGGACAGCAGCCCGGTCTGCGACGGCGCGGCGGCGGTCGTGCTGACTACGACGGCGCGCGCCAAGCAGATGAACGCCGGCGACCGCTGGGGCAGCGTCGAGATTCTCGCCAGCGCCAGCGCCAACGACACCCTAGCCGTGCACGACCGCCGCGATCCGCTGGTTTTGGAAGGGGCGCAGGCGAGCGCGGCAAAAGCCTATGCCCAGGCGGGCGTCTCGGTACAGGACTTGGACCTGTTTGAGGTGCACGACGCCTTTACGATCATGGCTGCATTGAGCCTGGAAGCCGCGGGCTTCGCCCGGCGCGGCGAGGGCTGGCGGCTGGCTGAGGAAGGCGCCATCGCCATCGACGGCTCCCTGCCCATCAGCACGATGGGCGGGTTGAAGAGCCGCGGGCATCCTGTCGGCGCCACCGGCATCTATCAGATCGTGGAAGTGGTGCAGCAGTTGACGGGGCAGGCGGGGGCTAACCAGGTGCAAGGCGCGCGCTTGGGCATGGCTCAGAACATCGGCGGGAGCGGGGCGACCGTCGTCACGCACATCTTGGGCGCGTAGCCCGCGCCGTTGCCGATGGGCGCGCAGCCCGCGCCGCTGCCGGCCAAAATACATAAGCTGTGTCGAGCATTGCGCGACGCGTCAATTGACGTGCGCGCAATGCTTTTTTTGGGGATGACGGTTTGTGCGCACCGGCGTAGATTGGGGATAGCGCCTTCGCCGTCTTCCGCCGGCAAGCGGCCAGTAACGCCCGAAAGTGCGTAGGACCGATTTGATTGCCTTTTGCATCGCTGCCCAGGAGTCGAAAAGCGCATCGGACGGCGATTTTTGTCCCATTCGGAACTGCCAAAACCTATCAACTGCTCAGGTGACGTCGGGGCGAAGACGCATCGGCGCGACGTCACCTGCATAAAGCTATCAAAATCTATCAGCCCCGGCTCGCCGAAGAGCGGATAGGAATTTAGAGTCCATATCTGTTAGCTTGTTGAACATAGGATCGCTTCAGTTGGATTAAGAATGATTTATGCGATTGCGGTGACAACGGTTTTAGCGACAACGGTTAAGGAGAACGACTCGAACATGGCAGTTCCGATCTTTTGGCGCAACAAGAAGCAACGCTACAGCCTGCAAGGCGACGTATGCCCTGAGTGCAACCAGGCCATCTTCCCGCCGCGCGAGGTCTGCCCGTACTGCCACGGCCATCACTATGCAGCGCCCGCACAGACAGCGGAAAGCCCGGTGCAGCAGTTCGTCTTTGTACTGCCCGAAGCTTATAGCTTGAGTGAAGCGGGAGACGACTAAGCCGTGGCGGCCAGTAAACATGCTGAGTTGCCCGGTCTGCAAGAGGCGACCCTCAGCGGGCGCGGTGAAGTTTTCAGCTTTACGGTGATGTACAACGTGCCCAAGGGCTACGAGGACCAGAAGCCCTATGTGGTGGCATTGGTCAAGCTGGAGGAAGGCCCGTTGGTGACGGCCCAGTTGACCGACGTTGCGCCGGACGATGTAGAGATTGGCTTGCGCGTGGAGATGGTGACGCGCAAGCTGCGCGACGAAGGTGAGGAAGGCCAGATCATCTACGGCTACAAGTTCCGCCCCGTGTTGCCCCGCAGCGAGTGAACTGCGCCCCGTCGGGCGACGTGTCAAGCGCTGTGTCAAGCGAAACGTAAAGAGCGCCGTCTGCCGCCAGGCAGACGGTTTTTTTTATGCCAGCCTTTTCCGAAAACTCATACTTGGCCCTTGCGGATGCCGTCAGGGCCGCAGCACGTAGTCGAGCACGATGCTGTGGACGATCCGTTCGACCGGCGCGCGGTCGTCGGTGAAGACGGGCGCGTCCGGCCCCGGTGCGGCGGGTCGGGCATAGGCCTGGGCGGCTGTCGCAAACTCCACGAATTCGGCGGGAAGGTGTTCGGGCAGTTGCGCTATGTTGGCGGCCAGGTTGGCAAGCTGTATCGGCTGGGCGGCGGCTACCAGCAGCGAGTTGCCGATGGCGTCGGGCGGGCCCGGCTCGTCGACGACGTAGACGGAGGGGAAGACCTGGCTTGCGGTAGCCGCAAGCGCGTCGACGAGGGCGAAGTTGGTCGACGTGCGGCCTACGTTGACGGCGAGAATGCCGTCGTCGCTTAGCCGTTGGCGCGCCAAGTCGAAGAACTCGACCGTCGTCAGGTGGAAGGGGATGTAGGGCGGGCGATAGGCGTCGACCGCGATCAGGTCGAAGCGCGCCTCCGGCGGTTGACCGGCGAGCCAGGCGCGCCCGTCCGCCGCGACAGCGGTCAAGTTGGGCTGGTTCATGGCAAAGTACCGGCGACCGACTTCGATGATGGCCGGATCCAGTTCTACGCCGGTGATGTCGATGGGGCCGTAGACGTCGGTGAACAGCTCGCTGACCGTGCCCGCAGCCAGGCCGATCAGCGCCATGCGATAGTCGTCGCCGGGCGTGGACGGGGCCGGGTTGAAGAGCGGCGCCAGCAGGAAGTAGTCCCAGATGCCCTGGCTGAGCAGCATGTCGGGGTGGTAGACGCTGTGCAGCCCCATGCCCTCATTGAGCCTGAGGTGGCGTTCACTCCCCCACTGGCGGACGACGATGTAGTTGTAGAGGCTTTCGTCTTCGTAGAGGATGACGCCGGCGTCCGCGTTCCAGTCTCCGGTGAGGGAGCTTCCAGGGCGGGTCGTCAAGGCGAGGAGCAGGACGAGGACGAACCCGGCCAGCGGAACCCAGCGGTGGCGGGCGCGCAGGCTGCCCAGGCCGATCACGGCGAGCAGGCTGAGCGCGAGCAGGTAGAAGGTCCAGCGCGTGCCAAAGGCGGGGATGAGCCAGAGAACCGGCAAGAACGTGCCCAGCAGGCTGCCTGCGGTGGAGATGGCGTAGAGGCGGCCTGCGGTGTGGCCGCTTTGGTCTACGCTGTGCATGGATAGTCGCAAGGCCCAGGGGCTGGCTGTGCCGAGCAGAATGCCGGGGATGCTGAAGAGCAGCAACACGGCGAGCAGCGCGGCCGCCAGCAGCCCCGCGTCCAGCGCGGCCATGCCGGTGACGGCGAGGCGCAGCACCGGGCGGCTGAGCGCGGGGGCAAGCGCAACGCCGACGGCGGCGAGGGTCAATGTCAGGTCCAACTCGCGGCGGCGCGGGTAGCGGTCCGCCAGCCGCCCGCCCAGCCAGGCGCCGACGGCTAGGCAGAGCAAGATCAGGCCGATCAGCGCGGCCCAGACGATCTGGTTATTGCCGAAAGCCGGTTCCAGCAGGCGGGACGCGGACAACTCCATGCCCAGCGTGACCGCGCCGCTGGTAAAGACGAGCCAATAGAGGGACGAATTGCGACGCACAGGCGTGCCTATGGGGATGGTTGGCCCTCCAGGAAGCGGGCCTTGACCGCAGGCGGCGGGTTAGGCGGCAGGTCAAGCGCTTCCTGGGAAGGGCAAGAGACGAACACGGCTACGGAATGAGCAAGACCTTGCCTTTGGTTTGGCGCGCTTCCATGTAGCGGTGCGCGTCCGCAGCCTGGGCGAGGGGGAATTCCCGGTCGATGCGCACTTCGAGCGCGCCGGAGAGCATCCAGTCGAAGACGGCTTGGCTGCGCGCCAGCAGTTCCTCGCGCGTGAGGATGTACGCGCCCAGGCTGGGGCGCGTCAGGAAGAGCGACCCCTTCTGGTTGAGGATCTGCGGATCGACGGGCGCGACGGGGCCGCTGGCCTGGCCGTAGAGCACCATGTAGCCGCGCGGCTTCAGGCAATTGAGGCTCTTGTCGAAGGTGGTCTTGCCCACCGAGTCGTAGACGACTTCGACGCCCGCGCCGCCGGTGAGCCGTTTGACCTCGGCCTCGAAGTCGGTCTGCGTGTAGAGGATAACCTCATCGGCGCCGGCGGAGCGCGCCAGCGCGGCCTTCTCTTCGGTAGAGACGGTAGCCGCCACCCAGCCGCCCGCCCGCTTGATCATCTGCACCAGCAGGTGTCCGACGCCGCCCGCGGCCGCGGTGACGACGGTCTTGTCGCCCGGCTTGACGGGATAGGTGCTGTGGCAGAGGTAGTGCGCGGTGAGGCCTTGCAGCATGACCGCCGCGGCCTGCCGGCTGCTGATGCCTTCCGGCAAGGGGACGAGCTTCTCGGCTGCGATGCAGACGTACTCGGCATAGGACGCGCCCTGCATGGTCCACGCCACGCGGTCGCCCGTCTGCAGGCCGGTCACGTCGGGGCCGACGGCATCGACCACGCCCGCGCCTTCCATGCCGGGCGTGAAGGGCGGCTTGAGCGTGTAGGCGCCGATGCGGTGGTAGATGTCGATGAAGTTAAGGCCGGCGGCTTCGACCTTGACGCGCGCTTGGCCGGGGCCGGGTTCGGGCGCGGCGATCTCTTGGTATTCCAGCACGTCGGCGTCGCCGGTGCGGTTGATGCGAATGGCTTTCATGCATTCCTCCTGTTCTGGTCGTGACGGCGGCTATGAATTGGCGGTTCGGCGCGTGCTTGGCGGGACTACTGGTGGCCCAGCACGACGTGGGGTTCGTAAGGCTCTTCCAGATAGGCCATTTCCTCCGCCGATAGTTCGATGTCGAGCGCGGCGACGGCGTCTTCCAGATGCGGCATCTTGCTGGCCCCGATGATGGGCGCGGTGATGCCGGGCTTGTGCAGCATCCACGCCAGCGCGATCTGAGCGGGCGAGCCGCCGTGCTTGCCGGCTAGTTCGACGACGCGGTCGACCACGGTGAAGTCGCTGTCGGCGTAGTACATGTCGTGCGCAAAGGCGTCGCTTTTGGAGCGGGTGGTTTTGCCCCAGCCTTCGCGCGTGCGGCTGCCGGTTAAAAAGCCGCGTGCCAGCGGGCTCCAGGGGATAATGCCGGCGCCCTGGTCGATGCAGAAGGGGATCATCTCGCGCTCTTCTTCGCGATAGACCAGGTTGTAGTGGTTCTGCATGGAGACGAAGCGCGTCCAGCCGTGCAGGTCTGCGGTGTATTGCGCTTTGGCGAACTGCCAGGCGTACATGCTGGAGGCGCCGATGTAACGGGCCTTGCCGGCCTTGACCACGTCGTGAAGGGCCTCCATCGTCTCTTCGATGGGCGTGTGGCGGTCCCAGCGGTGAATCTGGTAGAGATCGACATAATCCGTACCGAGGCGGCGCAGCGAGTTGTCGATGCCGGCCATGATGTGCTTGCGCGAGAGGCCGCGGTCGTTGGGCGCGTCGCCCATGGGGTTGAAGACTTTGGTGGCGAGCACCACTTCGTCGCGCTTGGCGAAGTCGCGCAAGGCGCGGCCGGTGACTTCTTCGCTGACGCCGAGCGAGTACATGTCCGCCGTGTCGAAGAAGTTGATGCCAAGCTCGAGGGCCCGCTGTACGAAGGGGCGGCTTTCCTCTTCGTCCAGCACCCAGTCGCGCCACTTGGATGTGCCGTAGGTCATCATGCCCAGACAGATGCGCGAGACCTTCAGGCCGGTGCGTCCAAGATTGACATATTGCATGAGCATCTTCCTTTCCGATTGGAGGCGCAGGCTGCGCCAGGCCGGTTGGAGGCCCGCAGGGCATTATAGCATATGGGGGCGGTGGGGGCGGGTTAGCGCGAATGGCGTTTAGCCGGCAGGCGCGCCGGTGACCGGGTCCTGGCCCTCCGGCGCGGGCGATGCAAGCTCCGTCGCCGGTTCCAGGTGGACGAGGGCCTCGCCGACGTTGGGGACGCTGGCGCGGATCGCCTCTTGCAACTGCGTGCTTAGCTCGTGCGCTTCCGTCATCGAGAGATCGCCGTCGACTAGCGCTTCCAGCGTAATGAAGAGCTTGCCTTCCACCTGGTGCACCTGGATGTTGTGCGGCTCGCTCAGGTCGTTGATGCCGGTGGCCGCCTGTTCAATGAGTCGATGAATGTAGCGGTTCAGCCCGCTGCTGACGCGCGCGCTGGGCAGGACCTCGCGGCTGGCAAGCTCGATATGGCTGTGCACCGAGGCGACGCCAAGCTGTCGTTCCATGAGCGTCTGTTCTAAGCGGTCGACCAGGCGATGCGCTTCGGACAGCGAGATTGTCGGGTCGACGCCGACGTGAAGGTGCAGACTGAGCCGGTCTTCGACGGCCTGCACCCAGCATTCATGCAGCGCGATGCCCAATTCCTGAGCGGCCAGGTTGACCGCGGTATAGAGGTCTATGGCGCTGTTGCTCTGGCGTTCGGCCTCGGCATGGACGGTGACGTCGCCCACGCCGGGCAGAATGAGCAGGCGGCGGCGCACCTCGTCGGCGATGGCGTTGGCGTCTTGGATCGAGAGATGCGGGGCGACGCGCACGTGCAGATCGATGGCGATGCTGTCGAGCGGGCCGCGGCTGCGGATGCGGTGGTAGCTCTCCACGCCTTCGACGCCGGCTACGACCGCGCCGATGTTCTCGGCGGAGAGGGTGGCGCGATCGACGAGGGCGGGCAGGTTCTCGCGCGCTGTGTCGACGCCGATTTTGGCGATGACGGCGGCGACGAGCAGCGCTACAATCGGGTCGGCGAGGGGATAGCCCAGCCATACCAGGAGGAGGCCGGCGAGCACGGCGGCGCTTACGCCGATGCTGGCGAGGGTGTGGCGGGCGTCGGCGCGCAGGACTTCGCTGTTGAGCCGCCGCGCCTGGCGCAGTTCCCACCAGCCGGTTGCGCCTTGCACCGTGGCGCCGAAGACGAGCGCGCCGATACTGCGCCAGTCGACGAGCGGCAAGGGCGGGTCGAGCAGCCGGTCGACGGCGCCGCGCGCCAGCTCCCAGGCGGTAATGAACAGCGCCGCAGCGATGAAGAGCGCGGCCACGGTCTCAAACTTGCGGTGGCCGTAGGGGTGCTCATCGTCGGGCGGGCGGCTGCTGACGCGCACCGCGGCCAGGCCGATGACGTTGGACAGCCCGTCGAAGAGCGAGTCCAGGCCGTCGGCTACGAGGCTAAGCGCGCCGGTAGCGATGCCGACGGCAAGCTTGGGGATCGTCGCCAGCAGGTTGAGCAGGAAGGTGACGATCAGCACCCGTTGAATGGCGGGAAAGTCGCGTGTCATAGCTTAGGGCCGGGCAGGGCGACCGGTGATAGGCGGCGTGAATCATTCCTGGGCGCTGAACGCGGGCGGGTTCAAGCCGCTCACCCGCGGCAGATGCAGGATGTCTAGCGGGCGTACACGCGCCGGCGTCAGCGGGTCGCCGAGAAGCAGGAAAGTCTTTGTCACATCCTGATGGTGTTCCGGCGACTCTGTGGCAACGTAAGTATAGCCCGCCTGGGTGAGCGCGCCAAGCTTGCCGCGCAAAGGCGGAGCCTTCCACAGGGCTCGGTAGAAGCCGATCTGGAGCGCATCGTGGGCGGGCACCGTGCTAAGGCCGGTTGGCCCCCACATGGCGACGGCTCCGCCGCTCGGATGTAGGACGAGGCGTTCGTCGAGCGTGCCGTGATAATCCGCCGGGACGGTGAACTGAGCGGTGTAGCAGGTCATGGACAGGCCGATGAACAACTGATTGCGGTTGCCGAGTAAGTCCACATCGGTCAGGCCGAAGAGGCGTTTGTCGTAGCCCGCCGTGTCGCCCATTCTGCCCCACTGCCAGTGGTTGGAATGGCCGGTGAAGGTGGCCAGGCCTGCGCCGCCGCCAAGCGTGTTGATAGCCTTGGCCTGAGCTGCGCTTTCGTCGGTTACGAGCCAGGGCAGCACCTTCTCGTACCACTGCCGCGAGTTATCGTCCAACAGATTGGGGTCGACAGCGGCGTTGTAATAGACGCGGGCGTTGTCGATTCGGGCCGGTTGGAGTTCGATGATGCTTTCGATGTATTGCCAGAAATTGCCGGCGTCATCGGTGTCGATGCGACCGTCCTGCAACTGGATAAGGTAGTCGTCAGAGATTTGGACCGAGCGGTTGCGCCAGGCGGAGACGACATCGCGGTCCGTTTCATAGCGCACGATCTTGTCGACGACGTTCTGCAATTCGCCCGCATCGGCCACGGGCAGGCGGCCGATCCAGATGTCGATCAGGAAGGCCGAGACGGCGGCAGACGCGGCGCCCAGGCCGTCGCCGGTGAGCGGGTCATCGCCGTCGAGTTGTCCGTAGCAGACGTCACAGGCGGTCACGCTGATCTCCGGGTCCACGTCCGCCAGGTAGGGCGGGATGTGGTTAGGGTTGGCGTTGCCCAGGTAGTTGAGCGGGTCATATGTGCCGTCGCCGACGAGCACGGCGGAAATGGGCGACGGGCTCCAGGCGCTGACCGCGTAGCGCAGGAAGTTGCGGATGGCCGCCGGGTCGACAAAGCCGTAGCTCCAGGCGTCGTAGATGGCCTGCACGTCGATAACCTGCACCTGATAGCCCTGGGCGGTGCGGTGGGCGACGAGCGGCTGCAGCGCGTCGTGAAAGAGGCGCGGCGCGATGTAGACGGCATGCGCGCCGCCGCTGAAGGCGAAGGGGCTGTGAGCTTCTAGCCGGGGTTTGTGCAGCGTGCCCGCGCCGGCGACGAGGTAGTCGCGTACGTCCGGGCCGTCTTGGAATTCGAGCACGGTCCCGGTCGCTTGGGCAAGCGCTTGGGGCGCTAACGGGTCGGTCACGTCGTAGAGCCAGGCGCCTTCGGGCGCGCCTCCGGCCTGGTAACGCCAGGTTCCGGCCACGCCGCGGAAGGTCGCTCCCTTGCCGCCGAGCGCCAGGCGCACAGGCTGCTCCCAATGGATCTCGTCGAAGAAGACGGCGCTGCCGTCGGCGTTGGGCAGCAGCTTGACGGTGAGCGCGGTCGTGCGCCCGCCGGTTTCGATGCGGCGGCTGAAGTTTTGCACCTTGTCCTGGCCGAAGTCGACGATCCAGTCGGCGTTGCCGTCGGTATAGGCGACCGAACCGCCGCTCAGTTGCAGGCGGTGAGGAACCTGGGTCTGCACGGTGTCATCGGTTTCGGCTGCGGTCACGGCCAGGGTGAAGACGGAGGGCAGTGGGGCGTTTTCGGCCAGCGGCAAGCGCACGCCGAGGTCCGCTTGGAAACTGGGCGCATTGGCGTTGGTCGTAGACGGCGTAAGGTTGCCGCGCAGGTGGAACCAGTTGTCGCCGTCGGCGCCGGGTATGGTGGATTCGTAGAGCTTGTTGAGCTTCCACACGCCGGTTTCAAGCGCTACGTTGCGTGTGTCCGCCTGCTTGGGGGCGACGTCGCGCGCGGCCATGCGCAGCCCGTCGTTGGCGGCCTCGATCAGCCAGTAGACGTCCTCGAGGTTCCAGACATCGCCCGGTGCGGGGGCGTAGAAGCGCAGCGACTCGCCGCCGGCGAGGCTGCCGTCCCGGTTGTTGTCGAAGACCTGGAGCGGGACCTCTGCCCCGCGATAGTAGAGGCGCAGTTTGGCGGCTGCGGGGTTGGAGAGACCCGCCGCGGCGAGTTCGCCGGCGGTGATGCGCTGGATGCCCGCTTGCGCCACGAATACCTTAATCGCCCGCCTGCCGGCCAGGTTGTTGGTTGGCGGCGAAACCGCGCCGGCGAGTGCGGGAGCGGCTTGACTCTCGATAGCGTCCGGCTCACCGGAAGACACGAACGCAGAGAGGTCGTCGACAGGTTGGCTGCCGGGGATGGCGGCGTCAAACTCGACTACGCGGCGCAATGCGCCGGAGGCGTCTTGATAAATTTCGCTGAAGGCATAGACCGCGATCTGCACGCCGCGCAGCCGTCCTGTGCGCAGGAGGAAGAGCGGCGCGTTGGGCAGGGGCGCGGGGTCTGCGGGCTGGAGCCAGGGGACCGGTTCCCAGTCGAGCGCGGGCGGCGAGAATTCCGGGGCGGCGGGCAGTTGGCCCGTCCAGGCGACGTCGACCAGATGCGAGGCGGTCGCGGCGGGCAGGAAGTCGCCGTCGCTGCGTACGGCGAACGTCTGCATGGGCAGCAGATGCGCGCCGTAAGGATGCAGGGGCAGTTGCGTTGTCGTAGCGGCGGCTTCGACCGCGGAGGGCGCTGCCAGCCAGCGCACCTGCGTCTGCCCCGGCGCCGCGTTCACGGCGAGGGAGGGAGCGACAACGTTCTGCGCTTCTTGGGCCTGCGCTGCCGGCGCGCCGGCAGGAGTCAGCAGAAACGAGGCGACCAACAAGACAAGTACTGCAGCTCTGACCGTCCTGGGAATGGGATTGCGCACGATAGGAATATCCTCAGTCGTTAGGGGCGATCCGCTGCATAGCTCTGCACAGCCGGTATCCGAGGCAGAAGGCCGCCGCACCGTTTCCGAAGACCGAAATTATACCAGAATCCTACGAATTAACTGTACGCGAAACCGCCAAGTTCCCGACGACGCTTGATGTGGCGGCAAAAAAACGCTCCGCCAGAGTATATCTGCCGGAGCGTTTGTCAGCAAAGCATTGATGGCGCCCAGCCGGCGGGCCGGGCGCGGCCAGTGAAACCGGCGGCTATTCCGTCTTCTTGTTGCGGCGCGAGGCGGCGGCGGCGGAAAGAGCAGCCAGGCCGGTGCCGAAGAGGACAACCGTGATCGGTTCGGGAATTTCTGCCGGCGGCACAGGGGTGGGCGACGGCGTCACAGTCTGCGGCGGTTGCAGGGTCTCTGTCGGGCCGGGTTCTGTCGGCGTCGGCGGCACGGGCGTGTTGGTCGGCGTCGGCGGCACAGGCGTGTTGGTCGGCGTCGGTATGGTCGGTTGCGAGGTCGGCGTATCGGCGGCTAAGGGCGCAGCTTCTACGGCAGGCACGGCAAAGTTCCCAAAGGACATGATAGCAAACGAAAGAACCAAGAATACGGCTGCAATAATATAGAGATAGGACTGTCGATATCGATTCATGGGCGCTTCTCCCACTTGAGAATGAGCGGATGATAAAACAGAACGATGAATAAATGCCAGACAAATAGGATGGGGCGGATTGCTCCATGCTCCTGCAACTATCTTATCACAAGCGCTGTACAACTTCAAATCGAGTTTTTTGCGTATTCGGCTTGCGTTTGGTCGAGGTCGGACATAGCGCTTGTACGATCTCTTTGTACGATTTCCTTATACGATCTCGACGCCATGTTCTCAAAGTAATACGTTAGGGCGAAGATGTCAGGTTACGGCGCGGATGGCGGAGGACTGTGCGAAAAATGTCCGCAATCCGTGCGGCGATTCCGAGTTCTCCGGCAATGCTGGTATGATAATGCGCGTTTTCGCAGAGAGACCCTAGTCGAGGAAGATTACGAGCCCCTACGGAGTACGCGGCGTTGCCGCTGTTTGGACGCCAGCAGCGAAAGGATAAGACGATGGCTGGGCAGGATTATTTCGGTGCAAAAGCCACATTCGATACCGGGAGCGGACCGGCGACGCTATATCGCCTTGCAGCACTAGAGGAGCAGGGAGCGGCGACGATCTCCCGGCTGCCTTTCTCGATCCGGGTGCTGTTGGAGTCGGCGCTGCGTCAGGCGGACGGATTTGAGATCACGCGCGAGGCGGTGGAGACCATCGCACAGTGGGGGCCGGATACGGCGGGCAAGGTGGAGATTCCCTTCAAGCCGGCGCGCGTGGTGCTGCAGGACTTTACCGGCGTGCCCAGCGTGGTCGATCTGGCCGCGGTGCGCAGCGCCGTGGCGCGGTTGGGCGGCAACCCCGCTGCGGTGCATCCGCTGACGCCGGTTGACCTGGTGGTGGACCACAGCGTGCAGGTGGACCGTTTCGGCAGCGTCTTCGCCCTGTTCTATAACGCCGAGCGCGAGTTTGAGCGCAACCGCGAGCGTTATGAATTTCTCAAGTGGGGCCAAGAGGCGTTCGATAATTTCCGCGTGGTGCCGCCGGCGACCGGCATCGTCCATCAGGTGAACCTGGAGTACTTGGCGGATGTCGTGCATCTGGCTCCGCACAACGGCATGGCGGTAGCCTACCCGGATTCGCTGGTCGGCACCGACAGCCACACGACGATGATCAACGGCCTCGGCGTGCTGGGCTGGGGCGTCGGGGGCATTGAGGCCGAGGCGGTGATGTTGGGCCAGCCCATCTACATGCTGATGCCGGAGGTCGTGGGCTTCCGCCTGATAGGGGAGTTGCCGGAGGGAGCGACAGCCACGGACCTGGTGCTGCGCGTCACGGAGATGTTGCGCAAGAAGGGCGTGGTCGGCAAGTTCGTCGAGTTCTTTGGCCCCGGCTTGCCCCATCTCTCCCTGCCCGATCGCGCGACCATCGCCAATATGGCGCCCGAATACGGCGCTACCACGGGCTTCTTCCCGGTCGACGCCGAGACTTTGCGCTATCTGATCGGCACGGGACGCAGCGAGGAATTGGTCGACTTGGTCGAACGGTACAGCAAGGAACAGGGGCTGTTCCACACGCCGGAGACGCCCGCACCCGAATTCAGCGATACGCTGGAGCTGGACATGAGCACGGTCGTCCCCAGCTTGGCCGGGCCGAAGCGCCCGCAGGACCGCATCAACCTGAGCGACGTGAAGAAGGTATGGACGTCGGGCCTGACCGCGCCCGTCGGGCCGCAGAGTTTCAACGTCAGCCCGGACAAGGCGAGCGCGACCGTGCCGGTGGAGTATGCGGGACATCACTTCGAGTTGACGCACGGCAGCGTGGTCATCGCGGCCATCACGTCGTGCACCAACACCAGCAATCCGAGCGTGATGATCGGCGCCGGCCTGCTGGCGAAGAAGGCGGTGGAGCGCGGGCTGGATGTGAAGCCGTGGGTAAAGACGAGCATGGCCCCCGGCAGCAAGGTGGTGACCAAATACCTCGAGGCGAGCGGCCTGATCCCCTATCTGGAGGCGCTCAACTTCCACACGGTCGGCTATGGCTGCACCACGTGCATCGGCAACAGCGGGCCGCTGCCTGCGCCGATCAGCGAGGCGATCCATGCGGGCGACTTGGTGGCCGCGGCGGTTTTGAGCGGTAACCGCAACTTCGAGGGGCGCATCAGCCAGGACGTGCGCGCCAACTATTTGGCGTCGCCGCCGCTGGTGGTGGCCTATGCTATCGCCGGCACGGTGAACATCGACCTGCAGCAGGAGCCGCTCGGCTACGACCCGAACGGCGAGCCCGTCTATCTGCGCGATGTGTGGCCGACCCAGGCCGAGGTTCAGGCCGCCATTCGTCGCAGCCTGAAGCCGGAGATGTATCGCCATGAATATGCCGACGTCTTCACCGGCAACGAGCAATTTAACGCCATCCCGGTGGCGGGCGGGGCCTTGTTCGACTGGGATCCCGACAGCACGTACATCAAGGAGCCGCCTTTCTTCCACATCGGCCTGGACTTGCCCCCGGTCATGCCGATTCACGGGGCGCGGGTGTTGGCGATGATGCCCGACAGCACGACGACCGACCATATCAGCCCCGCCGGCTCCATCGCGCCGGACAGCCCCGCGGCCAAGTATCTATTGAGTCGCGGCGTTGAACGCTCGGAGTGGAACAGCTACGGCAGCCGTCGCGGCAACCACGAGGTGATGATGCGCGGCACCTTCGCCAATATCCGCATCAAGAACCGCATGTTGCCCGGTGTGGAGGGCGGCGTCACCAAGCACATCCCCAGCGGCGAGATTCTGCCCATCTGGGATGCCGCGGAGCGCTATATGCAAGAAGGAACGCCGCTGATCATCCTCGCCGGCAAGGAATACGGTTCCGGCTCCAGCCGCGACTGGGCGGCGAAGGGGCCGCAGCTTCAGGGCGTGCGCGCCGTGATCGCCGAGAGCTTCGAGCGCATCCACCGCAGCAATCTGGTGGGCATGGGCGTGCTGCCGCTAGAGTTCTTGCCGGGCGAGTCGCCGGAGACTCTGGGGCTGACCGGCTACGAGACGGTTGATATCCTGGGGCTGGACGAGGAGATGACGGCTGGACAGCGCTATACCGTGCGCGCTGTTGCGGATGACGGGACCATCACCGAGTTTGAGGCCCTTAGCCGCATCGATACGCCGGTCGAGATCCAGTACTATAAAAACGGCGGCATTTTGCACACGGTGTTGCGGCGCATCGTGCGCGAGCAATTGCAGAAGGGAAGCTGAATGAACAACGGACGATATGAACCGGCGGGCTGGGATTTGTCCGATCTGCTGCCCGACGCGTCGGAGGAAGTGATCCGCCAGCGGCTTGAGCAGTTGGAGCGCTCGGCGGCGGCGTTCGAGGCGCAACGCCCGCGGCTTAGCGCAGAGATGGACCCGTCTCTGCTGGTCGAACTGGTGCGCCAATACGAGAGTCTGGTCGAGCAGGTCTACGTGTTGGGTTCCTATGGCAGCCTATGGTTCTCGGCGGATACGCAGTCGACGGCGGCGCTGAGCTTTCGCAACCGCATGCAGCAGACGTTGACCGGCATCCAGAACCGGCTCCTGTTCTTCGACCTGTGGTGGAAGGGGTTGGACGAGCATGAAGCTGATGCTTTGCTGCCGAGCGCAGCAGAGCACCCGGACTACCGCCATCACCTGACCGACCTGCGGCGCACCAAGCCGTATATGCTGGACGAGAAGGCGGAGCAGATCGTCAACATCAAGGACGCCAACGGTATGGACGCCCTGATGACGCTCTACGAGATGCTGACCAGCCGGTTGGAGTTCACGCTGGAGGCGGACGGCAAGACGCAGACCCTGACGCGTGATGCGCTGATGAGCTATGCCCACTCGCCGCGGCCCGAGCTGCGCGCCGCCGTATACCAGGAGTTGTACCGGGTTTACGGTCAGGAATCGAGCGTCCTGGCGCAGATGTACGCCAATCGTGTGCGCGATTGGCACGCCGAACAGGTGGAACTGCGCGGTTACGATTCGCCCATCGCCGTGCGCAACACTGCCAATGACATCCCCGACGCCGCCGTGGATACGCTGCTGGATGTCTGCCGGCGCAATGCGGATGTGTTCCAGCGCTATTTCCGGCTCAAGGCGGGCTGGCTTGGCGTGGACAAGTTGCGCCGCTATGACATCTATGCGCCGCTGGCCGAGTCGGACCGCGAGATCGAGTATGACGGCGCGGTGCGCATGGTGTTGGAGACCTTCAGCGAGTTCGACCCCGGTGTGGCGGAGCAGGCGGCGCGCGTCTTCGAGCGCAACCACATCGACAGCGAAGTGCGCAAGGGCAAGCGCGGCGGCGCGTTCTGCGCCACGGTGTTGCCTTCGCAGACGCCGTGGGTGCTGATGAACTTTACGGGCAAGATTCGCGATGTGGCGACGCTGGCGCACGAGTTGGGCCACGCCATTCACAGCATGATGGCGGATGCGCACTCGGTGCTGACGCAGCACGCTGCGCTGCCCCTGGCCGAGACGGCTTCGGTCTTTGCCGAGATGCTGCTCACCGACCGGCTGCTGGAGCAGGAGAAGGACCCGTTGGTGCGGCGCGAACTGCTGGCGACCGCGGTGGACGATATGTACGCCACGGTCATGCGCCAGGCCTTCTTCGTGCTCTTTGAGCGCGACGCGCACCAGGCGATCCTGGACAACAAGACGGCGGACGATCTGTACGCGCTGTACATGGCGAATCTGGAAGAGCAGTTCGGCGACAGCGTGGAGCTAACCGACGAGTTCCGTTATGAGTGGGTGAGCATCCCGCACATCTACCTTACGCCCTTCTATTGCTATGCCTACAGCTTCGGCCAACTGCTGGTATTGGCGCTTTACCGGCGCTATCAGCAGGAGGGGGATGCGTTCAAGCCCGGCTATCTGCGCCTGTTGGCGCATGGCGGTTCGGCGCGGCCGGTCGATATCCTGCAAGAGGCGGGCATCGACATGTCGGACCCGGCGTTTTGGCAGGGCGGTTTCGACGTGATCCGCGATATGATCGGGCAGTTGGAAGCGATCCGGGTGTAGGTCGCACGACAGAGAACAACGCACTGAGGGCGCGGCGAGCGCGCCGGCGTCACTGTTCACCGCAGGCTTGGCTGCTTTGGGTAATCCCTCGGCACAGGCCTGCGGTGAGTCTTTGCCTGCGTGCCGCTGCGCTGGTATACTGAACCCACCGAAGAAGACAAATCACATCCGGATACCGGTCGCGTGGCGGGCGATGCCGGCCATAGCGGACATGCAGGGAACTATGGCGGGAAAAAGTAGGCGTGTACGGACCGCCGCCGGGCTGGACGAGCAACCTGACCAGCCGCGGCAGGCGATCCGCGTGGCGTTCGTGGGCAGACGCAATGTCGCCGCGCAACTGGAAGGGCTATTGGCAGGCGAGGCCATTAGCGTTACCGCGCTGACCAATCAGAAGGCGGCTCTGCGCCTGTTGCGCACAGACCCGCCGCATGCGCTGCTGGTGGAGATCGACGCTCGCCCGGATACCCGCCTGCGCTTTTGCGCGACGGTGCGCGGCCGGTTGCCGACGCTGGCAATCCTGGCGGTGGGCGCAGAGCCGCCGCGCACTTCGTTTGCGTTTGACGGATTCCTCTCTCTGCCGTTAAGCCGGCAAGGCGTCGACGCGGCGCTGGCGCGCATACGCGACCGCTCCGCCGGCCATGTTTTGCAGCGCGGGCCGTTTCGGCTGAACCTAGCCACGCGCACCCTGGACACGCCCCGCGGCACGCGCCATCTGACGCCCAAGCAATCCGCCTTGCTCGAACTGCTCATGCGGCGACATGACGAGGTGGTCCATCGGCGCGAGATTATGGCGGCCATCTGGGAGACGTCGTATCTGGATGACACGCGCACGCTGGACGTACACATCCGCTGGCTGCGCGAATGCATTGAGCAAGACCCGTCCAGCCCGCTCTATCTGCTGACGGTACGCGGGCAGGGCTATACTTTCCAGGCACAGGCGTGCGCGCCGGCCTGAGAAACGGGCGAAGCGAAAAACGGAGTTTCTGCGCAGAAGCTCCGTTTTTTAACTGTGTTGCTAGAAGCGGCAGCGGTAAAGCGGAGGACGCGGGAGCGTCAGCCGACCCGGCGTCGCGCCTCCACCACGTTGGGCAGCCGGTCGATTTTGGTGAGGATGCGGGTTAGTTGCGCCGCGTTCTGTATTTCGAGCGTGGCGTTGATCAGCGCCAGGTTGTCCTTTTGGCCGGTGAGCGCTTCGACGCTGATCATGTTGATGTGCTCGTCGGCGACCAGTGACGCCACATCACGCATCAGCCCGGCCCGATCATAGGCGCTGACCTGAATCTTCACGGGGTAGGTCGCTTCGGGGCGGTCCGCCCATTTGACGTCGATCAGACGGTTTTCCTGGCCGTTGCGCACGATGTGAGCGATGTTGGGGCACTTGGTGCGGTGGATAGTAACCCCGCGACCGCGGGTGACATAGCCGATGATCGAGTCGCCCGGCACTGGGTTGCAGCAGCGACCCAGATGGGTGAGCAGTCCTTCCACGCCCTGGACGCTGAAGCCTTCTTCGCCCGCGCGGCGGCGCGCTTCGTCCGGCGTTCCGCCGGCGATGTCTTCCCAAGTCGCCTCTCGCTCCTGCTCCTTGCGCTCCCGTTCCAGGATGCGCTGGGCGATGTGCTGCGAGTTGATGTCGCCGTAGCCGATGGACGCGAGAAAGTCGTCCACCTTATCGATGCCGAAGAGCTTGGCGAGACTTTCGTAGCTATCGGAGATGGCGAGACGCTTCATCTCCTTTTCCAGCATCTGGCGACCGCGTTGGATGTTCTCTTCGCGGCCTTGTTTGCGCAGCCAGCTGCGGATCTTGCTACGGGCGCGCTGGGTGGCGATGTATTCCAGGTTCGGGTTGAGCCAGTCGCGGCTGGGGCCGCCGCTCTGCTTGGCGGCGATGATGGTGACTTGGTCGCCGTTCTGGAGCTTATAGTCGAGCGGGACGAGCCTGCCCTTGATGTTGGCCCCGCGACAACGATGGCCTAGTTCGGTGTGGATTGCGTAGGCGAAGTCGATGGGGGTCGAACCGGCGGGCAAGTCGATGACGTCGCCCTGGGGCGTGAAGACGTAGACACGGTCGTGGAACACGTCCGACTTCATGCCGTCGACGAACTCATCGGCGTCGGCGACGTCTTGACGCCACTCCATGAGTTGGCGCAACCACGCGATCTTGTCCTGGAAGCGCTTGTCGTGCTGGGTGTCTTCCTTGTACTGCCAGTGGGCGGCGATGCCGCGCTCAGCCACTTCGTGCATCTCTCTGGAGCGGATCTGGATTTCCATGGGGCGTCCGCTGCGGCGGCTCAGCACCGCGGTGTGCAGGCTGCGGTACATGTTGTCCTTGGGGTTGGCGATGTAGTCGTCAAATTCGCCGGGGATGGGGCGCCAGTTGTTGTGAACGACGCCCAGGGCGACGTAGCACTGCGCCTCGTCTTCGACGATGACGCGAAAGCCGTGTACGTCGAAGATCTGGTCGAAGTCGACGTCCTTGCGCTTCATCTTGCGGTAGATGCTGTAGATGTGCTTGGGACGTCCGCTTACTTCGGCTTTGATGCCCGCCGCGGCCAGCTCCGTTTCCAGTTCATGCTTGATGCGGGTGATCCATTTCTCGCGCTCATCGCGCTTCTGCTCGATGGCGCGCGCCAACTCGCGGTAGGTGCTGGGCTCCAGGTAGCGAAAGCTGATGTCTTCCAACTCCCACTTGATCTGCCAGATGCCCAAGCGGTTGGCAAGCGGGGCGAAGATGTCGAGCGTTTCACGGGCGATGCGCTTCTGCTTGTGCTTTTTCTGGCTGCCCAGGGTGCGCATGTTGTGCAGGCGGTCGGCGAGTTTGATGATCACGACGCGGATGTCGTCGACCATCGCCAGGAACATCTTGCGCAGCGACTCGGCCTTGGCGTCGGCGATGCCCTGCTGTGCGTTGCCCATTTCGTTGATGCGCTTCAATTTGGTGACGCCATCCACCAGGTTGGCGATGGCGTCGCCGAAACGTTCGCGCAGAAAATCAAGGTCGAGTTCGGTGTCTTCCACGACATCGTGCAACAGGCCGGCGGCGAGCGTATCGGGGTCCATGCGCAATTCCGCCAAGATGGCGGAGACGGCGATGGGGTGGGTGACGTAGGGCTCGCCGCTCTGGCGGAACTGCTCGCGGTGGGCGTAGCTGGCGACGGTATAGGCGTCGAGCAGCAATTCCCTGTCCTCTGCGCTGTAGGCGCGCGTAAGGCGCTGCAGCAGCGCGTCCAGCGCTTGCAGTTCTTCGGGGCCGGGCGTGATGCGGATGATGTGGGACTTGTCGGGAAGCGGTATGGGGGGGCGCAGACGCAGGGCCGTCAGGAGCGGGGCAAAAGGCTCCTCGTTGGCAGGATCGCCGCCGAACGTAACATGGTCGCCCATGTGTGTGAGTGCGTCGAGGGCGCTGCTGTGGGCAGGAACGCCGGCGGCATGGGCGGTGGAGCTGTTGCGCGCCGGGCGGTCGGTCATGCCGGCTACAGCGCCGGCGTCTTGGCTGACGGTGATATTCTTGCCCGCTTCTCCTGTCTGTTTATTGGCGGTTCGAGTCATTCTGCGTTACCCCCAAACTACGAAAAAACGCGCCATGCGTCGCTGCGCCTTGCCTCTAGCGGAGAGGTTGCGGGTTTGTCAGATCATTATAAACGTTCTCGATGCCGCCCGCAATGGCTCGGCGCAAGTCCGGGTCGGCAAGATTGTGACGATTTGCGGCTGAAGTGGGCGAAGACGGGCTTTGCCGGAAGGCGCGTGCTATGGCATGCTGCGCCTAAGGGGTGGGAAATGCGAAGCGAGCCCGCAGGTGGAACCTGTAGGCTGACAGGCTAAGATGGCGCTTACGTAGAAATTGTTATTCCGAGCGTAAGCGAGGAATCTCGGACGAAGCATCCCGACCGCTGGTATGACGAGATTCTTCAGCTCGCTAGCGCTCGCTTCAGAATGACAGACACTTGGCGAACGAACCAGTACGCGATTAACCGCGCCGGACCTGATCCAGGACGGCCAAGAGGGTGTCGCCGGCCTCGTCCGCTGTGCGGCCAAAGGCGACGATGCCGTCTTCGTGGCCGCCCATCGAGAAGATGCGCCGGGCGCGCACATCCGTTTCGGCGAAGAGGCGGGCGACTTCGACCGCCATTTCGGGCGTGCCGCAGATGGCCGCGGCGTCGGTGACGGGCAGGCCAAGTTGTGCGGCGGCGTGCCAGATTTCCGGCGAATGAACGTGGATGACGCAGCGCACCTCGTCGTCCATGTCGTAGACGCCGCTGTGGGTGAGCGACTCGGAAGACGGTTTCGCCGGCCCCGTGGCGACGACGCGGTTGTGATCCGGGTCATATTCGGTGACAATGGCGTAGTGCTCCGGGCCGAGGACGGCGATGTGGCCGGTTTGCGTGCCGCTGATGACGAAGCGCCGACATCCGGCCGGCGCTTCGTAGGGCGGGAGCCGGCGGCTGATGTTGCCGAAGCCGTAGCCGTCGTAGCGGTCGGGGTCTTGGCCGATGAGGCCGCGGGCGAGCATGGCGCCGCGCCAGCGGTTTATGCCGGCGATCTCGGCGGCGTTGAGCGGGTCGCCGGGCGTGAATGCCAGGTTGAATTTGATGATGCCTTCTTGGGATGTCATGTTTGCCTCGTTTCGTACAGATCGGCGGCATGTCCGGGGGTATGTGCGTCCAGCATAGGGTTGCGCGCAAGGGCCTCCGCCGGCGCAAGCCCTTGCGCCAATTGCCTTACTATAGCCTAGAAGAAGCCTAGAGGAGAAGATCTCATGCACGCCTTTGCGGAATTGAAGGTTCAGGAACATGCGGTGGGCATACACTGGTTTGGGCAAAGCTCGTTCGCCCTGAAGGATGCGGCGGGAACGGTAGTGCAGGTCGATCCGTACTTCCCGACGGAGCGCCCAGCCGAGAAGTTCATCCACGACGCGCCGCCGCTGGACGAGACGACGCTGCCCACGGACTATGTGCTGCTGACGCACAACCACCGCGACCACACTTGGCCGGAGTCGCTGCTGCGCATTCATCGGACGTTCCCCGCTTGCCGCTTTGTCGGCCCGACGGAGAGCATCGACAACCTGCGCGAGCAAGGCGTTGGCGAATCTCAGTTGACGACGGTGACGGCGGGCGAACGCGTGGCGCTGGGCACGGTGATCGCGCACGCTGTGTGGGCCAAGCCGCCCGGCGGCGCGCCGGAAGACGGCATCGAGCCGCCCGACGTGACGCATCTGGGCTATGTAGTGGAGATCGGCGGCGTGCGCGTCTACATCTCCGGCGACCCGATCAACACGTTTGCCGAGCACGACGATCTGCTGGAACCGATTGCGGCGCTGCGGCCCGATATCGGCTTTCTGACTACGCACCCGAACGAGGGTGAGTTCCCGTATTTCGACGGCTCGGTCAAGACCGCGCTCAAGTTGGGGCTGAAGGCGGCTGTGCCCGCGCATTATGAGTGCTTCGTCAAGCGCACCTACGACCCACAGGAGTGGGCCGCACAGTTCCCGGCGGACGGGCCGGAGACGATCATCATCCCGTACAACGGATCGACGGTATACGCGTTGGGGTAGCCGCGCGGCGGAAACGTCAGGCGTCACGAGTCATCCGTCATGAGTCATCCGTCAATCCCTGACTCGTGACGCCTGCTTGGCGCCGCTCCGGGCTGTGCAGTATGATACAGCTATGCCCTGTCCGGTCTGCGCGACGGGGCCATTTCTCAAGAACCGGCGTTGAGGGAAGGTCAATGGAACAGATCGAAGCGCCCGCTCTGAGCGCCGCACAGATGCGCGAGATCGACCGGCTGATGGTCGAGGAACTGGGCGTAGACCTGCTGCAGATGATGGAGAACGCGGGGCGCAGCTTGGCGCTGCTTGCCAAACGCATGCTCGGCGGCGACGTGACCGACCGTTCAGTCGTGGTGTTGGCGGGGCGGGGCGGCAACGGCGGCGGCGGGCTGGCCGCGGCGCGCCATCTGCACAACTGGGGCGCGTGGGTGCAGGCGCTCTGTTCGCATCCGCCACAAGAGTACACAGGCGCGGCGGCGCGCCAACTGGCGATCTTGCAGCAGATGGGCGCGCCCCTGTCTTGGGCGGAGGAAGGCTGGGAATTGCCGCCGTGCGACCTGGTGATCGACGCCATCATCGGCTACGGGCTGCGCCAGGAGCCGCAGGGCAAGGCGCGCGACCTGATTGCGCTGGCGAACAGCAGCCTGGCGCCGGTGCTCAGCCTGGATGCGCCTAGCGGGCTGGACGTGACGAGCGGGCGTCTCTCCTCATCGCACGTCGCAGCCGCGGCGACGCTGACACTGGCGCTGCCCAAAACCGGGCTGCTGCTGGAACCGGGCCGGGCGGCGTGCGGCGATCTGTATCTGGCCGATATCGGCGTGCCGCCTGAACTCTATGCGCAAGTGGGGCTGGAAGCGCCGCCGCTTTTCGGGCTAAGTCCCATCCTGCGCCTGCGTGCTGAGGATGGCCGCGCCGTGGTAGCAGGCGCGATCTAGCCGGCGAAACGGCCGCTAAACCGGGGCAGGGGCGAAGATGCAAGACGTTGCCAATACTTTGCTGGGCGGGACGGGCCTGCTGCTGTTGCTGTTGGGTTTGGCCGGTTCCGTGATCCCGGTGCTGCCTGGGCCGCTGTTCATCTGGCTGGGGGCGCTGCTTTGGGCTTGGGGCGACGGCTTCGAGCGCGTGGGTTGGCCGACGCTGGTCGTCTTGGGGCTGCTGGCCCTGCTCTCCTGGGCATCTGACCTGTTCCTAAACCTGGTAATCGGGCGGCGCGCCGGCGCCAGTTGGAAGGCCATCCTGGGGTCGATTGTGGGCGGCATTTTGGGCAGTCTGCTTCTCAGCGGGCTGTTTCCGTTTTTGGGCACGATCTTGGGCGCGTTGGCCGGCGCCTTGGCGGGAGCGTTTCTCGTGGAGTTGCGGGAGAAGCGCGACCCGGCCGCGGCGAGAACAGCGATGCGCGCCTATCTCGTCAGCATGGCGCTTTCTGCGCTGGCAGGGATGACCATTGCCGCGGCGATGGTCGCTATTTTCGTCTGGCAAGCCTTCTTGTGAGGAGCGCGATGCGCGCAGTCATCTTTGTGAATGGGTTAGTCAACGATTACGGCGCGTTAGCGCACTGGGTGCAGCCGGACGACTATCTGATCGCGGCGGACGGCGGCGCGGCGCACTGCCTGGCGCTGGG
This sequence comes from uncultured Caldilineaceae bacterium, assembly GCA_964649875.1. Classification (GTDB taxonomy): domain Bacteria; phylum Chloroflexota; class Anaerolineae; order Caldilineales; family Caldilineaceae; genus JASGTU01. The sequence goes on from CAZYSJ010000040.1 coordinate 33,700, forward strand.
GCTGCAGCCGCATGTGGTGGTGGGCGACCTGGACAGCGTCGACGCCGAAACGCTGGCGGAGATGCAGGCCGGCGGCGTAGCGGTGGAGCGGCACAAGCCCGGCAAGGACCAGACGGACTTGGAGTTGGCGATGGAGCGGGCGCTGCGCGACGGCGCCGGCGAGTTGCTGCTGCTGGGCGCGCTTGGAGGTCGGCTGGATCAGACGCTGGCCAACCTGTTGATCCTGGCGCAGCGAGAATGGCCCGTGCCGGTGCGCATCGCCGAGGGCGGCCAGTCGGCGCAGGTGCTGCACGGCGGGCAGACGTTGACCTTGACGGGCGAGGCGGGCAGCACGGTCAGCCTCATCCCGCTCAGTCCGAAGGTGACGGGCATCACCTACACGGGGCTGGAGTATCCGCTCGTGGACGCGACGCTGTGCCTGGGCAGCACGCGCGGCATCAGCAATGTGCTGGCCGCGTCTCCGGCGACGATCCGCATTGCCGACGGTTTGGCGTTGATCGTGCAGGGCTCACCGTAGACGGGGCGGAATCAGCCGCGCTGACCTGTTTTATGACCGCTCGTCCGCGTCTTTGGGTTGGCGCGCCAGCAGGGCGGCGCAGACCAGCGCCACGATCAGCGCGATGACCTGGGCAGCGCGCACGGAGCCGATGAGGTCCATGCCGTCGCGAAAACCGTCGACGAAAACGCGCATGAGGCTGTAGCCGAGGACGGCCAGCAGGAAGACACGGCCGGGATGTTGGGCCGGGGCGCGCAGCCAGATCGCCACGGCCAGGAGCACTAATCCAAGCGCAAGGTAGAGGCCGGCGGGGTGGCGGAGCTCCCCGAAGTAGGGCTGCGCCCAGGGCGCGGTAGAGACGAGGCCCAGGATGCCGCCGGTGAGGTGGCCGGAAACGGCCTGCACCGCGGCGCCGCCCAGCATGCCCACAGCGAGCGACGCGCCGATGCGCA
>CAZYSJ010000041.1:0-34159 GCA_964649875.1 uncultured Caldilineaceae bacterium
GCGGCGACACGCCCCCACTAACGGCTGGGTATACGACAATGTGTTGGCAAACAAAAGGCCGGCTCTTAATCGAGCCGGCCCGAATCATTGCGACAAACCGCGTGCCGTTATGCCGCCTGGAATACCTCTTCAAACTCATCGTGGCTCAGCGTTTCCCGGTCGAGCAGCGCCCGCGCCACAGTGTGCAGCAGATCCAAATTCGTCCCCAACATCTTGCGCACACGCTGATACGCCTCGTCGACGATCTGACGCACCTCGTCGTCGATCAGCTCGGCCACCTCTTCGCTATAATCGCGTTGCTCGGCCAGTTCACGCCCCAAGAAGACCATCTCATCCTGCTGTCCGAACTGGAGCGGCCCCATTTTGTCGCTCATGCCGAAACGCGTCACCATCGCGCGCGCGGTGCCGGTTAACTGCTGGATATCCTGGCTGGCGCCGTTGGACACGTCTCCGAAGATCAGCTCCTCCGCCACGCGCCCGCCCAGGGCTATGGCGATGCTGTCCAGGTAATAGGAGCGAGCTACCAGCACGCGATCCCGGTCGGAGACGCGCCACACATAGCCGCCGGCCCCGCCCCTGGGCACAATCGTGATCTTTTGGATGGGATCGCCGTGCTCGACCATGCGCGCCACGATGGCGTGTCCCGCCTCGTGGTAGGCGATGACTTCCTTGTCGCGGGCGGAGATCAGGCGGCTGCGACGTTCCGGGCCGCCCATGCCGATGCGCTCCACGGCCTCTTGCAGTTCCGCCATGCCGATGGCGCGCTTATTGCGCCGCGCGGCGAGGATGGCGGCTTCGTTGACCACGTTCTCCAGGTCGGCTCCCACAAAGCCGGGCGTCTGCTTGGCAATGGCCTCCAGGTCCACGTCCGGCGCAACGGGTTTGCCGCGCACGTGCACGTTGAGAATGGCCATACGCCCCTTGACATCCGGACGGTCCATCGTCACGCGGCGGTCGAAGCGACCGGGGCGCAGCAGCGCCGGGTCGAGGATGTCGGGGCGGTTGGTGGCGGCGATGAGGATAACATTCGTATCCGTGCCGAAGCCGTCCATCTCGACGAGGATCTGGTTGAGCGTCTGCTCGCGCTCGTCATGTGAGCCGCCCAAGCCGGTGCCGCGGTACCGCCCCACTGCATCGATCTCGTCTATGAAGATGATGCACGGGCTGTTGCGCTTAGCCTGCTCGAAGAGGTCGCGCACGCGGCTGGCGCCCACGCCGACAAACATCTCGACAAACTCGGAGCCGGAGATGCTGAAGAAAGGCACGCCCGCCTCACCGGAGACGGCCTTAGCCATGAGCGTCTTGCCGGTGCCGGGCGGGCCGACGAGCAGCACGCCCTTGGGGATGCGCGCGCCGAGCGCCGCGAACTTCTGCGGCTCCTTGAGGAACTCCACGATCTCCTCAAGCTCCTGCTTCGCCTCGTCCGAGCCGGCTACGTCCTCAAATGTGACGGTGGGCTTGTCACCCGTAAAGAGGCGGGCGCGGCTCTTGCCGAACGACATGGCCTGATTGTTGCTGCCCTGCGTCTGGCGAAAGAGAATAAAGAAAAGGCCGGCGATGAAGAGGATAGGCAGCAAGTTGACCAGCAGCGCCAGCCAATTGCCGGCGTTGCCCGGCGCCTCATAGGTCATCTTGACCCTGGCAAGCTGTGCGCTTTCGACGCCCAGCCCGATCAGCGTCTCCGTGAGAGGCGTGTTCTCCTCGCGCCGCGTGACCACCGGCGGCTGTGAGGCGTCCTTGACCACCTCGACCTCGGCGCCTTTGACGACGATCTCTTGAACCTGCCCCGCTTTGATCGCCGTCGCCAACTGGCTAAGGCTAATCTGCTGCGGCGCCTGGTCCGGCTTATAGATGTTGAAAAAGAGCGCCGCGCCTGCCACCAAAATCAGCAGATAGACGAAAGCGTTCCTGCTCCAGTTTGCGTTCACCGTGGCCTCCTGAGCATTGTCGCTCGCAGTATAACAGAGGGCCGCTCGATTTGGCTAGTGGTCTGCGATACGATTATGCTGCAAAACTTGTACGCTGCGAAACCGGCCGATTCGTACACAGGAACGGCAACTGCCGCGGAGGGCCGGCGCCGGAGAAAGCGTCGCAACCGAGGAGAAAATCAAGAGGAGGATCAAATGGGGCTGCTAGACGCAATCAAGAAGATGTTTGGCGATGCCAAGACGCAACCTGCCGCCACAGCAGACGATACGACGAGTCACCTAGTACACGACCCCGAGCCGGAACCGGACGTGCCGGAAATGGACGCAACCTACTTGGAGGCGGCCCTAGCCGTCGAGCCGGCGCCACTCGTGTTGGACATCCGCGAGCCGTTCGAGTGGCGGCAGGTGCGCATGCCCGGCGCGCTGCACATCCCCATGGACGCGCTGCCCGACCGCCTCGACGATCTGCCCAAAGACCGCCCCATCGTGGTGATGTGCGCGCACGGCAACCGTTCCTACGCGGTGACGGCCTACCTCAACGAGCAAGGGTTCGACGCCCATAACCTAACGGGCGGCATCACCCGTTGGCGCATGCAGGGCGGCGACACCGAAGTCGGCGCGCCCTGAGATCGCATATCCGCCGCGAGTTACGCAAATTTGGCGGCATGTTCGCCGTGTGTCCGTCATTCTGAAGCGAGCGTTAGCGAGTTGAAGAATCTCGCTACACCGGCTTCTCTGCCGCCGGGCCGCTATGCCCTACAGCACCCGCACAATTTCGAGGTCGAGACCGCGCTCCGCCGAGGCGCGGTTCACGGCCTCCTCGCCGCCCAAGACGACAATGCGCCCCTCACGCGTCGCCGCCTCCAACACATCGGCAAAGCCGCGGATATGGGCGAGCGTCGTCCCCAACACCTGGTCCCGGTATAGCTGTCGCACCTCGTCCGTCTCGCCGAGCAGCCGGCGCACCATTGAGGTGTAGCCCTTGGCGTCGGGCAGTTGGTACGCATCCAGCGCGCCGATGGCCCCGATGATGCTCTTGACCAATTCGTCCCGGCTAAGGTCGGCGCCGCGCAAAAACGCCGCCGTCTCGTCGTAGACATCCAGCGTGCGCAGCAAGTTCGGATCGCGATAGGACGAGAAGCTGAAGACGCCTGATTGGCGGCCAAAGCGGCAGAATGCCCCATAGGCGCCGCCCTGGGCGCGCACTTTGTCCCACAGCCACCCGGTGCGCACCACATTAGTGATCACGCTGATGGAGCCGTGCGGCTCGTAGCCCGCGGCAAAGAGGTCGGCGCTCTTGCCCACGAAGTTCACCTGCGAGGGCAGCGTCAACCCTTCGTCGCGCCCGTTGAGCGGCGGCTTCCAGTCTGCGAACGGCGTACTAGCGCTTGGCAGCCCGGCGACGAAACTCGCCAACGCGCCTTGGAACTCGCGCCAGTTGGCCGCGTCCAGTGTCACATTGGCGACCATGCCCGCGCGGTTGACGAGGATGCTGCGCACCTGCTCCAACCGCGCCAGCACCGCGTCCCACTCCTTGTCGATCTCGTCCATCAGCCGGCGCAGAAACTGCAAGTAGCTGACGCCGCCGATCTGCTCCGCGGCCCAGCCCGCCTTGCTGTACGCGGCCAGCATCCTGCTCTGCACCACCGAATGCCCGCCGGGAACCAGGCCGGACTCCATACCCGCCTTGGCGCGCAGCACGATTTGGCGGAAGCGAGCGGGATCGTCCAACTTGACGGTGAGCAGGATGTCATTCAGGATGGCGAGCATTTCCTCGGCACGAGGGACAGCGGCCTTGGCATGCACAAAGAGACGCGCTCCGCCTTCAGGGTCATCGCGCATGGGCGACAACCACGTAGAGGGATAGATGCCGCCCGTCGCGCGGCCAATGCGCTGCGACAGCGCCGTGTAGTCCTCGGTCTCCGTGCCCATCTCCACCAGGGCGCGCCCGAAAAGCTTGGCATAGGGCAGCAACTCCACGGGCACGCCGTGCAGGTCGAAGCCCAGGTCGAGGTAGACGATGCCGTTGGTAAAGAGGTCGTGATAGAACAGGCGACCGCCGTGCAGTTCCTCTTCCTCGATGGGGATCGTCTTGACCTGCCGATCCAGGTCATCCAGGCCGAGCGAAGGCAGCCGCGCCAGGTCCTCGGGCCGGTCCGGCGTTTCTTGGCGGCGCTGCAACTCGCGGCTTTGCTCCATGATGGCTTGCACGGCTTCAGCGTCTAGGGTGCGACGCACTTCTTCCAGTTTCTGCCGTTCCGCCTCTTGCATGCGCTGGTTCAGGCCGGGCTCCGGGCGCAGAATCACCGTGGCCCGGTGGGGGTTTTCTGCCAGATGCACGCGAATCAACTCGCGCAAATAGGCGGGGTCTTCGTCGAGATGGCGGCGCACCGCAGCCAGCGGCCCCTCAAAACCTAACGGACGGATCGGATCGCCGAGGTAGAGCCAGCCGTGCAGCGCCCGCATCATCAGGCTAAGTCCGCGCGGGTAGGAGCCGGTGTTGTTCTCGCGCAGACCGAACTCCAGCGTGTTGTACGACGCTTCGACCATGCCGGATTCGATGCCCTCGCGACTCAACTCATCCAGCGTGGCAAGGATCAGCGCCTCCACCTCATCCGCCTTGTCCGGGTCAACCCCCTTCATGCCCACGCCGAAGGTCATCTGACGCAGCGACGCGCTCAGCCCGCTGCCGGTGAGGTCTTCGCCCAGCCCCGAGTCGATCAGCCGCTTGCGCAGTGGTGAAGCCTGCGTCCCGACCAGCGCGTGCGACAGCAAGCTCAGGCCCATGATCAGTTCTTCGTCCACAGCCTCGGATAGCAGCCAGCGCATCTGCACCATGCCGCGCTTTCCGCTCGCGCCGGCGCCGTCGTCCGCCGCATCATAGCCGCGCACCACGCGCCGCGGCTGTGCGAAGCGAGGCTGCAACGTAACGCCGCCGTCCGCCGCCCCGCGGTTGAAGGGTCGCAGAGCGGCATCGACGATGCGCAGCCGCTCTTCTTCCGGGTCATCGCCATAGAAGTAGAAAAACGCATTGGACGGATGGTAGCGTTGCTCGTGGAAAGCCGTGAACTGCTCATAGGTGAGTTGGGGAATGACCGCAGGGTCGCCGCCTGAATCGTAGCCATAGGCGTTGTCGGGGAAGATCGATTGCTGGCTGAGCCGGTAGAGCAGGTTGTCGGGCGACGAGTACGCGCCCTTCATCTCGTTGAAAACGACGCCCTTATAGACCAGCGGCGCGTCCTCACCGTCCAGATCGTAGCGCCAGCCCTCCTGCGCCAGATGCTGCGGCGTAATCAGCGGGAAGAAAACCGCATCCAGGTACACGTTCACTAGATTGTAGAAGTCCTGCAAATTCTGGCTCGCCACGGGATAGACGGTGCGGTCCGGGTAAGTCATGGCGTTGAGGAAAGTCTTGAGCGAGCCTTTGAGCAGTTGAACAAACGGCTCTTTGAGCGGGTATTTGGCCGATCCGCCCAGCACGGCATGCTCTAGGATGTGTGCGATGCCGGTCGAATCCTGCGGCGGCGTGCGGAAGGAAACGCCGAACACCTTGTTCTCGTCGTCGTTTTGCAGCGAAAGCAGTTCCGCGCCGTTGCCGGAGTGGCGATAGAGACGCGCCAGCGTGTTCAATTCCGGGACAGACGCCTCGCGCACCAGCTCGAAGCCATGAATGTTCGTCATAAATTACACCTATCGTGAACTAAGCGTTCCGATCGCCAACAACGCACGCTGTCATGCCGCCCCTCTGTCATGCTGAGCGCCTCTTTTGTCATGCTGAGTGAAGCGAAGCATCTCGTAGCGAAACATCCCGACCTTCTGCTATGCCAAGATTCTTCAGCTCGCTAACGCTCGCTTCAGAATGACAGACGCTAAGCGATCCGGCGGACTACAGTAACGGCGCACGGCACACGCACTCGCCCGCCGGGCTGACCTCATCCAGGAAGCCCGGCAACGCGGCCAACGCCGCGCCGAGCGCCGCGCGCACCTCGCCATGCGGATCCGGCTGGGCGCGGTCCGCGCCGATCTCCGCCACGGTCACCAGGCCCGCATAGCAGAGGCCCGCCTCCTGCGCCAGCGCCGCTTCGGGAACCAGATTGTAGCCGGCGACGTCTGCTCCCCACTGGGCAAACATGCGCGCCTCGGCGGCAGTCTCTCGTCGCGGGCCGTCCATGCCCAAATAGACCACGTCCACCGCATCGGGCATGGCGCGGCGCAGCGCGGCGGACAGGCGCGGACAGATGACGGGGCGCTGCGCCGTCTGGTCGATCTGCTCCGGCGAGGCATCCGCGCCCACAAAGGTATGCGGCAGGCTGCGCGTCCAGTCGATATAATCCGAGACGATGGCGATCTGCCCGCGCTGGAGCGTAGGCGTCAGGCTCACACACGCGTCCCAGGCAAGGATCTGGCGTGCGCCCAGTTGCAGCGCGGCGTGGATGGCGGCGCGCGGGTCGGTCCGCACTGGCGAACCGGAATAGGGCTGCACCCAGATGGCCGGGCCGCGGCTGCGGGTGCGCAACCCAACCGGCCCCACCGGGCCAAAGGGCGTGTCGAGCGTGCGTTCCGCGACGAGCGGCCCGAACGTGTCCAGCGCAGCCGGCGGCAAGAAAACGGCGAGCAAGAGGCTCAGGTCAGCTTGTGGAATATCTGATGGCATGCGAAGCTATTCTCGAAAATTTGTCGGCGTACAGAAATGATTAAAACGACCTGCCCAACCCGGCGCACAACATAACACCGAATGCGGGCGATGGCAAAGCGGCGGCTTCTGTCTGTCGGAAAACATCGACCGGCTCGACCAATCCTCATCCGGCCACCAATCTCGACTTGCCGCCCCTGCATTCGGCGCCATACTGGTTCGGAAACTGTGTTTCTGTCATTCTGACGACCGGAGGGAGGAAGAATCTGCTCGTCCGCTACACAGGGATTCTTCGCCTTCGGCTTAGAATGACAATTGCACAAAATATGTCAGCAGAGCAATACGCAAGGAGACGTCAACCTCTATGATACCAGAAGCAGCCCAGCCGCCAATCAAAATCGCCCTGATGGGCGCGGGCACATTCGCACGCGACGCGCACCTGCCCTCGCTGCTCAACCTCGGCCCGCTCTTCGAGATCGTCGCAGTCTACAGCCGCACCGCAGCCGCCGCGCAAGCGCTCGCCGCCCGCATTCCCTACGCCGTCGAGACTGTCACCGATCAGGACGCGCTCCTGGCGCGGCCGGACGTCGAGGCCGTAGACATCGTGCTGCCCATCGCCGCGCTGCCCCCCGCCATCCTGCATAGCCTGCGCGCCGGCAAACATGTCCTCAGCGAAAAGCCCATCGCGCCCACCGTCGTCGAGGGCGAGGCGCTGCTCGAACAATACGGGCCATACGGCGCGACGGCCCCCGTATGGATGGTGGGCGAGAACTGGCGCTACGAAGAAGCGTTCCTGCGCGCCGCCGAGATCGCGCACAGCGGCGAGATCGGCGAGCCCGTCGCCTGCCACTGGGCGGTAACCACGCCCATCACGCCGCAGAACAAGTACTTCCAGAGCGCCTGGCGGCGGGACGGCTCCTTCCCCGGCGGCTTTCTCGTCGACGGCGGCGTTCACCACATCGCGGCCATGCGCCTCATCCTGGGCGAGATCGCAGAGGTCACGGCGCAGGCAACCCAACACGACCCTGACCTGCCGCCCGCCGACACGCTCACCGCCGCGTTGCGCTTCGAGAGCGGTGCGCTGGGCAGTTATACGGTGACCTATTCGGCGGCAGCGCCCTGGCCGCCTCTCCTGCACGTCATCGGCACGCATGGCGCGCTGGCCGTGCAGCGCCGCGAGGTGACGGTCACGACCGGCGGCGACACGCGGCGCATCGAGTGCAGCGGCTTCGACGGCGTCGAGAAGGAGTTGGCCGCCTTTGCCGCGGCCATCCGCCAAGGGACGGCGCATCGCAACTCACCGCCAGAAGCGCTGCAAGACCTGGCTGTGATGGAAGCGCTGCTTCTGGCTGCCAGTTCCGGCGCAGCCGTCAAGCCGCCGCGCTATGCGCCGCGTCCGGCTGCGTAAAGACGCGAAAAACTAACTCGGTCGGATAGTCGAAGCGCTCCACGCGCCAACCGCGGCCCGCCGTCAGCGCCTCGAACTGGGCGGCATAGTGGTCAGGCATGCCCTTGCGCCGCCCGCCCAGGCTATGCGCCGGGTAGGAGATAATCAACAGCGGCGCGTCCAGCGCGTCCAGCAGCCGCCGCCCGGCCTGTCGATCCATCTGCTCCAGATTGGGCAGCGTCTTAAGCAACAATACCGCGTCCACTTCCGGGCAGGCCGGCGCGTGCACCAAGTCACACACCTCGGCGCGGCCATCCACGCCCAGCAAGGGAAAACAGCGGCTGAGAAACGCCGCCTGGTCAGCAAATACGTCGCAGGCGTAATAACTCGCGCCCGCGGGCAGGTCCATCCAGGGCAGCGCCAGCGGGTTGAAGCCGCAGCCCAGGTCGGCAATGCGCGGCGCCGGCGGCAGCCCGGAAAACAGGTCGCGGTAGAACTGCGCCAGGATCGGCAGCCGCTCGCGCGTCGAGGCGTGGCGCGCCAGGATGCCCGCGCAGACCACACGCAATCGTTCGGCGTCATTTGCCACAGCGCGCAGCTCTTCCAGCCAAGCATCATACTGCGGCGCAGCGCCCAAGTAGGCCGCAGCGACCTGGTGCAGCCTGTTCTTGACCGCCTTGAGCGCGTCCTTGCGCTTGTTGCGCCTGCCCAACTCCTCCGCAGCGAGGGCGCGCACCAGCGCGGGCGAGACCGCCCGGTACTTGGCCGACGCGAGCACGTCCTCCGTCAGCCGTTCCAACTCGTCGCCGCCGCCCATCACGCCTGCTCGCTCCGGTAAGATTCCAGCAGCCGCGCCATAAAACGCAGGTTGTGGATCGTCGCCAGCCGCATGTAGTTGACCTCGCCGTGGCGGTAGAGGTGGTGCAGGTAACCGCGCGAGTAGCGTTGGCAGGTCAGGCAGTCGCAGGATTCATCCAATGGCCGCCGGTCTTTGATGTACTTGTCGTCGCGCAGGTAGAGATAGCGGAAGCCGCTTGCATCGCCGGGACCGCCCCCTCCCGCGGTGTAAAGCCGGCCCTGGCGGGCGTCGCGCGTGGGCAGCGCCGAATCGAAGATCGCATACCCCGCCGCAATACAAGCAGCCACGCTCTGGGGATGGCCCACGCCCAGCGCATGCATGGGATACTGCGCCGGCACAAGGCTGCGCGTGTAGGCGAGCAGGTTCTCCAACAAATTGCCCTCGGCGTCGAGCGGCCATCCCCCATAGCCGTAGCCGTCGAAGCCGATCTCCAGCAGGGCGGAGGCGCACTCGGCGCGCAGTTCTTCCGAGCCGCCGCCCTGGATCACGCCGAAGAGCAGCGGACGCTCGCGCTCCCGATACTTGCGCTGGCGCACCTGCCGCTCATACTCGCGCCGGCAGCGCGCCGCCCAGTCGATCGTGCGCCGCACGGAAAGCCTCTGCTCGGCCAGGTCATCGTCCACATGCGTGCAGTCGTCTAGACACATGATGATATCTGAGCCGTAGGCAAACTGAAGCTGAATGCACTTTTCGGGCGTGAGCAGCAGTTTGCGCCCGCCGCCTTCCGGGCGGAAGACAATGCCGTTATCGGTCAGCGAGCCGTAGCGCGCGTTCTGGCGGATGAGCGAATAGGCCTGGAACCCGCCCGAATCGGTGAGGATGGGGCCGTCCCAGCCGCTCATGGCATGCAGCCCGCCCAGGGCCTGCACCGTCGAAGAGCCGGGATGCTGCATCAGGTGGAAAGTGTTCATCACCACGCCGCGGATGCCGCAGGCGACGAGGTCTTGGCTGTCCACGGCGCGCACCGCGCCGAGCGTAGCGTCAGGCAGATACGCCGGCAGGGGCAGTTCGCCGTGGGGCAGGACGAGGGCCGATTGCCCGAACATGGCAGCCGGCCTAGTAGGCGCGCTTGAGCATGCGCCGGATGTCGCGCTCGCTCTCGCGTTCAGCAATGGTATCGCGCTTGTCGTGCAGCCGCTTGCCGCGCGCCAGGCCGATCTCCACCTTTGCCAGACCGCGTGCGTTGATATAGACGCGCAGCGGCACGATCGTCCAGTTGCGCTGCGTCGCCTGGCTGTGCAGCCGGCGAATCTCGTTCTTGTGCAGCAGCAACTTGCGGTCGCGCAGTTCGCTGTGGTTGAAGCGGTTGCCCTGCGAATAGTGGGCAATATGCACGTTGAGCAGATACGCTTCGCCGTCGCGCACCATGACGAAGCCTTCCTGCAGGCTGATGCGCCCGGCGCGCACCGATTTGATCTCGGTGCCGGTCAACGCGATGCCCGCCTCGAAAGTCTCTTCGATGAAGTACTCATGGCGGGCGCGGCGATTGGTGGCGACGGTGCGCGGCCCGCTTTTCGTCTGTTCGGTCTTGTTCTGTTTCGCCATAAGCTAAGAGCCTGACGCGCCTTTCTGTAGGTGTTGCAGCGCCGCATCCAACTGCGGATCGCCCGCATTGGCCGGCCGGCCTTCCGGTCCCTCGTCCGGCATCTCGACCGCGATGTCCGGCTGCAGGCCGACGCCGTCGATGGTGCGGTCGTGCGGCGTATGCCATGTGGCGACGGTGACGCGCAAAATGCCGCGGTTGCGCAACGAATAGGGAAGTTGCACCGAACCCTTGCCGAAGGTGGCGCCGCCGATGAGCGCGGCGCGGCCATGATCCTGCAACGCGCCCGCCACGATCTCGCTGGCGCTGGCGCTGCCCTCGTCAACCAGCACCGCCAATGGAATATCCGGCGCAACGGCCCGGCCGTCGGTGCGATAGATCTCGGTCGCGCCGTCGCCAAAGCGCTCTATGAGTACGACCTCGTCCTCCAAGAAGACGCCGGCGACTGCGACTGCTTCACGCAACAGGCCGCCCGAATTGCCGCGCAAATCGAAGATGATGCCCGCAGGCTGGCGCTGCAGCGCATCTTTCACCGCCTCTCGCACCAGTTGGCCGGCGTTCTCGTTGAACGCGTTCAGCCGGATATAGGCGATGCGGCCATCCTCGCCCAGCGCATCGGTGCTGATCGCCGGAACCTCGATGCGGGCGCGCACGACCTCCACGTCGAACGGCGCCTCTCGCCCAGGGCGCAGCACCGTAAGCGTGACCGTACTGCCCTCCGGCCCGCGGATCAAGGCCACTGCTTCAGTCATGCCCAGACCCATGATGCTCTTGCCGTCGACGGCCAAGATGCGATCGTCGCGGCGCAACCCCGCCAGCCAGGCGGGCCGATTCTCGAACGGCTCGGTAATTACCAGCGTATCGGCTTCCTCATCCCAGCCCACGCGGGCGCCGATCCCCTCGAACGCGCCTTCCATGCCGCTGCGATAGTAGTCCGCCTCTTGAGGCGTGAGGAAGGACGTGTTGGGATCATCCAACAGGCCGGTCACGCTGCGGATGGCGGCAAAGGCGACCTCCTCGGCGGCAGGCAAGTCGCCGTAATAATTGGCATAGAGCAGGTCCATCGCCTCCCAGAAGACGCCGAACTCAGGATAAAGTTGCGCTGCGGCCCCGTCTTCCGGCTGCTCGACGCACTCATAGACAACCGGCGCAGTCGCTTGGCGGTCATCCCGCGCAGCGCCGGAAGCGGTCCAGCGGCCCAACCCAAAGCCCGCGCCCACACCCGTGAGGAATGCAGCGGCGAGCAGAAAAAGACCTGCCACACCGATGATGACCGGCGGCGGCAGCGCGGACGGCAGGTGAAAGGATGATTGTTTCTCTGTCATCTTGGCGTCACAGGAACTTGGGAATGAAGCAAGGCGGCTAGGGCTGCGCGTCGTCCGGCAGCGCCTTGGCGACGACCGCCTGCTCGACCGTTGCGATCGCTTCGGGCAGCGGATCGTCGCCCTCCGCCACTAAGATATCGGGCGTCAATCCCTGCTCCGCGATCTGGTGGCGGTTCGGGGTAAGCCAGAGGGAGTTGGTCACATGCAGGCTGCTCTGGTCGGGCAGTTCGTGGATCAACTGCACGCTGCCCTTGCCGAACGTACGGCTGCCGATGAGCGTCGCCCGGCCGTGGTCGCGCAGCGCGCCGGCCACGATTTCGCTGGCGCTGGCCGAAGCGTTGTCCACGATAATCACGAGCGGGGCGTCTTCGCGCACAAACGCTGCGTCGGCCTCGAACACGTTCTCCGAGCCGTCGGCGTGCCGCTCGATCAAGATCACGCCCTGGCGCAGCCACATATCCGCGATCTTGACAGCGGCCTGCACCAGCCCGCCGGGGTTGCCGCGCAGGTCCAGTATAAAGCTGTCTGCGCCTAACTCGGTCAACTCCTCCACAGCCTGTTGCATCTCGGCAGGGCTGCGCTCGGTAAAGAGGGTCTGCGCGATGTAACCGACCCGACTGCCGGGCGAACTGCCGTCGAGCAGCCGCCACTCCATGCTCGGCGTCTCGATCTCGGCGCGCGTCACCGTAATGGGCAGTTCCGTGGTGATGCCGGCCGCGTCGGCGCGGCGCACGAGCAGCGTCACTCGGCTGCCGGCCGGCCCGCGCACCAAAGCGACCAGGTCATCTACGTGCATCTGCGGCGTGATCTCCTGGTCGTCGACCATGAGGAGGATGTCGCCGTCGCGGATGCCGGCGCGGTCCGCCGGCTGGTCGGGCACAGGGTGCAGCACATAGCCCGCGTCCGTCTGTTCCAGGTTAGCGCCGATGCCGCCGAACTTGCCGCGCAGTTCGTCGCGCTCCAGGTCACGCGCCCTCGGCTCCACGAAGTAGGTGTAGGGATCGCCGAAGGACTCGACCATCCCGCGGATAGCGCCATAGGTGCGCGCCGTCGCATCCGGCTTGTCGCCGTAGAAATCGCGTTCGAGAAGCCGCCAGGCCTCCCAATAGACGTCCATCGACTGCCGGGCGGGCGGCTGCGTCAGCGACGAAAGGCTGGGCAAGGGCGCGCCATGCAACAGCGGATAGGCGCTGTACCCGGCGGCAAAGGTCAAACCTAGAATGCCCAGCGCAAGCAAATAGAGCGGCAGCTTTCGGATATTCATACGTGATCGGTGATTTTAGCACACGCCGGGCGCGAATTCAAACAAAAATGCGTTTAACCCTCTTGGGCGCGTCCTACAGCCGCCGCATCAGCCATCGCCCCACAAAGCCCGCAACGAGAATCAGCGAGCCGCCGATCCAGATGCCCGGCTCCACCCAAAAGGCAAGAAACAGACAGGCCAGCAACCCGGCCATGGCGACGCCGCGCGGGAAGAGCCGCTGCTCCGCCGGCAGTTGCAGCGCCGCCAGGTTGGTGATGGCGTAATAGACCAGCACGGTAAACGCGCTGAACGACCAGGTGATGCGCACGTCGCCGATGAGGACGAGCGCCGCGATCAAAGCGGCCACCACGATCACCGCCGTCTCCGGCGTCTTGCTCGTTTCGCTGACGCGCGCCACAGCCGCAGGCAGATCGCGGCGGCGGCCCATCGCCAACACGACGCGCGACAGCCCCAGCAGCAGATTGAGCAGTACGCCCAGCATGGCCGTGATGGCCCCGACCGCCAGGATCGCCGGTGCGCCCGGCACGCCGAAGGCGGCAGCGATCACTTCCAGCGGCGCGGAAGTCGCCTGTGTCTGCTCGGCGAACTGGTCCGCCCCGGCGGCGCCTACGGCGACGACGGCAACGCTGACATACAGGATCATGCTGGCGATCAGCGTCACGATGATGGCGCGCGGGATCGTGGTGCGGGGCGCGCGCACCTCTTCGCCCAGCGTAGCGATGCGACCGTACCCCGTGTACGCCACGAACATCAGGGCCGAAGCGTGCAACAGGCCGCGCAACGGGCTGCCCTCTTCGCCGGGAAGCCCCCAAAACGGCGTGAAGTGTAGAGCGCCGTTCTGAAGCAGCGGGCGAATGCCGGCCAGCACGAACACGGCCAGCGCAGCCAGCGTGATCGATACGACGATTGTATTGGTGCGGTTAGACTGGCGCATGCCGCCCAGGATGACGAGCGTCAGCACAACGACCGCAGCCAGGCCCAGGCCGATGCGCCACACTTCGTGGCTCACCCCGAACGCGGCCAGCACGTAGCCGGCAAAGCCGAGCGCAGCCGTCGCCGCCGAAGCGCTCTTGGCGCACAGGAACATCCATCCCGCGGCAAAGCCGAACCACGGGTTGAGGTACTTATAGCCATACTCGTATGTGCCGCCGCTGACCGGGTGGCTGGCGGCAAGCTGTGCGCTGGAAAGGCCGTTCGCCGTCGCGACGAGTGCGCCGATCACGACAGCCAGCGTCACCGCCGGGCCGGCAACGCCGGCGGCAATGCCCATGCTGACGAAGACGCCCGTCCCCACAATCGAGCCGAGCCCCATCATCACAGCCCCGAAAAGGCCTAGTTCACGGCGCAGCGAACCGGAAGCCGGATCAGAAGATGCAGGCTGTTTCATGCCCAATTCCCCTCCAGACACGCGACATCTCGCCTGATCGCCAACCGTGTCTCCTCAAATCGGCTGCAATCAGGCGAGATGCAAACTCATTCAAAACATATCAAAGGCGAACCCGCGCGCCTCAATCGCCGCCGTCTTTTTCCTGGCGGAGCATGATGTGCAGTTCGCGCAGTTGCGCCTCGGTCACCGGGCTGGGCGCGTTGACCATCAAGTCGGTCCCGGCCGCGGTCTTGGGGAAGGCGATCACGTCGCGAATGCTGGGCGTCTCGGCGTAGATGGCGGCCATGCGATCGATGCCCAAGGCGATGCCGCCATGCGGCGGCGCACCGTATTGGAACGCCTCCAGCAAGTGGCCGAACTGGGCCTCGGCCTCTTCTTCGCTGATCTGCAGCGTCTTGAAGAGCCGGTATTGCAGGTCGGTGCGGTGGATGCGGATGCTGCCGCCGCCGATCTCCCAGCCGTTGAGCACCACATCATAGGCTTTGGCGTGGACCGCGCCGGGGTCGGCCTCCAGCAGCGGCCAGTCCTCGTCGCGTGCACTCGTAAAGGGATGATGCACGGCCTGCCAGCGCTCCAGTTCGTCGTCGTATTCCAGCAGCGGAAAGTCGGTGATCCAGCAGTAGGCAAGCGCATTCTGGTCAATCAGCCCGGCGCGGCGGCCAATCTCCAGGCGCAGGTTGCTCAAACTCTGGGCCGTCACCCCGGGCTCAGCCGCCACGAGCAAAACCAGGTCGCCGGCATTGGCCTGGCTGCGGTTGATAATGGCGCGCAACTCGTCGGCGGAGAGGAACTTGGCGGCCTGGCTGCGCAACGCCTCGGCCGGGATGGGTCCATCCGCCGGAATCTCGCCGGCCACTCCGATCCAGACCAATCCCTTGGCCCCGTACTGCTTCACAAAGTCGGTCAGTTCATCGATCTCGCGGCGCGGCAAGTCCGCCCCGCCGGGATAAACCACGCCCTTAACCTGCCCGCCGCTCGCGGCAGCGTTGCGGAAGACGGCGAACTCGCTGTGGCGCACATCTTCGGTCACGTCGAACAGCGTCTGGCCAAAACGCAGGTCCGGACGGTCGACGCCGTAGCGTTCCATGGCGTCGGCATAGGTCAGCACCGGGAAGGGGACCTGCTGGATGCGCTTCGGGCTGATCTCGCCGCTGAGTTCAATCAGCATCTCCTCGATCAAGGCGCGTACGTCCTCGGCCTCGACGAAGCTCATCTCCAGGTCAAGCTGGGTAAATTCCGGCTGGCGGTCGGCGCGCAGGTCTTCGTCACGGAAGCAACGTGCGATCTGGAAATAGCGCTCGATGCCGGCGACCATGAAAAGCTGCTTGAGCTGCTGCGGGCTTTGCGGCAGCGCGTAGAAGCGATGGGCGTGCATGCGGCTGGGCACGACGAAGTCGCGTGCGCCTTCCGGCGTGCTCTTGAGCAAGATCGGCGTCTCGATCTCCAGGAAGTCGCGCGCAGAGAGGTACTCGCGGATCATGCGCACCATGCGATGGCGCAACACCAAGTTCGCCAACATGCGCGGGCGGCGCAGGTCCAGATAACGGTATTTGAGACGCAGCGCCTCTTCCACGTCGTCGGCGTTGCCGCTGATGTAGAACGGAGGCGTGCGCGCCGGGTTCAATATCTTGATTTCTTCCGCGATCACCTCGACGGCGCCTGTCGTCAGGTTAGGGTTTTCAAAGCCGGGCGGTCGCTTGCGCACAACGCCGCTCACCTGCACAACATACTCGCTGCGCAGTTGGCCGGCCACGTCGTGCGCTTCCGCCGTAGCGTCGGAATCGATGGTCACCTGCGTGATGCCAAAGCGATCACGCAGGTCGACGAAGATCAGACCGCCATGATCGCGGCGGCGGTTGACCCACCCCGCCAAAGTCACATGCTGGCCGACATGCTCCAGAGTCAGTTCACCACAGGTGTGTGTCTTCAACATAACCGAATCCCCATTGCTGCATCCCCATTGCTGTTGACGAGCGGATAATCCAAGACATTATAGATGGCTCTGTCGCGCTGCGCAATTCTCATTTCCGAAACGGACGCATCTCCCTCTCTGCCCTGCGCCGATCCACGCCAGCCGGGATGACGGCCAACAAAACTTGCGCCCAAATCGGTTCCAAGAATTTGATCGCGAGCGCGCGGCGCGGTAGAATACCCTTTATGCCTTTAACCATTCACGCCGCTTGGTTGCGTTCCGACGAGTCAGTTTCGAGCAGTCGCTTGTTCTTGTGGGCCGAGGATCTGGACCTATCCAACGGGGCTGGAAACGGCTCGCGCCGTCCGCCCGGCGAGACGGGCGGCGCGGCCAAAGCCGCCAACGGCCGCCAGCGCACGCCCAAGGTTCCTTCCCATCCCAGCCAAGCCGCTATCGGCCAACTGCGCTCCGCCCTGACCGCGGAGTTCACGAGCATTGAGCCGTCGGCAGCCCAGCCGTCCACCGCCGTTGTGTGGCTGCCGAGCCAGGACGGGCAGCCCCTTTCCCGGCGCAACGTCTTCCGTTCCGCCGTATCCGGCAACGGCGGACACGCCCTCGTCGATGCGCCGGTCGCTGCGTCCCCGGCGCTGATGCCGTGGCAGATGACCGGGCTGGCCCTATCGCCGCTCGCCGCCCTCGCCTTTCTAGCCCACCTCTCGCGCCAGCCTATGCGCAGTCGCGAGGCGGGGACCGTTTCGTTCCAACGCGTGCGCCTGGGCCATGACCTGGCATTCTGGAGCAACGCCGCCAAGTTCACCTTGGAAATATTGGTCGGCCAGCACTTCCTGCCCGGTCTGCGCATGCAGCGAGCGGGCCAACTGGAGGGGCGCTGGCAGCCGCTCTGGTTGGATCCGCGCACCGATCAGCGGCGCAGCCTGCTCGTGGCCGCCATGCCGCCCGTCTGTCGCGCCTACAACCTGGACGATCCCTTGGCCGCGCCGCTCGCCGCCGAGATCCTCGACCACTTTGTCTCCACGCTGGTCGATACCGCCATCCGCGCCTGGACTGACGACACGCTGCCGGCAAGCGCGCCGCAGACGCCCTCGATGGCTTGGATCAAAAGTCTGCTCGGCGACGAACGCCGCGTTACGCTGCCGCCGCAGCCCGCACACGATCTTTTCCAGGAATGGCACCAGTGGACCGAACAGCTCTACGTGGTGCGCGATGCCAACTTCCGCATCTGCTTTGTGCTGACCGAACCGCGCCGGCCCGATCTTCCCGGCGCGACTGAAACCCCTGCAGAGGAGTCCGCCTGGCATTTGCATTTCTATCTGCAAGCGCGCGACAACCCGGCCCTGATGGTTTCGGCGCGCGAAGTATGGGAAGCGACGCGCGGCTTCGTGCAGGCGGGCGGTCGCCAAATAGACCAGCCGCAAGAACGGCTGCTCGCCGGTCTAGGCGTCGCCAGCCGCCTCTTCCCGCCGCTGGAGCGTAGCCTGCGCAGCCCCCAGCCGGAATTGTGCCTGCTCACGACTGAAGAGGCCTACCAGTTCCTGCGCGAGGTCGGCCCTCTTCTGGAAAGCAGCGGCTTCGGCGTGATCTTGCCCCGCTGGTGGCACGCAGAGCCGCGCATGCGCCTGGGGCTGCGCCTGCTCCTCTCAGCCGAAGACGAGTTTACCGGCGATGAATTTGCCGGTGATGAATTTGTCGGTGATGAATTTGTCGAGGAGCCGGACGACAACGCGCTCGAACCGCCTTTCGGCGGGAGCAATAGGCGGCGCGCCAAAGAACCTGGCATCGCCTACACCTGGGAGCTGACCTTGGGCGGCGAGCCGCTCACCCGCGCCCAGTTCGAGCAGGTCACCGCCATGCGCACGCCGCTGTTGCGCCTCGATCAGCGCTGGGTGGAACTGGACCCCGAACAGGTCGAGGCGGCCAAGCGCTTCCTCGCAGACCCCAAGCCCGCCGGACGCATCAGCCTGCTGCAGGCCGTCAAGTTGGCCCAGCGCTACCAGACCTCCGCCGCCGGCGAACAAGGCCCGGCGCTCCACGGCGATGACCTCGCCGGTCTGCCCGACGAAATTCTGCCCTCGCTCGCCGCGGTCGAGTCTCTGGGCCTAGAGGATGTTGCGCTCACCGGCTGGGTAGAAGACGCGCTCGAACGACTGCGCACCTACACCCCGCTCGACGCCGCCACAGAGCCGCCCGGTTTTGTGGGCGAACTGCGCCCCTATCAACGCCGCGGCGTGGGCTGGCTGGCCTACCTGCGCCGCCTGGGGCTGGGCGCCTGCCTGGCCGACGACATGGGCCTGGGCAAGACTATCCAGGCGATTGCCCTGCTGCTGCACATGCGCGCCGAGAGCCGCGCTGCCGGCGAGGAGCCGGACCCCGCCCTGCTCATCTGCCCGACCAGCGTCGTCGCCAACTGGCGTCGCGAGATCGAACGCTTCGCCCCGGAACTGGTCGCCCTAGTCCATCACGGCAACGCCCGGCTAACAGGCGACGACTTCGCCCACGCCATCCAGTCGACCGATCTGGTGATCACCAGCTACGGAACCGCCCGGCGCGATGTGGAACTGCTCACCCAGTTCGAGTGGGGCGATCTCATCCTCGACGAAGCTCAGAATATCAAGACGCCGACCGCCAAGCAGACCCTGGCCGTGCGGCGGCTGCGCGGGCGCAACCGCATTGCCCTGACCGGCACGCCCGTCGAAAACCGGCTGGCCGAGTTGTGGAGCATCATGCACTTCCTCAACCCCGGCTACCTCGGCGCGCAAGAGACCTTCCGGCGGCAGTACATCGTCCCCATCGAGCGCTACAACGACGAAGAGCGTACGCACGAGCTGCGCCGCGTGGTCCAGCCCTTCCTGCTGCGCCGCCTCAAATCCGACCCGACCATCATTTCCGACCTGCCGGAAAAGAATGAGATGGTGGTCTACTGCTCGCTATCGCCGGAGCAGGCGGCGCTCTACGAAAAGACCGTCAACGAAGCGCTTGCCCAGATCAACCGCTCGGACGGCATCCAGCGCCGCGGCATGGTGTTGGCGCTGCTCACCAAGCTCAAGCAGATCGCCAACCACCCGGCGCACTTCCTCAAGCAGACCGGCCCGCTCGCCGGGCGCAGCGGCAAGTTGTCGCGCCTCACCGAAATGATGGACGAAGCGCTCTCTGTCGGCGACCGGGCCTTGATCTTCACGCAGTTCGTCGAGATGGGCCATCTGCTCAAACGGCATCTCGTCGACACGCTGGGGCTGGAGGCGCTCTTCTTGCACGGCGGCACGCCCGCCGCGCAGCGCGACAAGATGGTGCAGGCCTTCCAAAGCGATGACGGGCCGCCCGTCTTTGTCCTCAGCCTGCGCGCCGGCGGTTCCGGCCTGAACTTGACAGCGGCCAACCACGTCTTCCACTACGACCGCTGGTGGAACCCGGCCGTCGAGAACCAGGCGACCGACCGCGCCTTCCGCATCGGCCAACGCCGCAATGTCCAGGTCCACAAATTTGTGGCCGCGGGCACGTTGGAGGAGA
Source organism: uncultured Caldilineaceae bacterium (assembly GCA_964649875.1). Taxonomy (GTDB): domain Bacteria; phylum Chloroflexota; class Anaerolineae; order Caldilineales; family Caldilineaceae; genus JASGTU01. The sequence goes on from CAZYSJ010000041.1 coordinate 19,764, forward strand.
GCATCCACGAGTTGATCGAGAGCAAGCAGATGCTGGCCGAGTCGATCGTCGGCAGCGGCGAAGACTGGCTGACCGAACTGGATACTGACCAACTGCGCAACCTGCTTACCCTGCGCTACGATGCGGTCGAAGACGCAGAGGAGGAATGAGCATGGCGGAACCGCGTGAGCAAAACGGGCGTTGGTGGTCGCGTCGCTGGCGGCAAATGTTGGCCGAGCGCGGCGTGCAGGCCGAGAACCACGCATCGGGCAAGGGTGCGCGTGTCAAACGGCTGGAAGTGCTGCCGGGCCGCGCCGTCGCTATGGTGCAGCCGCACGCCGGCGACGCCTGCACAGTCGAGGTCCGCATCCCCACGTGGAGCGAAGCGGAATGGGAGCGGGCGCTGGAAACGCTTGGACACCAGGCCCTATACGGCGCGCATCTCCTGGCTGGGGAACTGCCGCCCGACCTGGAAAGCGCCCTTGCACAGGCCGGCGTATCGCTGCTGCCCGCGCCGCAAGAGGAGATCGTCCAGAACTGCTCCTGCGGCGGCGCAACCGACGCCCCCTGCGAACATGTGCTTGCGGTCTACCGGGCGCTAGGCGAGCTTCTGGCCGACAACCCCTGGCTGCTTCTGCGTCTGCGCGGCAAGGACCAACAACAGGCGCTGCACGCCCTGCGCCTGCGCCGCGAGCGCAAAGGCAATCAGCAAGACGGCGCTCCGTCCGCAGACGTGCAGCCCGCGTCCGGCGCAAAACAGGTAGGCGGTCGCGACGCGTCGAGCGGCGCAGAAACGCCTGAGCCGCTCGACACGGACCCTGCCGCCTTCTGGGGCAACGCCCGCGCACAAGAGGAATACCGGCCGTTCATCGTCGCCCCCGCCGTAGAATTGGCCCTGTTGCGCCGGCTGGGACCTCCGACCTTCACGCACGCCAGCGTCGACGCCTACGATACGCTGGCGGAGATCTATCGCCAGGTAAGCCGCGCAGCGCTGGCCTTGGCCTATGCCGCAGACCCCGTTTCCGAAACGGATGAGCAGGAAGAAACGCAGTCCTGAAGCAGGCATCTGCAACATAAACAGGCAATGAGGCGCACGCGTTCATACGCGACCGTTGCACCACACGTGAGCACGTATGGCGAACGACGAACTAGTCGAATTAAACAACCCGACGGCCGACGAGACTTTCGCCGCTCTGTTTGGCCCATACGAACAGGCCCCCGTCTGGCTCTACCATCCGGCGCGGCCGCTGGCGCGCGCCGAGCAGCGACGCCGCAACCCCGTCAAACGGCTCGCCGATCTGCAGCAGATGGCCCAGGAAATCGACCGCATCTACCGAGATTACCTGCCCGCGTTCTTCAGCGCAGGCGGGCGGCAAGCCGCTGCCGGAGCGGCTTGGACGCCGGCGCTAAGTACATGGGCCGAGACGCTCAATCGTCGCGCGACGCGGCTTTATGAAGACGTCGTCATCCCCGAACTTGCCCGGATCGGATTCGAGATCGCGCCGGTCGCCCAGGCGGCGACGGATCATGCCGTCTGGCTGCGCGACTATTTCGATGCGCGCGTCCGCCCGTTGCTTGTCCCGTTGGCGGTCGACCCTGGCCGGCCCTTCCCGCACATCAGCAGCGACAGCCTCAACTTATTGGTCGAACTGCGCGACGGCAGCAGAGGCGAGCCGGCAGCGCTCTTTGCGCGCGTCAAAACGCCGCACGCCATCCCGCGCCTGATCCGGCTGCCCTCGGCTGCAACGCAGTTGCGTGCAACCTATGTGTGGAGCGGAGACCTGGTCGGGCATTTCGTCGCAGACCTATTTGTCGGCATGCCCGTGCACCGCATCTTCTACTTCCGTCTGCTGCGCGCTCACGCGCCCAACCCCGTCAACCGTCTGCAGCCGCTCCAGGGCGAACGCGCCAAGCGCTTCGGGCCGGTGGTGCGCGTGGATGTAGAGAGCAACATGCCCCCGCGCGTCATGAACTGGCTGCTCGATCATTTAGACGTGGCGTCAAACGCCGTAGTGCGCTATGACGCGCCGCTTCCGCTGATGTCGCTGCCGCAGTTAGCCGCCGAAGCCGCCGCCTGGCTCAACGGAGGCGACGCCGACCGTTGACGGCAAATTCCGTCCTCGGCGCTGCGCAGCGCATCGGGTGGCTTCTCCTGGCGATCCTGGCCCCGCTTTGGGTCAACCTGTGGGGCCAACAACCGTTTGAACTCCCCAAAGCGGCGTTGGTGCGGACGCTGGTCTGGCTCTTAGCCGGCATGGCGCTGGCCGAAGGGGCGCTGAACCGGCAGTCTCCGTGGGATAGGCTGCGCGCCGTCCCTCTGCTGGGTTCGGCCGTGCTGCTGGCCCTGGTAATCGCCACGACCACCGCGACCTCCGTCGACTGGCGGCTTAGCCTTTGGGGCAGCTATGATCGAAGCCAGGGCGCGGTGACGCTGGCCGCCTATCTGCTGCTATTCGTGCTGGCGGCAAGCCGCTTTCAGAGCGTTTTCCTCGCCCGCGAGACGGCGGCGGCAATGGCAGCCGCAGGCGCGCCCCTACTGCTCTTCAGCTACGCCCAAGCCGCCGGCTGGAACCTCTTCGGATTGCTCAGCGACGCCCGCTCTCCCGTCTACGCGACGCTGGGCCGCGCCAACTTCGTCGGAGCCTACCTGGCGATCCTGCTGCCGGTGACGCTGGCGCTGTTGCTCACGACACGCGGGCGGCTGCGCCTCGCCTGGGCGCTCCTTTTCGCGGGCGAACTCCTCGGCGTGGGGCTGACGTTAGTCCGCAGCGCCTGGCTGGCGGCGGCCGTGGCGCTGGCGCTGTTTGCCCTGCTCTGGAACGGACCGCGCTTGGCGCGCCCCTGGCGCAAACCGGCCTGGAGCCTCATAGGTCTGCTCTTTGTCAGCGGGCCGCTCGCCGTACTGGCGCTGGGCCGGTTCCAGCTTGGCTCAACCGGGGCGCGTCTATCCATCTGGCGCGCCGCCCTCGACCTGATTGCACAACGCCCGCTATTAGGCTATGGCCCCGAAACGACGGGCATCATGTTCCCACGCGTCTACCCGCCGGAACTCGTCTACCTGCAAGGGCGCGACTACTTCGTCGACCGCGCCCACAACCTGGCGCTCGACTGGACGCTGACGGCAGGCGTCCCTGGGCTGCTGGCCTACGCCCTGCTCCTGATCGCGTTCTGCCTCGTGATCGGCCAAGCATTACGTCGCCCACAATCTACAATGCGGCGCGCCCTGCTGATCGCGGCGCTGTCCGCCGTGCTGGGCAATGTCGCCAACAACTTCACCAGCTTCGACGTGACGCCTACGGCGACGGCGACATGGCTGCTGATGGGGATGGGGGCAGCGCTGGCCGCGCCGCCATCTCCTTCGCTCGCCCCTGCCCCGGCGCAGCAAAGCGCATGGCGCTGGGCCTTCGTCCTCGCGCTGGGCGCGGGCATCGGCGCGGCCGTGTGGCAGATCAACGTCCGCCCGCTGCAGGCCGACATCGCCGCGCGTGCATCCCATTTGCATGCGCAAGCCGGCGACTGGAGCGGAGCCGCGGCAGCCGCTGACCGGGCGGCGGCGCATTGGCCGGTCGAACCGGCGCATCACCTCCTGCGCAGCCAGACGTATTGGCAGCAGGCCGTCGCCGATCCGGCCGGCGCTCGGCATTGGCTGCCAGAGGCGGAAAGCGCTCTGGCGCAAGCCCGCCAACTGCGCCCGCTTGACCCGCTTGTGCGGCTGCATACGGCCCAGTTCTACGCCTCCGCCGCCCGCCGCTTTGGCAGCGATACGCACGGCCTGGCCGCCGAGGCATTTCACCGCGCCTTGACATTGGCGCCGAATTCGGCCATCATACACGCCTTTTCGGGGCGCGCCGCCCTAGAAAGCGGCGATACGGAGACCGCCGCCGCCATGCTGCGACAGGCCGTCGCGCTGGACGCGACCGACGGCGAAACGTATCTCTATCTGGGCGCGGCCGAAACGGCTTTGGGACGCCTAGAGATCGCCCTGGCCGCCTATCTAGAGGCCGTGCGCCTTCTGCCGGAGTCCAGCGCGGCCCATACCGGCGCAGCCGTCGCCTATTGGCGCTTAGGCCGCTCAGCGGAAGCAAGGGCGGCTGTAGAGAGGGCATTGCAACTAGACCCGAACAACGCCCAAGCCGCGACGTTGCATCGAGAGATAGGCGAGTATATCAAACTGCGCTGAGCGCGAGTCGGCATCACCTATGTGCGACCGTTCGCAAGCGGACTTGCGAACGGCGCGCCCTGTACAAATAGGGAGGCGAGAATCTCGTGAATGTGAGGAGTCTATCCATCGTCGTCACCGGCATCGTCCTGTTGCTTCTGGCCGCCGGCGTGGCCGGCGCATTTACGCAACGGGCTTCTGCGGCGGAAGCCGTCGAAGCAGCCCAGACGCCTAGCACAATCAGCTATCAGGGCCGGTTGACGGACCCGGACGGCCAGCCGCTGGACGGCAACTACACGATGCGCTTCATCGTCTACGACGCCGCCAATGGCGGATCGGCGCTATGGGACAGCGGCAACCGCAACATCTCTGTCGATAACGGGCTGTTCACAACGCGGCTGGGCGTGGATCAAGCCAACTTCAATGGGCAAGCGCTGTGGCTGAGCATCGACGTCAACGGGCAGACGCTGTCGCCGCGCCAGGAGATCTTGCCCGCGCCCTACGCCATCGGCCTGCGCCCAGGAGCGGACATCATCGCAGAATCGCTCGACGCGGCCGACGCCGCGCTGGCGGGCTATGCGCCGGCCACAGGCGCGGCCTTGTACGCGTCCGCCGGCGGCGGCGCGGGCCTGCACAGCCAAAGCGGACAGAGCTACGGCGTCTGGGGAGCAAGCGCCGACAGTTGGGGCGGCTACTTCACCAGCGACAACGGCTACGGACTTCGCGTCCACACAAACGGCAACGACCACTACGACCACGGGGCCTATGTGACGTCGACCGGCGGTTACGGCGTCTATGCCCAGAGCGAACAGAACCAGGGCGTGCGCGGCGAGGCCGGCAATGTCGAGGGGATAGCGCAGCCGCTCGGCGCGGTGGGCGTGGTCGGCATCGGCGCCAATCGCGGCGTCTACGGCGGCAGTTCCTCCGGCAACGGTCTCTACGGGGTAAGCGAGACCAACTACGGCATATGGGGGCAGAGCGCAGACTGGCGCGGCGTCACCGGGCGCACTTCGCGCACGGACAACAACTACGGCCTGTATACGTCGGACAACCTCTACAGCCTCAATTATCACGCTGCCGGCGCGTTCATGCAGGTCATGCAATACAGCGGCGCCGGCACAGTATCGCCGGGCGATGTCGTGGTCTTCAGCGGCATCGACCGCGCCGCGGCTGTGGTCGACGGACCTGTCGTACAGGTCACGAAGGCGACCTTCGCCAACAGCACAGCCGTCGCCGGGGTGGTCTACAGCCGCTTCAACATCGCCGCCGTCGATCCGGCGCTAGAATCGCCTGACGGATCTCTGCCGGCGGCCATGACAAACATGGAAGTAACCCCGCCGGGCGACGCCGCACCGGGCGAATACGTCCTCGTCGTCGTGCAGGGGCCTGCCCTGGTGAAGGCGAGCGCTGTGGATGCCGGCGCCATCCAGCCGGGCGACCTGTTGTCGACGGCCGGTGCAGCCGGGCTTGCAGCAAAGGCCCAGACGACGACCGTCGACGGTTCGCTGACATCCCTGCCCGGAACCGTCTTCGGCAAGGCGCTGGAGCCGCTGGATGGCAAGCAGGATATGATCTACGTCTATGTCACGCTCCAGTAGCCGACGCCCTGCGCCTGAAGAGACCCCAAAGGAGATTCCGATGAAGGTTCGTCCGGGGATCATCATTCTAGCCGCGGCGCTCACGGCGCTGGCGCTGCTGTTCAGCAAGGCCGGCCTGGCCCAGACATCCGCCGATCATGATCTGTCGTGGCATGTCATCGCCGGCGGCGGGCAGCTTTCCGCATCGGCCGACTACCGCGTCGAAGGCACGACCGGCCAAAGCGTCGCCGGGCCGTCCGGCAGCGCCGGCTTCCGCCTGTCGAGCGGCCTCTGGTTTGCGGAGCCGGCGGAGGAACGGCTCAACCTGCCAATCATCTTGCGCTAGAAAGAATTCGCGCGCTTTGTTGACAGCCGCCGGGCTGTGTGCTACGCTACCGGCATGATGCGCTGCTGCGATCTGCGAAAACGTAGCGGCAACTGAATCAACCATAGTCGACGACGAAGAACAGGGCGCGCCGCTCTGGTGCACCAGAGAGCTGCCGGACGCTGCGAGGCAGCCCCAGACGGCGACGCCAGCGCCTTCCGAGACCCCGGCAGGAAATGGCCGGGCGGCCCCCACGCCGTTATCGTGCTCGAGGCGGAGGCTCGCGCGAGCTTCCGCGAAATCAGGTGGCACCACGGAGTCCCTTTCGTCCTGAAGCAGTTCAGACGAAGGGGCTTTTTGTTTTGGCGGACCCTTATCATCGAAAGGCGGAATCATGCTGGACATTCGTTGGATGCGAGAGAATCGCGCGGCCCTAGCCGAAGCGATGCGCAAGCTCAACGACGCCGACGCGCCGTGGGAGCTGGCGCTGGACCTGGATGAGCAACGCCGCAGCCTGCTCACCCGCGTGGAGACACTGCGCGCCGAGCGCAATGCCGGCTCTAAAGAAATCGGGCGGCTCTTCCAAGAGAAGCGCGCAGACGAAGCCAACGCCCTCAAGGCGCGCATGGCCGAGATCGGCGACGAGATCAACGCACTGGATGTCGAGCTGCGCAGCGTCGAGGAGCGGTTCCTCGCCGCCATGCTGCGCATTCCCAATCCCCCGGAGGATGACGTGCCGGTCGCGCCCGACGAGTCGGGCAACGTCGTGGTCAAAGAGTCGGGCCAAAAGCCGAGCTTCGACTTCGACCCGCTGCCCCACTGGGAATTGGGCGAACGGCTGGGCATCATCGACCTGGAGCGCGGCGCACGCCTCTCCGGCAGCCGCTTCTACGTGCTCAAGGGCGGCGCGGCGCAATTGCAGCGCGCCCTCGCCAACTGGTTCCTCGACGTGCACGTCGAAGAGCACGGCTTCCAGGAGGTCTACCCGCCCTTCATGGTGCGCGAGGAGTGCATGGTCGGCACGGGCAACCTGCCCAAGTTCGGGGATGTGCTCTACCGCGACGCCGAGGAAGACTACTGGTTCATCCCCACCGCCGAGGTGCCGGTGACCAACCTGCACCGCGACGAGATCATCGAAGCGGGGACTTTGCCGCTCTACTACGTGGCGCACACTCCCTGCTTCCGCCGCGAGAAGGTGTCCGCCGGCAAAGACGTGCGCGGCATCAAGCGCGTCCACCAGTTCGAGAAAGTGGAGATGGTCAAGTTCGTAGAGCCGCAGCATGGCCGCGACGAACTCGAATCGCTCACGCGCAGCGCCGAAGCGCTGGTCGAGCGGCTGGGCCTGCCCTGGCGCCGCGTCGCCATCGCCACCGGCGACCTCTCCTTCGTGGCCTGCAAGAAGTACGACATCGAGGTATGGGCCGCGGGCAGCCAGGAGTGGCTCGAGGTCAGCTCCTGCTCGTGGTTCCGCGACTTCCAGGCGCGGCGCGCCAACATCCGCTACCGCAAGGAAGACGGCTCCATCGAGCACGTCCACACGCTCAACGGCTCCGGCCTGGCCCTGCCGCGCATCGTGATCGCCATCCTTGAGAATTACCAGCAGGCTGACGGCAGCATCGTCGTGCCCGAAGTGCTGCGGCCCTATATGGGCGGTCGCACGCGCATCGGCTAGAAACAGGGCAATGCGCCAATCCGACGGCGCGCCCCCTTCGTACGGCGGCGCGCCGTGATCGCATACGGCAATTTCGGGCGCGGTGCATTTGACAGGCAAAAGGAGAGAATAGTATACTGCCTACGCTGTTGAGGCGTCTGTACTGCGCTGAGTTTCACTTGGCGGCGATGGAGGGATGGCCGAGTGGACGAAGGCGGTTGTCTTGAAAACAACTGTGGCAGCAATGTCACCGGGGGTTCGAATCCCTCTCCCTCCGCCTAGCGCTAGACGGATGCAGTGTAAGTCATGTGGGGAGGTCGCATAGCCCGGTCGAGTGCGCCCGCCTGCTAAGTGGGTAGGGGTAGCAATATCCCTCGAGGGTTCAAATCCCTCCCTCCCCGCCACAGACTGCTGAAATACGCTAGCTGAATATGTCCCCGTAGCTCAGTGGATTAGAGCGCTTGGTTGCGGACCAAGAGGTCGGAGGTTCGAGTCCTCCCGGGGATGCCACAATACAACGGGGGCGACGCTTTTTGCACGTCGCCCTCGTTTGTTTTTGCCATTTCTCCCGCCACACAGACGCCTCTTACTCGGAGCGCCGGAGCGTCTCCTCATCGGGCAGCGCATCAAAAGCTGCGAAGCGCTCGCCGATGTCTTGCGCATCGTTGAGGACCACGCCGTCCCGCTCCACCCAGGCGTGGGCCCGAAGCTCTCTGTCGACTCGAGCCACGCCAATGCGCAGCTCGCCGGCAACGCCCTGCCGGCGCAGAAGCCACCACAGGGTCAGGCTGCGCGGCAGGCACGCTGTGGCATAGGGCGCGTGATGCGCCGCCGCCGCTACCGCCCAAGCCAGGTCGGAGGCGATCCGCGCTGCGTCCTCTTCGCCCGCTTCTCGATGCGCCGGCGCGAGGCGCGCCAACAGACGGCGCGTACGCCGGTAGCCGCCTAAGCGCACGCCAAGCGTAACGCCCGGCAAGATGCACGCAGCCTGGATCAGACGCAGCCGCGCCGCGCCGTCCAGCCTGCGCCAGCTATTCCAGCGGTTTCGCCACCGCTCAAGCGTCATGCACCTCCGCCAAACGATGTTCGACAAGCTCTGCGATCAACGCGTCGAGGTCCCGGCGCAATTCGTCCGGCGGCACATCATACGCCTCAAGCAGTGCGGCGTATGCCTCCTCGACGGAAGCGGCGCTCGTCAACGCCAGCCACATGCGGCTGCCCGTGGCATTCAGGCTGTAGTAGCGCTCGGCGTCGAGGTCAAGCAAGACCGACTCCCCATCGTCGAAGGTGCTGATCTGGACGGACTTGCCGGCGACTATGCGCTTGTCGGTAGGAATAGACATGTTCGCAGCGAATTCTCCTGCTGGCATTGGGAATTTATAACGCGCGTCGTCATTATACATGAGAGCGGCGGCGGCGCGCATATGCGCCTTCAAGCGCCAGGTGCGAACCGGCATGCCGCGTATCCGCGGTTTGTCTAGAGAGTATTGAGGCCCCTCAACGCGCAAAACGCATTTTGCCTACAGCACGCTTGCGGGTAGCATTATACGTAGCGTGCTGCCGAGAGCCGACGGCACTATTGCCTGGAACAACGCCATGCATCTGACATCGCCACATAACCCGTACCGGCATCCGCTGCGCGCCGTCTTCTCGCTGGTCGCGGCTCTAACAATTGCCGCCGTCGCCTTCATGCCGGCGCACGCAGGGACCTGCACGCCCCTGCCGCCCTACGCCTCCGAAGCGGACCGCATCGGCGTCAACGTCATCATCGATCACGGCAAGACCCTGGCGGACTACGATGTGACCAACATCAAGGCGGGGTGGTACATCGACTACCAGGCGGCTCCGTCGGACGGAACTGCGGCGCTGCGCCTGGAGGCGATCCGCCCGGATGCAGCCGTTCTGTCGCCTCAGCTTGCTTTGGACGACGCCGCCGTCTTGGCGACGCACAGCATGGCGTATATGCCGATTCTGCGCCTGACCGACCTGGACGGCGACTGGGAGGGACGCATAGGCGAGCTGGTTGACCAAAGCCCCGGCAGCCTGTGGGCCATCGGCAACGAAATGGATCGCGTCGGGCAAGACGGGCACACCCCCGCCGAGTACGCCGTGATCTACCATGACCTCTATCGTTTCATCAAACAGCGCGACCCCACGAGCCGGATCGCGATCGGCGCAATCGTGCAGCCCACGCCGCTGCGCCTCCGCTATCTCGACATGGTGTTGAACGAATACCAGCGCCGTTACGGCACAAAACTGCCCGTGGATGTGTGGAACATCCACGCCTTCATCCTGCGCGAAGACCCAGATGCGTGGGGCGCAGACATCCCGCCCGGCCTGGAAGCATACGCGCACCTGGGCAAGCTCTACGAAGTGGCGGATCACGGCGACATCGAAATCTTCAAGCAGTCGATCCGCAACTTTCGCTACTGGATGGCCGAACGCGGCTATCGCAACTACCCGCTCATCGTCTCGGAGTACGGCATCCTGATGCCGCCGAACTACGACGCGGGCGATGGACGCAAATTCGACTACGAATTTGTCAGCGAATACATGCTCGCCAGCTTCGAGTTCTTCCGCACCGCCACGGATTCTTCCACCGGCTACTCGAACGACGGCAACCGGCTGGTGCAAGCGTGGTCGTGGTACAGCCTCAACGACTATGTCTGGAGCACCCCCGACCGGGAAGACGGCTTCAACGGCAATCTGCTGGATCACGACACCGGCGCGATCCAGCTTCTCGGCCAAGACTTTGCCCGGTACGTTCGCCAATACAGCCTAAACTACATCGACTTGGCGCCGCGACAGTTCAGCCCCGCCAAGTTATCGCTGCCCGCTTACACGGCGGACGTCCCCTTGGACGTAAGCATATCGCTCTTCAACCGCGGCAATTTGGCGGCCAACAACGTGCGGCTGCGCTTCTGGCTGGGCGACCCGGATGACGGCGGCCGGCTCATCGGCCAAAAATACCTGGTCGCCGTCTTAGCGCCCCGCTGTCGCGCCACGGCGGATGCAGAGCACAGGCTGCGGCTGCCCGCGCTGCCCCCCGGCATTCACAACCTGGTGATCGAGGCGACCAGCAGCACGCAACCGGAAGGCATCCCCGGCAACAACCGCGCCGTCGTCGTCTTGCAAGCAGGCGGCGAGGACGACTTCACCTCGCTCTTCTTGCCGCTCCTACGCCGCTAGGCCCCGCCCTCAATTCGCGGGGCCTCATCTCCATCAAACAAGCCCGTTCTTACCGCGGCATTTCCTTACCCGCGCCGATTTTGTTAAGATTAGGTCGCGTAGGAGATGCGAATAGCCGACTAAGGAGATCGCCGTTTCGTCTGTGACAGACGATCTGTGTGGACCGAGGGTTCGCCCACCCGATGAATAACCAGAACAGCCTGGTGACCTGGCTGGCAATCGGCGTCATTGCCCTTGGCATTGCGGCCATCATCGCCATGACGATGCAGCCCGCGCCCGAGCCGATAGCCCTGCCGACCAAGATTCCAGGCACGCCCACGCCGACGCCAACCATCCCAACCGCCACGCCCACAGCGGTCCCCACGGTCGCGCTGCCCACGCCCACCTTCACGCCCGTTCCGCTCAACCTGCCGGCCATCGCCGCGCCGCCCGGCGGCACGATCCACCTGCTCACGCCCGCCTACGCCGGGGCCGTCGGCTGGGTGCGCAGCGGTGACGATCAGCCCAACCATCTCGGCGACTTCAACATCTACGCCGGCATCTACGAAGGCCGGCAGCACATAGGCGCAATCCAATTCGACCTCTCCGGCATCGCACCCGGCACGCCTATTCTGCACGCCGACCTGACGCTCATGGGCCTGTCAGACGAATTCCTGGCCGCGGGCGGCGCGTGGACGGTGGAACTGCTCGAACCGTGGCTCGACGCGGACTGGGGCAAGCGCGATTTCCACTGGCTCTCACGCCCGGACAGCGCGGCAACATCGTTGATCTTCCCGGCTGCGCCGGCTGACTTGGGCCGCGCCAAGCCGAACACCTTCTTCTTTACGCCTGAAGGCTTGCCCCTGCTCGAAGCCAGGCTCTATTCAGGCGCCGCCTCTTTCCGCATCCTCGGACCGGAAGAAGGAGAGGACAACCTCTTCGCCTGGGATGCCGGGTTCGGCGCCGGTTCGCTGGCGCGGCCGCCGTTATTGCGCGTGGTCGCCGGCGCTGCGCCCGACTTGCCGCCGCCCTCGCCCACGCCCAAGTTGGTCATCGTGCCGCCTGCCGCGGGCGAGAACTTGCTCGCCCTGGCCGCCGAACGCATGACCGCTACAGCCCAGGCTACGCCCTATACCGGCCTTGACACGCCCACGCCCAGCGCCACGCCCACGCCCCTGCCCCCCAACTGGGTCACCCCCGTGATCATCACCAACACGCCTGCCCCGGAAAACGCGGCCACCGCTGCATGGCAGGAGCAGGTCGCCACCGCCCAAGCCATCGTTCTGGGGACGCCCACGCCGCTGCCCGTCAATCTGTGGACGGCGACGCCGACCAATCCGCCGCCGCCGCCAACGCCGACGCCCGACCTGGTTCTGTACAGCGACCTCACCGCCACGCCCACGCCGACGGTCACGCCGACCGGCATCCCGCCCGTATTGCGCGGCAAAATCCTCTTCCTCTCCGATCGCCTCGGCAACCCTAAGGGCGATCTGATGGTGATGGACCCGGACGGCGGCAACGTAGCCGTCTGGGCGGCGGGATCACAGGACTGGGTCTACCGCCAGGCTAAGGCCGGACAGGATCGGTCGCCCGACGGGCGCTTTCAGGTGGTGGTTTCCGAATACCGCATCGATAGCTTCCCGGATCACAAGCTGGACCATTACGAGTTGTTCATCGTACCCGTGACGGAAGGCGGCAACCCGCAACAGCTGACCCAGTTGACCGAACTCAACGCCATGAGCTATGATGCGGTCTGGTCTCCCGTCGAATATCGCATTGCGTTTGTCTCGGCCGGCAGCGGCGGCGACGAGATCTATACAATCCGCCCGGACGCAAGCGAGTTGACGCGGCTGACCTTCAATGACTGGGAATGGGATAAACACCCAAGCTGGTCGCCTGACGGCTCGAAACTGGTCTTTTGGTCCAACCGCGGCACCGCACGCCGCCAAATATGGATCATGAACGCCGACGGCAGCGACCAGCGCAACTTGAGCAACAACGAGTTCAACGACTGGGACCCGGTATGGGTCAAATAGCCGGGGCGGCTTAACGGAAGGACCCCGCGTTGGAATTGCTGCAGTACTGGAAGATCATCCGCAAACGGCTGGTTCTGCTCATCCTCATCGTGCTCCTCTTTGTGATGGGCGCGGTGTTGGTCATTCAGCGACAAGAGCCGGTCTACCGGACCACGACGACGCTGTTCATCTCGCCGTCTACGCTCGGCTCCACCCTTCCCTATCAGCTCGCCTACGCCGTGGCGCCTCTTGCCAACACCTATTCCGAATACATGCGCACGCGTTCCTTCGCCACGCTTGTCGCCGACAAAATGGGGGTGGAAATTTCGGAAGCGGAGATTCTGGGCGCGCTGAGCATGGAATACGTGCGCGACACGCAGATATTCCGGATCACGGCGACGCACCGCAGTCCCGAAGTGGCGCAGGCGCTGGCCAACACGACGGCCGAAGTTCTGATCACGGCCAATACCGAACGCCAACAACAGCAGCAGCAAGCCCGCCAAGAGGCGCAGCGCAGCCCTGAAATACAGTTGCGCCGCGAGCAGCTAACCGAACTGCTCACGGTGCTGCAGGACGAACTCGACTATTACGGAGACCAGATCAGACTGGTCGAAGACGAAATCCGCGTCCTGCAACAGGGGCCGTCGTCCGCCGACGTCACGCAAAACATCCTCAGCCTGCGCGAGCAGTTGCTGCAACTGCGCACCGAGCGCGTCAATGTGCTTTCCAGCCTGGCCGAAACCCAAAACACCCTGGCCGGCATGAACGAAGAGCCGGTCAGCGAAGTCGACACCGCGGTCGTCGTAGACCCGGCGCTGCTGCCGCTTGAGCCGGTCGGGCGCGACCTGGTGCAGCCCATCGCCGCAGCCGCTGTGGCCGCCCTCGCATTCGGATTAGGCCTGACCTGGCTGCTCGAATACATGGACTATACAGTCAAGACGCCGGAGGAACTCGACGATCTTTATGGCATCCCCACCCAGGGCGCTATCGGGCAGGTCGCTGCCGTCGCCCCCTCCCAACGCTCCAGCAGCTTGGTGACGCTCATCGACCCGCGTTCGCCCACGGCGGAGGCGTTCCGCGCCCTGCGCACGTCGTTGCGCATGGCCGGAGCCGAGAAGCCCGTGCGCAGCTTGCTCATCACCAGCGCCGGGCCGGGTGAGGGCAAGACCTTTGTCGCCGCCAACTTGGCCGTGAGCCTGGCGCAGGAAGGAAAGCGCGTCATTTTGGTCGACTTGGACCTGCGCCGCCCGCAGGTGCACGCCTCATTTGGCCTGCGCCGCGAGCCCGGCTTCACCGACCTCCTGGTCGACCATGACCGCAAGATCGAGGAATGTCTACAGCCGACGCCGGCGCCCAATCTGCGCGTATTGGCCTGCGGCACGATCCCGCCGCACCCTTCCGAGCTGCTCGGTTCGCAGCGCGCCGCCGACATGATCCGCGAAATCAGCGAGCGGGCCGATATCGCCCTCTTCGACACCGCGCCGGCCGCGACCGTGACCGACGCCGTACTGGTCGCCCCCCA
>CAZYSJ010000042.1:0-33987 GCA_964649875.1 uncultured Caldilineaceae bacterium
AAAAAACCATCGATTGCTCAATTGCTTATGCAGTTCGCTTAGCTTGATGCGTATTAGGCGTCGTAGCGCATGCCCTTACCCAACAACACATCCGCCAGGTGCCACCCGTCGGCGCGGTCGTTGAGGTCGACCGCCGTCGCGTTGTACACCTCGATGGCGTCGATCTCGCCCAGCGAGACAACGTCCTGCTCCGTCAAGCTGTACCATTGCGGGTGCGCCGCCGCCACAAAAGCGCCCGCAGCGCGTGCGCGCTGCGCCAGTTCCGGCCCTGTTTCCCCATCAGGCGGCGCAAAGTCGAGCGGCAGCCCCGCGGCCACGATGTGCCAGATGCCCCCTACCTCGGTCGCGCCGGCGTGCAGTTCCGCCCCAAGCAACGTGGTAAAACCATCGCCGCGCCAAGGCGTCGTATCAACTAGCGGATAGCCGTACACTTCGAGAAAATGGTCCGTCAGGGAAATAAAATGGTAGCCGGCATCTCGATAAAGACGGCAGACCTCCTGCGGCTCATACACCCCGTCCGAACGCGTCGAATGGGTGTGTAGATTTCCTTTCCAGAAGCGCCCAGGAAGGTCAAAGGGCAGTTGGCTCATGGGTATAATTCCTCTCGCATGATGCGGCGCGAATGCGCCGGTCAATTTGTTTAGTTATAGTCTTTCGCATAAATCCGCCGCGGATCCAGAACGATCAGTACCTGCGTGTCGTCATCCGTCGAATCGGCATAGGCCTGTGCGCTTGCGTCGCTGTCGTGATAACTGCGAATGATGCGCCAGCGCATCCGCTTTTGCAGTTCCTCGCCATGCTCCACGATTTGCGCTCTCCCGCTGAGCGTGACATAGCGAAAGTCGCCGTGCCCGCCTTCCACACACACGCTAATGCGCGGATCGCGACGCAGATTGCGCATCTTCACGGAGCGGTTGCTCGTACTGATATACATTTTCCCGTCGTCCATGACATACCAGACCGGGCTGAGTTGCGCCGAGCCGTCCTGATTAATCGTCGCCAGTACGGCATTCTTGCGCCCGTCCAAAAAAGCCGCAACCTGCTCGGCCGTCATATTCGCCATTCATAACCTCCTGTCGCTTTGCTTGCGCGGGATCGCCGGCGCCGATTATCTGCGCATCAGAAGAACAGGTTAATCACACTCGTGCCGCTTACAAGTTCGATACCGGTTAGGCACAGAAGCGTGTAAACCAAACGGTTGAACCATTTCTCCGAAAAGCGACGGTTGAGGCGCACCCCAAGCCACACGCCTACCACCGCCAGCGGGGCCAGGATCAGAATTGTTGTCAGGTTCCCGATGCGCAACAAGCCCAAGTAGGAATAGGGCACAAGCTTCACCAGGTTCACCGTCGCAAAAAAGATGACGTTCGTGCCCACAAAGACATGGCGGGGCAGCTTTTGCGGCAGCAGATAGATCGTCGCCGGGGGACCGCCGGCATGCGCCAACGTGGACGTGAAGCCCGCCGCGGCGCCCATGATTACGCCCAGCGTCCCCGAAGGCCGGCTTTTCGCCATGACGCCGGTCAGCAACGAACGGCCTAGCTGATAGGCGACGAAGGCCAAAGCCAGCACGCCCAGCCCTATCTTCAGGATGCGCTCATTGTCGTCGAAATAGCCAAAGAACAACGCGCCCAGCGCGATGCCGATCACCGCGCCGGGAATCATGTAGAGCAGGCTTCGCTTATCGAAGATGTTGTAGTAGTGCCGGACCGAAAAAATGTCGGCCACGATAAGCAGAGGAAGCAAGATCGCCGCCGCATCCGTGACCGAGATCGTCAACGCCATGAGCGGCGTGGCGACTGCGCCTACGCCGCCGCCGAAGCCCGCCTTCGCAATGCCGACCAACACGACCGCCAACGACGCCGTGATCCAAAATGCAGTTGGGTAATCTGGGAGTTCCACAGTGCGCTTTCTAGGTGCTCGACGAAATCGGTTATGTTCTTTATGGGCGGCTCTCGCCGCTGAGCGCGGGTGTCACGATGGTTCAACGCGGCGTATTCGGGACAGCGCCCATCTTCGCGCCAGCACATTCGCGCACGCGTTCCATTCTATGTGTCTTACCCGGCTACAGGCAAATGTAGCCTGCCGGCTCGCAGCAAACCGGCGAGATCAGGCGCGCCCCAAGACCTCGGCCAAGGCGTCCATACCCCGCCCCACAAGATCACGGTTTGCCTGCGACCCCATGTGGCCGATACGGAATACCTTGCCGGCCAAGGGGCCGTAGCTGCCGCCAACGGCCACGCCGCGCTTGCGCAGTTCGCCGTCCAGCCGCTCCCACGTCCAGCCGTCTGGCACAACCGCCGCCGTGACGGTCGGCGAACAGATCTCTTCGCTGTCGGGCCACAGCTTAACGCCCATCTCGCGCAGGCGATTCCGGCAGTACGACGCAACACCCGCATGGCGGCGGTAGGCGACCGTTTGCCCTTCCGCCTCGAACAGATCGAGCGCAACGCGAAGTCCGGCCATCGCCTGCCAGTTGTGCGTATACGGCAGGTAGCGGTCCGACACGCCCGTGCGCCAAGGCGCCAATGCATCGTAACCGACGTAATTCGTCGCCTCGATCGTCGCCCAGGCGCGCTCGCTGACCGTGACCATGCTCAAATCCGCCATACAGCTAAGCGCTTTCTGGCTACCGAGCAATCCCAGATCGATGCCCCACTCGTCAACCAGCACCGGCGCGCCGCCCGCGCTCGCCACGAAGTCCACATACAGCAGCGCGCCAACTTGGCGTGCGATCTCCCCAAGTTCGGCAATAGGGTTGAGCGTACCGCTCGGCGTCTCGCAGTGAACTGCGGTGATCAGCTTGGGCTTAAAGCGGCGTGCAATATCGGCGACCTGATCCGGGTCGAGCGCAGACGCATAGCCGAAGCCCGCCTCCTCCACCTGTGCGCCGATGCGCCGTGCCATGTCGCCTACGCCATAGCCAAAGACGCCTGTCGCCACAGCCAACACACGGTCGCCTGGCTGCACAACGCTTTTCAGCGCGCCCCACAGCGCCAACATCCCTTCTCCCGACAGGATCGCAATTTGGTTTTCGGTCGCCAGCATCCGTTGCAGACTGCGCTCGCATCCCTCGTACAACTCAAAAAACTCCGCCTCTATGTCTGCGCTGCCGTAATCCACGGCATAGGCTGCCAACACCTCCTGCGGTATGGAGACAGGTCCAGGCACCAAGGGAACTGCGTACTTTTCCATCACAACCTCCACCTTGACAACATGGGAGCAGTTCAGTGAAACTGCTGGTAATGACAGACTCAATTGTACCCGGCCTCCGGTCGCTCAACAAGCTCTACCTCTCCGGTCCTTTTGGCGCAGGCAAGACGACGCTGGCTGTCGATAGGCTGCATTACCTCTTGGAACAGGAGCGCATCCGCGGCGACGATATCCTCGTGCTTGTCCCGCAGCGCACTTTGGGACAGCCCTACGCCGCCGCCCTTCGCCGGCCCGGCATCCCGCCCGGCTCACCGGTCGCGGTGACGACGATCGCGAGCATGGCGCGTCAAGCGGTCGAGTTGTACTGGCCGCTGCTCGCCCCCGCCGCAGGCTTTGCAGAACCGAACCGCGAGCCGGTCTTTCTCGACCTGGAGACAAGCCAGTACCACATGGGCCCATTTGTGGACCGCGCCCTGGATCAGGCGGAGTTCGAAGGCATCCGCGTCGAGCGCAGCCGCGTCATCAGCCAAATTCTAGATAACCTCAACAAGTCCGCGCTAAACGGCTTCTCCATCGATGAAGCCTACGCCCGTCTTGAGCTGTCTGTTCCGCCCGGCGATTCGCGCACCGCCCGGCTCAACGCGCTGCGCGCCGCCCGCCGCATCAGCCACGAGTTTCGCAATCTATGCCTCACTTCGTCCCTGGTCGACTTCAGCTTGCAGATCGAGTTGCTCACTCAGCATGTTCTGGCAAATGAGTGGAGCCGGACGCATTTCTTCCGCTCCCGACGTCACCTGATCTTCGACAACGCCGAAGAAGACACCTATGCCGCGCAAACATTGATCGCCCAATGGCTCCCGCATCTCGATAGCGCCCTCATCCTATCCGATGACGACGGCGGCGTGCGCGTCTTCCTCGGCGCTGCGCCGGGCAGCGTTGCCCGTTTGGCAGAGTTGTGCGATGACGCCGTCCATCTCGAACAATCCTGGGTCATGCCGCCGCATATCCGCCGCCTAGAGCGTCTCGTCGACCGTCTGTTGCCGGCCACGCGCAGGGTTAGCGTGCAGACGACACAGACATCGCCGCCAGCGTCTTCTCGCGTGAACGATGAAGCGGACGGTAAAATGCGGTTGCCCGTCGCCGGCTTTCGCTTCTACCCGCAGATGCTCGCCTGGGTGACGGAACAGATCCGCTCGCTGGTGATCGATCAGGATGTCGCCCCTGGGTCCATCGCAGTCTTAGCCCCGTATGTAAGCGATGCGCTCCGCTTCAGCCTCCAGACTGAGTTGGACAAACACGGCATCCCGTCGACGACGCACCGCCCAAGTCGCGCGCTCCACGACGAACCCGCGGCCCGCAGCCTGACGACGCTGGCCGCGCTGGCGCATCCCCTCTGGGGCGTCTCTCAGTCCCCGGCAGATGTGGCGCAGGCCCTCTCCGTTGTGATCGACGGCCTTGATCCGGTGCGCGCCCATCTCTTTGCACAACACGCCTACACGAGCCGCGGCGGAAACGCCGAACTACACAGCTTCGAAAGCCTGCAACCCGGCATCCAACAACGCATCACCTACCGCTTGGGCGAAGTCTACGACCGTCTTTTTAACTGGCTGGCGGACTACCGCGCCGGCGACGAGGTGTTGCCCCTAGACCAGTTCTGGGCGCGTCTGTTTAGCGAGCTTCTCAGCCAGCCCGGCTTCGGATTCCACCGAGACCTCGACGCCGCGCGCGTTGCGCACCAGATCGTCACCTCGGCGCGCAACTTCCGTTGGGCGCTCGAATCATCTGGGCAAGGGCCTGAACGCATGCCGCAAATGGGGCGGGAATATGTGCACCTGCTGACCAGCGGCGCCGTGGGCGCGCTCTACTCACCCGGCTGGCGCGAAGCCGCCGATGCGGTCCTCATCGCACCGGCTTATACATTCCTAATGCGCAACCGCCCGGTCGATTTTCAATTTTGGTTGGACATCGGTTCGTCCGGCTGGTGGGAACGGCTCTACCAGCCGCTCACCCACCCCCACGTCATGTCGCACAACTGGCCCCCAAATCAGCCGTGGACCGACTTCGACGAGTTCACGACGCGCCAAACCAATATGCGGCGGCTGACGCTTGGCCTGCTCCGCCGTACGCGACGACAAGTCTATCTGGCCCTATCGAACTTTAGTGAAAGCGGGTATGAACAACGCGGGCCGCTGTTGACCTTGATCAACCGCATCCTTGCGACCGAAACGGTTAAATCACCCGAAAATATAGAAGAGTCCGGATTGATGGGAATCGCTCCGGACTCTTCATTAGACGCCTCCGAGGAGGGGTTCTTCGGCGTCTGAACAACAGCGCACCTATAATATGCCGCCGGCACATTAAGCGCGCATTAACCCGCCCTAAGACTTAGATGAGGGAATCTCTTGCCTTGATTGAGCATCGCTTACGGTTGGGTGCAACGCGCTGATGCACCGACGCATTTCGCTCCGAATAAAGGTCCGCCTATACTGTTTACCATGACTCTTGCTAAAAGCCTTCGCACGTTGCTCGTCGTCTGCATGGCGGCCATCGGCCTGCTTCTGATCTCCGCCCAACCGGCATTTGCCTCAGAACCGTGCAACCCGCCCAATGTCATCCCGCAGCCGGTGTGTGACATGGACTCTTTCTACGGTTCGCCGCCGCGCCAGATTCCCAATGGCTGGACCGAGTTCATCCTGTCGGGCGACCCGACCTATATGCAGGATGTCGATACCTACTGGGGGCCGCCGAGCTTGCGCATGTGGAGCAATGGCGGCACATTCAAAGCGGGCATTTATACACAGGTCCCCGTCACGCCGGGAGCCGGCTACCGCGCCAGCATCGCTTGGGGCGCGCCCAACGCACCGGACCACTTTGGGCGCCAACTTGGCGTCGACCCCACCGGCGGCACGGACCCGAACAGCCCCACCGTGATCTGGGGACCGATGCACTGGGGACCGGGACGCATCCTCAACTACCCGCCGCCTGATGTCAATATCGACGTGCTGGCACGCGCCGTGAGCGATACGATGACCGTTTTCTTCCTGGTCGATCATCCGACCTCGACCGGAGACAACCTCATCTTCGTAGACGCCATCGCGCTCTACCCCGACGAAAACGCGCCGGCTGTCGAGTTGCCCCCCGCCGAGACGCCAACGCCGGAGATCGCAGCCGCCATAGCGCCGGCGGATCCGCCAACCCCTTTGCCGCTGCCGCCCACTGCTACGCCGGAGCCGACCGCCACGCCGACCGAGACGCCTACGCTCACCCCAACGCCAACGGAGACCCCGACGCCAAGCCCAACGCCATCACCGTCGCCCACGGCAACGCCCACATGGACGCCGTGGCCCAGCGCTACGCCGTCGTCCGGAGCGCTCAACTGGAACCGCGCCGAAGACGAACTGCTCAACGTGGCGCGCACGACCAGCCCTTCGATTCTTCTCGTGCTTGGCGTGTTGGGACTGGGCGGAGCAGGTCTTTTCGGCGGCTCGATCCTCTTCCTGCGTCGCCGCCGCTAGGGGCCTGCTAGGAGTCTTCGTCTCCCGAATCGTCGGCGTCTGCCGCCTTATCCGCATCAACAATCGCCGATGTATCCACCGGCAGCAGGATGATCTCCCCGAATGTGCCGGATTGGCGGAAGCGCAGTTCACGAAGCTTAATCAGTTCCAGGACGGCAAGGAAAGTCACGATCACTTCGATGCGTGAATACCCTTCGCCGAGCAGTGTCGAAAAGGCGATCGGCGAACGCTCGTGCGCATCGCCGCGCTGGTGTGCCATACGCACCCGATTGCGCACCCGCTCAATCTGATCCGCGACCGTGACCGTATACGGTTGCAACCTAGGCACAGGCTTTTCTACCGGGATGCGTTCAAGCGCCCGCTTCAAGGCCGCCTGTAAACTGGGCAGATCGACGCCGCTCAAATCCGGCTGGCGCGGCGTCCGCACGCTGGGCTGTGTTGCCGATGCGACTCGCACAAACGCCCTGCGCCCCGCTTCGACCCTGTCCTTGAGGCTGTTAGCCGCCTGCTTAAACTGACGGTACTCAAGAAGATGCCGGATCAACGCCTCGCCTGCATCCTCTTCCTCTTCCACGTCATTGCTCGGTCGCGGCAGCAGCCGGTTCGACTTAATGTAAAGCAAGCGAGAAGCCACGTCGATAAAGCCGGCCAGCGCATCCGGTTCGAGTTCGTCCAGCTGGGCAATCGCCCGCAGATATTGATCCGTCACCGCAACCAAACTGATTTCGTTGATGTCCAGTTCTTCGCGCTCGATCAGATGCAGCAGCAACTGTACCGGCCCCTGAAACGCCGGCAACTCCACCGCATAGGAAGCGCCGAAGGTTTGGTCTCGGTTGATCAGATCTGTAGCAGCGCCCGGCACTTAAGCCCCTATTCTTACAGCCATGCCGCCCATCAGAAATCGGCGTCGAATGTGCGGAAACGTCGTCCGGCGCTTGCCATCTCCGCCAGGATGCGGCTGGTTTCTTCCTCATTGCGCCCAGCGATGCGCTCCACCTTACAGCCGCTTTCGCGCAACATCTGCTCCTCAACCTCGCTGATCCCCGCCTCGCCGCCGACAATCGTCACATACTCGGCGTTGCGCGCATCTTGCACGCTGAACCCCAGCGCAGGCCGGAAGCGCATGATGTAGTTGATCGCATTGACGAAATCCTGGCGGGCAAACGGTCCGGGATAGGCGCGCTGCCAGAAGAGCATATAATGACGGATGCTCTTGATGCCGACCCCGGCCTGTATCTGTTCAATGCGCTCGAAGAGCAAATCTCGCCAGCGATTGCCCAAGGTCCACTCGCTGCCGGGGCAGACTGTGCTGTTATCCGGGAATTCACGATGCCCCCACACCCTCGCCAGGGGCACGTTCAGCTCTTGCATCAGCCACGCCGCCAAATGCGCGCCCGAACGGAGTTGGGCGGACGTGGGTATCTTGCCGTTCATAAAGCTGCCGGCAAAAACGATGCCCACAGAGTACATATTGTGCTTGTACACATGGTAGCTGGCCGTTTCCAATAAGTTCGTTTGGTCGATCGTGCCGTCGGCGTGGATGAAGTAATGGTAGCCGATGCCAGGCCACGCTTCTTTGCCGCGGCTGGCGTCGGGGGCGACATGCAGTTCGGCAATGCGGCGCGGCCCCATCGTTGGCGGGGTAGCCGTATGGTGTATGGCGATGTGCGTGATCTGGCTCAGCGGCCGTTTCTCATAGCGCAAGGTGGGATGCCGAGGCAGTTGTTCGACAATTGTGCGCATGGCCGGTTGGGGAGCCATATACTGCTTGGCTTCCTCCTGCCGCTCGGCGATCTGCGCCTGCATGCGCTGCACCTCCGCTTGCAGCCGGATTCGCTGCTCGATCAGGTCCTCGCTCTGCCGTTGCGCGATCTCCACATCGCGTTCCAGCTCCTCGATCCGCAGCCGCAAGTTTTTCTCGACGTTGCTCGGCTCCACCATGCCGCGATGTTGCCGAACGGCGGCAAGCAGCATCTCCTTCCAAGCCTGTCCTTCCAGCCATTGCGCGCCCGGAGAAGTATGCGCCACGAACTCGGACACGCCGCGAATGCTGTCAAATCGGAGCTGCGGAAATCGCTCCAGCAGCCAGGCCAGAAGGCGTCCGCCGGAACGAAGCTGTTCGCCGGCGGGAATCTCGTCGTCAAACGTGCCGGCAAATGCCACATGGACAGCATTGGCGAGGTATTCCTCGTCGGTTTCCACCACTTCATCCAGCGGTTGTGTTTGAGAAATCTCCCCATCGGCGTGGATGTAGTAATCGTACAAGATGCCCGGCCAGTCCACTCGGTGCGCCGCCGCGATTCGTTCTAGAGAGGCGTCAGCGACGGTCCCGCTGTGATGGATGACCACATAGCGGATGTCTTGCGAACGCCGCTGCCGATAGCGTCCGCGATCACGCGGCAGTTGCTCGATGCGGTTATGGATGCGCACGCCGCCGATGGTCTCGGTCGCCTGTTCGTGCGCCTGCCGCTCCATCTCATGCAGGTCACCCTGCAAACGCTGGTTGAGCCGGACGAGCTCGGCCCGCTCCGCTTCGAGACGTCGAATCTGTTCAGCCTGGCTAGCTTGCTTGGACCTAAAATCCGCCAGCGCCGTGTTCAACTCTTGGACGCGGCCGGTATCTCCATGCCCCGTCAACGCCGCCAGATGTAGACGCACCTGCCGCGTGAGGATGCCCTTCCAGCTAACGCCCCCATAGAAGCTTTCGCCTGGACTCCGCCCGCGCGAAATTTCACCCAAACCGACGATGCTGTCCGGAGTCAGCCCCAAGTTCTGCGCCAGCCACGCACATAGCCGGCTGGTAGCGTCCAGTTGCGGCAGCGGCGGCGATTGCGTCGAGAAATCGCCCACCAGACAGATATTCACGCCGCGCTCCGACCACTCCTCGCGCGGCTGCGCCACATCCTCCAACTCGCTAACCTTGAACACCTGCCCTGCGGGATCGATCACGAAGTCGTAGACGATGCCGGGATACCCATAGCGAATGTGCGTCTGCGCGATGTGATCCAGCCGCACGCGCGGGTTCGTCGCCGTATGGCTGATCACGAGAAAACGTATCTGGTCCAAACTGCGGCGCGCATAGGGCGAACCGGAACGAGGCAGACGCGCAGCCACATCCGAGAACAACGGCACGGGCAAATTGCTGTCGGCGCGCCTGCCGTTCTCCCCCGTCTCTTCAACCGGCTCGACCGTAAGCCACCGCGTCAGAACGGGCGATCCCTGTTCTTTGAACCAGGTAACGCCCTCGTGAACCATGTCCAGTTCCAGCGTATAATTTCCCGGCTGGTCAGGCAGCGCCAGCCGCACCTCGAGCGTCAACTCCTCGCCGGGCGCTACGCTGCTCGGCACATCGGTGCGCACGTCCTTATCCGGCCCGAGCGCCAGAAGCCGTCGATTACGGAAATAGCGATAGCCAAGACGGAACGGGCGCTCCCCGCCCCACTCCCATGTGATGGCGCCGGTGTTGCGCACCGTGATCGTCGCCGGCACGACCTGCCCGACTGTAAGGCGGTCGGGAAAACGGTCGTTGACCCACTCCACTCGATAATCTGGGACTGAAGGCTTCCGGCGCGTTGCCGGCGCAACAGGCGGCGTTGACGCGCCGGTAGGCATCGGCGCCTGCTTGTCCGCCTCTTTCCAGCGGTAGTCATTGCGCAGCGCCGTCCTAAAGTCCTCGATCACGCCGGCTTTGCCTTCAATATGCCATCGATCGCGCTTCGGCCACCGATAGAGGAGCAACGCCCGCACGCGTTGATTCTCCGTCTGTTGATTCCACGCGTCGATCTCTGCGTAGGCGGCCTGCACCCAGCCCGTATTGCGATCAAGCCACGGCTCCGACTGGTCCGTCTCCGTTATGTACGCGGACAGATGTCGCATGTCGGCGGGGACGGCAGCCAAGAAGTCGCGGTAAGTGCGGAAATGCATATGGTGAGATTGGAAGGGCGGCGGCAATCTCTCGTCCGTCGCAATAAAGCCGGGGTCCTGCCCATGCGTATAGGCATGCAACGCAAACCCGTCGCAGCCAGCCGGCCCCAGCGCTTCCAGAATATCGCGGAAGTAGGTCACCCAGTCGCCGTTGGCGTTTGCGCCGTAAATCGTTTGCGTGTTCCACGGCGCCACGGCGCCGACCAGCACCTCGTCCGATTGGTGGTCCGGCAGACGGCGGATCGCATCCCGGCACAGCTTGAAACACTGCGCATAGAGCTCCGGCGTGATGACTTCGCCCGGGTTGACGATTGCCGCCCGCGTCGTCCGGATCTCCGTCGAATAGTCCGGCATCACGTTGAAGCGCACGGGCAAACCGTGGCGCAGCGGGTCCGACTCCTGCGGCGTGCCTCCACGCACCGACGCGTGGCGCGACCAGTCAATGACGATGCCGGGGCGCTCCACCGCATAGTTCATCTCGTTGCCGATGATCCACTTGTTGCAGCCGCGGCTTCGCTCGACGAAGTTCGCCGCGCGCTGTGCAAATTCGCGATAGAGACTGCTGTGCGGAATGGTCCCTTCCGGCTCGCGTCCGTTGTTTAGCCGGCAGATCACGCCAAGCCCCTTGGCGCCGTACATCGAGTAATCGACGCCTGTCCGATCTTCCGGGTCGTGGCCGATATACTCGTTGAACAGCACCCAGCCAGGTCTGTTCGCAGCCAGCATCAACTCCTCGCCGCCCGGCTCGTGAATGCCGAAGATATAAGGGGGATCCGTTACCTGACGAGCCATATCCGCTCCGCTATGGCCGGACCAAGCCCGGCTGATCGTCGATCATTGGCGAAGGCTCCAACCGCACGAACGCGCCTTCTTCTTCCGTATGCACAATGCGAAGCTCCTCATCCAGTATATACTCCGGCACGATCACGCCGTCAGGATTCAAGTACG
Organism: uncultured Caldilineaceae bacterium; assembly: GCA_964649875.1. Classification (GTDB taxonomy): domain Bacteria; phylum Chloroflexota; class Anaerolineae; order Caldilineales; family Caldilineaceae; genus JASGTU01. Next base: position 11,541 of record CAZYSJ010000042.1, read on the forward strand.
GCAGCGGGTCGGAGTAGCCGCCCCAGCCGTCGGCGCGCTCGTACGGGTAGATGCGAATAGCAAAATGCAAGTGAGGACCGGTGCTGCCCCCGCTGTTGCCGGATACGCCGATCCGTTGGCCGCGCCGAAGCGCTTGCCCTGGAGACACCGCGATACGGTCCATATGCGCGTAGAGAGACTCGCCCCACGTATGGGATAATAGGACAAAATGGCCCAGACCGCCCGGTTCATAGCCGGCAGCCAGCACCGTTCCCGCATCCGTCGCCCGCAGCGGCGTACCCGGCGGGGTCAGAAAGTCAATGCCGTTGTGACCGAGCAATGGCATCCCGTCGTAGCCGAAGCGCCGGTAAAAGGCGGGGTTCTCGCCCCATAACTGTCCTACGCCGAAACGGCCCGCAAAGGGCATGCCCAGATACGCGCCGATCTTCGGGTTTGGAATCTCCGTGCCCGGAAGGAGCGCAGGAAGCCCGACTAGCAATACGCCGCCTGGCGTCGTCTGCGCCACCCAACCGAGAACTTCTCCCCCCGCAGCGCTGATTCCGCCGGCGCGCCACCAGATCAGATCGTCCCTGCGCACTGGTCTGCCCTGGATGACCAGCGTCGCTCGAGCGCGGAACTCGCCCAGCACGTCGTCGTCCGCCTTTTCCAAATGGCCCGGCTGCCTGCGCACCCGCACAGGCACGGCGCCCACTACCGCCAGATCGCCGGCGGCGAAGGCAGGCGGCGGCGCATAGGTGCGAGCGCCCAACAGCGGGATGCCCTCCGGGCTTGCCTCTGCCATCCAGCCGCGCAAATCCTTGCCTGCGTCTGTCTTGGCCTGCACCTTCCACCACGCCAACGCGTCAGCAGTATTCGGCCCTCTCAGGATTGTCACAGGCGTTCCCGGCCAAATATCGGCAACAACGTCATCCGCCGGCTTGTCTAAATAGCCGGGCGATCTTCGTAACCGCGCATAGGCGAGCGTCTCGGCTGCATCTCCGGGACGAAAGCGAGCCTTCTCCGGCTGCGGAGGGCCATCATCGCGCGCCAGCAGACGCAGCCCGTCGGGCGAAAATCCCGCCATCCACCCGACATGCGCCGGCTCAGCCCCGCTCAGCGTGGTCAACAGCCGCCAAGTCAAACCGTCGACGGCTTGAGGCCCGCCGGTCACAGAAAGCAAAACGCCTGGCGCAATGTCCGCTACGACATCCTCCGCCGGCTTCCCCGCATATCCGGGCGTGAGCCGCATGCGCACCCAGTCCAGCGTGCGAACCAGGTCCCCTGGGCTAATGGGCGGGCCGTTTTCTTCCCCGGCTTCAGCCGCCTTTGCGGCCAATCGCTCCAGCAGCGGTTCATCGCTCACGCCATACTGTGTAACCCAACCCTGGCGCAGTTCATCACCCGCGCCGATCTCGCGCACCGCCCGCCAGATCCGCCCTGACGCCCGCACCGGACGGCCATCTACCAGTTCCAGCAACGAAAACGCACGAAGCGCTCCGTCGGCCTCTGCGCTTCCGTCGCCATCGCCCGGCGCCGCATGAAGGGGCAATGACGCCAACGGTACGGCCCGGTCCTTTCGCCGCCACATCTCAGCCGCCGGAAAGCGCCAGCGATGATCGTCGCCCAGCGCTAGCCGGAGGTCGTTGAGCGTCCCGCGCTTGCCCCGAATACGCCTGCGACCGGCGCCATCCCAGCGATAGAGCGCTAGACAATGGATCGTCTGCGCGCCCGGAGATCGATTCCATGCCGCGATCTCGTCATACGCCGCCCGGACCCAGCCCGTATTTCGTTCCGGCCAATCCTCGCCCGCATCAGCTTCGGTGATGTACACCGGCAGATGGCGCATGTCTTGCGGAACCTCGGCCAAGAAATCGCGGTAAGCGCGGAACTCAAGATGCCGGCCGGCGAACGGCGCGCCCATCGTCGCTTCGCTCTCGATCAACCTCGGATCAGCCTGGTGTGTATGACAATGCAGCGCAAATCCGTCACAACCGTCGGCACCGAGCAGCGCCAATACGTCGCGCAGGTAAAAAGACCAATCGCCCCACTCGTTGCCTGCATAGCGCGTCTGGTCGTTCCACGGCGCTACGGCTGCCACGAGCACCTGATCATCGCCATGGCCGGGCAGAGCGCGAATCGCCGCCCGGCACAGTGCATAACAGCGGGCGTATAACGCGGGCGTCAAAACCTCGCCGTCCGTCCCGCCCTCACTGTCGCCTCGCGTGTTGAGCTCAGAGCGCAGGCTGCTAAAGCGTGCGGGCGATTCCCTCGGCTCTGCCTCATACGCTTCGGCGGCCATCCGGGGCGATCTTGTTGCACCGGCCTCGTCCCGCTTCGTCCAGGAGATGCCAGGACGGTCGCCATGAGAATCGACAAAAGATCGGATAAATGCAGTGATCGCGTTCCACAACCGCCGCGCAGGCTTACGCCTCGCGCCGGAATTCGCGTGCGGGCGCTCCGCAGCACAGTTCGGCTCGTTGCCGATTATCCAGATAGTGCATCCTGGGCTGGCGCTGACGAAGTTCGCGCAACGGCGTGCAAAATCCTCGTAATGCCGGCGGGCGGGGATGGTCCCATGAGGATAACGTCCGTTGTCCAACCGGCAGATCACGCCAAGTTTGTGCAGCCGGTATCGCAAGAAGTTCCGCCCGCTCAGATCCTCCGGATCGTGACCGATGACTTCCGAGCAGACGACCCAGCCGGGCTTTCCAGCCTCCAACATGAGTTGCTCGCCGCCGGCATCATGAATGCCATACAGCCACTTGCTTTCACCAGGCGAGTGCCGCATCCTATCGGCTATTCGACTCCTTCACGATAGACTTGCGCGTCGGTTACCAGAAACCGTCTTCCTCATTGTAACCGAATTCTTCGCAGATGCGTGCAACCGTGTCGACAACCAACTCATGGATCGCGCCGTTGCTGGCCACAAGCCCATTGTGTGCGCGCACGTCGCGCTTATTGTACCAGATGGGATTGCCCCAACAGTCGGTGATGCGCCCGCCCGCCGCCTCCAAAAGCGCCTGCGGAGCGCACAGGTCCCACTCCTTGCAACCGGGGCTGGGATGCAGATAGAGGTCCGCCAGTTGTCGCGCGATCAGCCCCACCTTCAGCCCCACGCTCCCGCTCACGCGTTCGCTCGTTATGCGCATGGTGCTGCGCATCTTGTCCGTGATCTGCTGCCTGTGGCTGCGGCTGCTCACCAAGATCATCTGATTTGTACGGTCCGTATCGCTCACCGCCAGCGGAATGCGCTCATCCCCCTCCTGCAGGTAAGCGCCGAGGCCCTGCGCGCCTACATAGAGCAACCCCGTCTCCGGCTGCATGATCACGCCCATCACAGCCTCGCCGCGCACGGACAGGCCGATCATGATCGAGAATTCGCCGTTGCGCGCGATGAACTCCTTGGTTCCGTCTAAGGGATCGATGATCCATACCCGCTCCTTATCGAGACGGCTGAGATCATCCTTCGATTCTTCGGAAAGCACGCCGTCATCGGGGAACATGGCGCGCACACGCGTAACAATATGTTGGTTAGCGGACCGATCCGCCTCAGTCACGGGCGAGCGATCCGACTTGTAACGCACCTCCGACGATCCGACATAGAAGGTGTTGACGATTGTAGCGGCCTCCTGCGCAACCTTGCTGGCAAATTCCAGCTCTGCGGTGAAATCGACCGCTTTTACGGGATCCTGATTCATAATTCCTCTTCCAGGTCAATGACAACTCGGTCAGCGGCAAAAGCTGTTCGATTGTAGCAACTGTTTGCCGGCGCGGCAAGTCGTAACGGCTATCGGTAAATCGGCGGAGATCGACCGCAGAATGTGAATCGATCACACAAACGCGGCAGCCAGTCAATCTGCTGCGCACCGGAACCCTATCCAATCCGCAACAGCGCCCGCCGCCATGATCCGAAACGCGCTCGCCTGCGCCGCCGGCCCGTCATCGCGGTAGGAGCCCCCCTTAACCACTCTGCCGGCTCCGCCCTCCGCAACCGTTGCTGTCCACTCGGCCACGTTGCCGGCCATGTCCGACGCGCCGCTAGGGCTGTCTCCCGCCGGACTATAGCTGCCGACAAGCGCCGGCAGACCGCGACCGCTCTCCTTCGTATTGGCCCGTCCGCCGCCGAACACATCGCCCCAAGGGTATGTGAATAGCCGGCCCGTCATGGGCGCAGCGACTGCGGCGACCAGCCACTCCTCCTCCGTCGGCAGTCGTTTACCTTGCGCTCGGCAATACTCCGCCGCGGCGTCCCAGTCAATGTTGACGACCGGGTACATATCATAGGCTGGGTTGACGAAATAGTCTTTGATGCCCGCCGCGTCGCCGCTTGCCGGCCAACTGCATCGACCGCGACCATAACAGGCGCGGTACTGGCGATTAGTGACCTCGTGCCGGTCGATGACGAACGAATCGACCTGAATCGTAACCGGTTCGCCGCTGTTGTTTGCCAGGGGCAGCGCATATTCGCCGGCAGGCAAACGAACCATCAGGCTTTGCTGTCCGCGCGCGATGGCCGCCCAGACGCCGGCGCTCGCCACACAGACCAGGATAAGCAGCCACAGCGTATGACGCGGCTTCCACGCAAAGCGGCGGGCTCGCGCCGGTACACCCGGATTGACGACAGTTTGGGCAGCCTCCGCACCGGATGCCGTCTCATCAGACGCCAATTGCCGCAATGCAGCCCCGGCACGCGCCCGGCGAACGCTGTCCACGCTGTTCGCTGCCGCGCGCAATTCGAAGAGCAGCGCCGGTCGCCACAGGCGGCTATGCGGGTCGCGATCCATCAGGGTAATTATCGCCTCGACCGGAACGGGCTCCTCGCCCGCGGTCAAGGCCTCCGCCAGCACCAGCCCTGTCCGCTCCGGATCATCCTGATGGCCCAACGCGGTGAGCATGCCGCGGCCATGACGCAACGAGGCGCGCAGCAGTAACGAACGATGCTCGGCTTCCAACTCGCAGCCGTCTTCCAGCGCCGTTAGCCCGGCTCGCAGCAACTCCACGGGCGGCAGTTCGCCTGTCGCCCACCAGCGAGCTGCAGCTTCGTCCAGACGATGCCGCAGATACGCCAGGGCGGCCGGTTGGCGCGCTGGCCCCTCTCTCTCCGCGGGCGCCGATTTATCCCGCCGGGCGGCAAGCGCCAGCGGGCTGCCTTCGCGTTTTCGCTGCGATGCCCGCTCGGCATTGCGATTCTCAGTCAAGCCAGGCTGGTTATCATCCGGGGGATCACCGGCGAATGCTTGCCCATCGTCCTGGAACATCGAATCGCCTCCCGATTTGGCGACCGGCTCATAGGTCCAACGAAAATCGGCGCGCGAGGCGTCGCCGGCTTGCGTCGCATCGCCTCCGCCGAAATGCCGCGCCAATCGCCTCCACAGATGCGTCATAGGCGAATTGTACCCACATCACGACGCCTGCGCCAAAGCGGCGTCGCCCCACGCAACGCCCCGCCGTGATTGACCGTCCGTTCACCCTTGTGTATCATGCTCAGAGTGTAACCGTCAGACAAGCCACTCACACAGGGGCGTTCACATGCCAAGCTTTCCGCCAGTAGACGAGCAAATGGAGATCCTGATGCGCGGCGTCGATTTCGGCGATGCGCAAACCTACAAAAACATGGAGGCAGAACTGCGCCAACGCCTCCAAGAAAGCCGCGACACCGGCACGCCCCTGAAGGTCTATTGCGGATACGATCCCTCATCGCCCGATCTGCACCTGGGCCACACCATCACCATGCGCAAACTGCGCCAGTTTCAGGACCTCGGCCACGATGTGACGTTCCTGATCGGCACCTTTACCGGCATCATCGGCGATCCGAGCGACAAAGATAGCGCCCGCAAACAACAAACGCTCGAAGACGCCATGAGCAAGGCCGAAACCTATGCGAAACAGGCCTGGCGCGTGCTCGATCCGCAGAAGACGCGCGTTCGCTTCAACCATGAATGGCTCGCCGGCCTCACGTTCGCTGATATCATCCGGCTCGCCAGTTCCTTCACCGTGCAGCAGTTCCTGGCCCGCGAGAATTTCAACCTCCGCTACAACGCCGGCGACGCCATTTGGCTGCACGAGTTCTTCTACGCGCTCATGCAGGGCTACGACGCCGTCGCCCAGGAAACGGACGTCCAGATCGGCGGTACGGATCAACTGTTTAACCTCATGGCCGGACGCAAACTGATGGAGTCCTTCGGCATGCGCCCGCAAGTCGTGCTGACCTCGCCAATCCTCGTCGGCACTGACGGCGAGGTGCGCATGAGTAAATCAACCGGGAATTACATCGGCATTGACGAACCGCCCGGCGTCATCTATACCAAGGTGCTCAACGTGCCCGATACGGCCATGCGCTCCTATGCCGAACTGGTCACGCGCTGGTCGCAGACCGAGATCGACCGCATCTTTCAAGATGTGGATTCCGGCAGGCTCGGCATGCGCGAATTGAAGCATCAGTTGGCCTGGGAGATCGTGAGCATCTTCCACGGCGACGAAGCAGCGGACCGCGCCTCACAAGATGCAGCGGACATGCATCAAGGCCAGGCGCCTAGCGACGCACCAGTCTTCAACCTGACCGACCCAACCAATGTTGTCGATCTGCTGCACGCCGCAGAGTTGGTCAAGAGCAAAAGCGATGGACGCCGCCTGGTTCAGCAAGGGGGCGTGCGGCTGGATGGCATACAGGTGGAGGACATCGACCTGGTCGTCGAACCTCTGCCCGGCAAGGAGCAAGTTCTGCAGGCCGGCAAGCGCAGATTCGTTCGCCTGGCTTCGTAAGGGGAAAAGAAAACTGCTAGGCCATTGCGGTTCCCCCGATAGCGGCAAAGCCGCACCGCAATACCCTAGCAGTTCGAGATGGAGTTTAGCATAGTTAGCGGCGCTTGTAAAGAGCCAATTTGATCAAAAAGCTGCAAAAGTCTATTGGAAACCGCGTAGAGACGGCTTTGCTCCGCTAACCACTCGAGGAGAATACGACATGGGTCTTTTTGAAGGCAAGCGTGGATTGGTCTTTGGCGTCGCCAATAAGAATTCAATCGCCTGGGGCATTTCGCAGGCGCTGCACGAGGAAGGCGCCGAACTTGGCTTCAGTTATGCAGGCGAAGTCTTGAAGAAGCGCGTCGAGCCCCTGGCCGAAAGCATCGGCTCGACCTACGTGCGCGAATGTGACGTGACTGACGACGCGGCCATCGACGCGCTGTTCACCGATGTGGCCGCCAATTTCGGGCCGCTTGACTTCCTCGTCCACTCCGTTGCCTATGCGCCGAGCGAGGACCTTGGCGGTCGCTTCGTCGACACCACGCGCAGAGGCTTCAGCATCGCCATGGACGTGAGTTGCTACAGCCTTATCGCCCTGGCGAAGCGCGCTCGACCGCTCATGCCCAACGGCGGCGCCATCATGGCTATGACCTACTACGGCGCAGAGAAGGTAACGCCCAGCTATAACGTCATGGGCGTCGCCAAGGCCGCCCTAGAAGCCACGGTGCGCTATCTCGCCTGGGACCTGGGACAGGATCGCATTCGTGTGAATGCCATTAGCGCCGGCCCGATCAAGACGCTCGCCGCATCCGGCGTGAGCGGCTTCCGCAAGAGCCTGAACTATGTCGGCGCGATCGCTCCAATGGGCAACGTAACGCAGGAAGACATCGGCGATGCCGCTCGCTTCTTGCTCAGCGATTGGGCGTCCCGCATCACCGGCGAGGTGCTCTACGTAGACGGCGGCTACAACATCATGGGCGCGCCCGACCCGGACAAGATGGAATAGACAACTAAAAGGCCGGAATGGACAGGCCGGGGCAGTTCATACGCGCCGCCGGCCTGTCCTGTCGCAGGACCTAGGCTGCTCCCGGCGCGGCAAAACCCGCTGTTGCATCGTCTAACACCAGAACCCAATCGTGCCACTCCAGCGGCGTGACGAATTCGCTCGGCCGCTTATCGTTAAATAGACCCGCCTCCTGCGCAAGGCCGGTATGCGGATCGTAGAACCAGGCCCGCACCGCAGAGCCGCGCACCTTCCCCAGGTCAATCGTCGCTGACCGCACGGCATCCGGGAAGTAGACCATAGCATAGCTCCCTAGTTCGCTGCGGGTGGCGCATAGGTGATGCCTGCCCTCGCCGTTCTCCGAGACGATCACGCTGTCGTCCGGGATGCGCTCGAAATAGGGGCGGCTCTCCATCAGCCGCCGCAGATAGATCATGTGCGACGCGCCAGGCCGGTCGATCGCCTCCCGCCAGTAGCGGTCAGGATGGTTCACAGGCGTATGACGCAATCCGCAGAACTGCCACACGGCATGATGACCGTAGGTCACCCCGCACCCCCCGGCAAAAACCGAACGATAACACTGCCGCCGCACATCGTCGTCCCGGTAGTACCCGTCCGCGGGATTCCATTCCGGCCACGGGTTCACCGGGTGATCTTCGTAATTCGGCTCGGCATCTAGTGTGGGCTTCACCGGCGTCAACGCATAATCGCGCGCAATCGCTTCCCACACCGGCGTATCATGGCCCGAACCATGCCCCGACTGGATCATGTTGAAGTCGAGCCACTCCTCTTCGTGCAGATGGACCGATGTCGAGCGGTCAATTCCGCCCGGCGGATGGTAGGTGATCACGCACGGCCCGCCCACGCCGGCGCGGATGCCTGCAGCCATCGCTCGCCATACGGGCCGCCAGTCCTGTCCCTCACGCACAGGCGGGCGATCCCCGCCGATGATCCAGATGATGTTGGTATCTTGGGCGTAGCGCCTGCCCAGCCATTCGCCATAGGCCCGCGCCGCCTCTTCGTCGAAGATGACCGGTCCTGCGCCCCACATCGGCGTCACCTTATCGCCCCACGTGGGCAGCAGCCCCACGTACAGGTTGTACGCCCCGGCCATGCGCACCAACTCGTCCACATATGAAAAATAGGCCTCGTTGGGCCGCGCCGGATCGGCGTCTACAAATGGAACTGCACCGTAGGCGTTTGGGGAGCGAAGGCCGTCGAACTCCGCAAGGACTACGGCCTGAATCACCGTGAACCCCTTTTGGCTGCGGTTTGCCAGGTAATGGCGCGCCTCGTTTCTATCGAGTCGATGGAACAACTCCCAGCCGGTGTCCGCCAGCCAAAAGAACGGTTTGCCGTCCGCTGTCATCAGGAAACGCCCGCCTTCGTGCACCTGCACGCGCGGTAAATGAGCGCTGGGTAGCCCAAACATAGAGACTCCTGTAACAATCCTATCAGAGTTGTTTATCAGGTAAAACCGGCATACGGATCGCAACCGGCTCAAAGCGCGTGCAGCGTATCCGCCAGCAGGGGGTACAACTGCCGGTAGAGCGCATACCGTTTATCGTACGCAGCCGCACTCTCCGCATCCGGCTCCACCCGCGCCCGCCACGCTACCGCCGCAGCCACAGCGGCCTGCGCATCCGCATACACGCCCGCGCCAACGCCAGCCAGCAACGCCGCACCCAGACAGGCGGCCTCTGTCACCATCGGCGTCTGCAACGGGATGCGGCAAATGTCCGCCTTCAGTTGCAGCCACAACGGGCTGCGGGCGCCGCCGCCCACGGCATGAAGCGTGCCGATTTCAACCCCTGCGCTGCGCAGCAAATCCAAGTTGATGCGCAGTTCAAACGTCAACCCCTCCAGAATTGCCTTCGCCAGCGTCGCGCGATCCGTGCCGAACGTCATCCCCAATACAGCGCCCTTCGACTCAGTGTCCAGCCACGGCGTGCCGCTGCCCGAAAAATGCGGCAGGACCATCAGCGGGGTCGGACTCGCGGGCGCGCCTGCCAAGATTAGGTCATACGCGTCTTGCCCGGACGCCTCAGCCTCAGCCGTCTCCGCCTTGCAGAACGTATCGCGGTACCAGCGCAAGAGCAATCCCCCGCTGTGATTGAGCGTCATCGCCAGAAACAGCCCCGGCGCCGTGTGGCGATAGACCGAGATATTCCCCTTGCGCAGCGCCGCGTCCAGCGCCGGCGAATCCATCGCCACCTCGACCACCTCGGCCGTGCCGGTCGAGACCATCGCCAATCCTGGCTCGATGACACCGCTGCCGAACGCCGCGCAGGCCTGATCATGCCCGCCTGCGACCAGGAGGACCTCCCCCTTAATGCCAAGCTCCTCGACGAGTTCGCGACGCATAACGCCCACGACGCCTCCCTCCGGCGGCGCAGGAGCCGACAAGCGGCCAGGATCGATATTGCATTCAGCCAACAGATCGCCCGCCCACTCGCCGGTACGCAGGTCCATCATCTGTGTGCGCGAGGCCAGACACGTACTGACAACCGCTTTCCCGCCAAAACGGCGCAGGAAGAAGTCCTCGTAGAGCAGAAACTTGTGCGCCTTGCGCCATATCTCCGGCTCGTGGCGCTGCAGCCACAGCATCTTGGGCAGCGAGTTGATCGTGTGTACGGGCATCCCGGTTCGCTCGAACAGACTGTCCGCGCCGAACTGCCGCACCAGCCACTCGTTCTCCGCGACAGTGCGCGTGTCCATGCCCAGGATGGCCGGGCGCAGCGCTGTCCCGTGCTCGTCAACCGGCATCACCGACTCGCCCTGGCACGAGATAGCAAGCGCGATAGGCTGGTCATCTCCTGCGCCGGCAACGGCCTGGCGCAGCACATCCCACGCCAGCCGCCACACCTGCTCCGCGTCCTGTTCAGCCCACCCTGGCTGCGGCGAACTGATGCCGTATTCGCGCCGCGCCGCGCCCAGGATGCGCCCGTCAGTTCCGAACACAATCGCCTTACAGCCCGTCGTGCCGATATCCAACCCAATCAGCGACATGCTTCATCCTAATCCTTCTCGCCTGGCGGCGGCGGAGCCTATCGCGACTTTTCTCAGAGATTGCGGGCCTTTCCCTCCGCGCCCAGTAGAACCAGAAGTTCCTTGGTCTTAGCATAGAACCCGTCGATGCTCGCCGAGATGATGCGGTGAAAAACAAGGCCTTCCTCGGACGCGGCCGCCAGCATATCGCGCAGATCGCGACTAACCGCCTGCGCCATAGCCGTGTAATAGTTGATCTTACTGATACCGCTGCGGATGATGGGCGGGTACTGGTCGTCCGTCAAGCCGGACGCGCCGTGCATCGCTAGCGGCACGTCGACCAGCGAAGCAATAGCACGCACCCGCTCAAGGTCAAGCCGCGGCTCCCCGCGATATACCCCATGCACATTGCCAAACGAAACAGCGAGCACGTCCACGCCCGTGCGCGTCACGAACTCCGCGGCCAGGCCAGGGTCGGTCATAGAGCTGGCATGCGCAGCGCTCGCCCCCAGTTCAATCGACGAGCCGCCGATTGCGCCCAATTCCCCCTCTACCGAGACGCCGGCCGCGTGCGCCAGACGCACGGCCTCCGCCGTCGCTTGCACGTTTTCCTCGAACGGCAGCGCCGAGCCATCGAACATCACCGAGGATGAACCTAGCTCGACCGCCTGCTTCACCTCGTCTAGCGTCCGGCCATGATCCAGAATCGTCGCCGCCGGCGTGCGCGCCTGCCGGGCTGCATTCACAATGGCGGGCATCGCCAGCGCCATCGATACTTGCGGCGTGACGCCGGCGTTATACGCCAAGATCAGCGGCGCATCCAGTTCTTCTGCCGCTTGAATCTGGCCGATGGTCATTTCTAGATTTCCCGCCAGCAAGCAGGGAATGCCATAGCCGCGCCGCCGCGCGTCCGCCAGAATCACATGCGCCGGTACAAGGGCCATCGTATGCGCTCCATCTATTTGTACCTAACCGAGATCCCGGATGGCCGCCAGCGCCGCGAAGTCCTCTTTCACGTGCTCGTAGAGCCGCTTGTACAGACCAAAATACTCCATGTACCGCGCGTGGTTCTCCCCATCCGGTTCCATCGGCGCGACGTACTCCGCCCACTCCTTGGCGATGGAGAAGTCGGAGAAGACGCCACACGCCACCCCTGCCAGCACGGCATCGCCGAACGGAGCGCCCGTACGTCGCTTCACCAACACGGTCGGCGCATTGAACACATCGGTGATAATCTGCCGCCACAGTTTGCTCACCGCGCCGCCCTCGTTGAGCACGATGGGATAGTTGATAGGCAGCCCAGACGTGACGATCAACTGGTACGAGTCATACAGAGCGAACGCGACCGCCTCCATCATGGCGCGTACCACGTGTCCCTTGCCGTGATTCAACGACAGTCCGAAGATCACCCCCCGTGCGTTCGTGTCCCAAATCGGCGTGCGCTCGCCCATTAGGTAGGGCAAAATGATCAGGCCGTCGCTGCCGGGCGGCGCTTTCTCTGCTTGCAGGTTGAGCAAGTCATACGAGCTAACGCCGAGCGCGCGCTCAGTCTCCACCTCCAACTGCGAAAAGTTGTCGCGCAGATAGCGGATCGACTGGCCGCCTGTCGTCGTCGACGGGATCGTAATGTAAGTGTTGGCCGAATCGATGGTAAAAGCCAGGTTGATCATCGACAGGCCGACCGGCGAGAAATTGAACTCACGGCTCTTGTGGATCACGCCGAAGTTGCCCACCGTGCCCAGGTTGCTCATGATGTCGCCCGGTTCGATGACGCCCGCAGCAATGCATGAGGCGTTGAAGTCCACCTGCCCCACCGCCACCGGCGTCCCCGCAACCAGCCCCGTCTCCGCCGCGGCCTGCGACGTCACCTCGCCGACGATCTCCTCGCAGCGCGCCATTGGCGGCAGGATCGCCGGGTCGATGCCGATCTCTTCGAGCATCTTCTCGTCGAAGCGCTCGTTCAACAGATCGTGCGCCACGCCATAGAACGGCCCGGCAGATATGTTCATCACGGCGCGTCCGGTCAGCTTGAGCGTGACAAAGCCGTCGATCGTCAGCGCCTTCCAGATGCGCGCAAAGGAATCCGGACGGTGTCGCTTCTCCCACAGCAAGTTCACCAGCGAAGGATGGTCTTCGATGCGGTTGCCCGTCAGCGCCTTGATCCGCTCCTCGCCGATCCCCTGCTTCAGCCATGCTACCTCTTGCTTGGCGCGACGATCCATCAGGTTATACGCCCGCTGGATCGGCTGATGCTGCCTATCGACCATCACCATCGACGGCAGAGCCGACGACACAGCAATGCCGCGGATATCGGCGGCATTTGCCCGCGCCTGCGCCAGGCAGTCGTGGATCATGTGGCAAGCGACGGCCCAGTAGTTATTGGCGTCATGCTCCGACCAGCCGGGCTTATCGTGGTAAAAGGAGTATTCCTGAAAGGCAAACCCCAAGACATTTCCCTGCGTATCGATGATGCATGCCTTGGCGCCGCCGGTTCCATAGTCGATTCCCAGCAATAAATCCGCCATGTCGGCTCTCCTATTTCTTGCGCACAAGCTCCGCCGTCGCCCCCGAAGGATGGGTCTGCGCCAGCGTTGCCAGGTCAAAGCCGCGCAGCAGTTTCACCATCTGACACAGCGCGTCGCTGACGGCGCCGGCAGCGAGCGTACTGCCATAGGGCAGTACGCCCTCGCCTTCCGCGCGCTCGCCCGAACGCACCGCAAGCGTGATGTCGCTCAACTTGCCCAGCTCGGATTCCGGCTCCCATGTAAGGGAAATGACCCGGCCTCCTCTTTGCTTCGTCACCTGTACGAAATGGTTGATTTCAGCGCTCTTGCCCGCCTTGGAATAGGCGATGAGGATGTCGCCCTCCTGCACGCTCGCCGAAGGCCCGTGCAGCGCATCGGCCGGATGCACGAAGCTGGCGTGCATCCCTGTCGTCGCCAGCATATGCGCCAGTCGCCGCGCAATCGTCCCCGACGTGCCGGAACCGGTCGTCATGACCACGCCAGAGCAAGCCGCCACCATCCGCACCGCCTCAAGGAACGGCTCACCCAGCAGATCGGCCATCGCAATGACCGCTTCACCTTCTGCCCGGATCATTTCCCGTGAGCGCTCCAGAATCTCGCTGTTGTCCATCGCTGTGTGTCTCCCTATTGTTCTATCGCAGGGCGTTTCGGCTCGTTAGGCGTTCAGCCGGCGGGCCGCATTGTGTGTCGATTATAAGGCGCTAGGCAGCGCATACCCGTTCGGGAACTCCGGCCGCAATTGATATTCCGCGATCCGCTCCATGAACTTCAAATAGTCAATGCCGTCTTTCGCCGCCGTGTCTGCGTCCGGAATCATCGGCGCGCTCTCGATGGTGCAGTATCCATCGTAGCCGACCCGCTTGACGGCGCGCATCACCGCTTTAAAGTCCACCGTGCCATATCCTGGCGTCAGTGAGTTCGAGTCACGGAAGTGCATGTGCCACAGCAGCGGGTGCGCATCCATCACCGCCTCGTACGGGTTCAGTTCCTCAAAGTTGGCGTGGAACCAATCGAGCTGAATGCCGATGTTGTCGCGTCCGGTCAGTTCGATCATGCGCTTGTGGTTCAGCGCGGTGTTGACGAACTTGCCCATCTCCAGGTGGTTGGTCGCCTCGAAGACCAGGCGCACCCCCTTCGACTTAGCATAATCCGCCGCTCGCTGCAGTGCGTCGACCGCTACCGCCGTGGCCTCGTTCACGTTGGCAGCCGTGATATCGGCGTGGATCGCCACGGCGATCGTCACGCAGGGCGCGCCTAACTCGGCAGCGAAATCAACCGAGGACATCGTCTCGCGCACGGCAAGGTCCGCCGTTTTCGGTTCAGTCAGCGTCTTATACGTCGGCGAAAACGGGTCCCACTCCTCTCCCCAACATTCGTTGATGCACGACACGGCTAGCCCGAAATCCGCCTTTAGTTTGCGGTGCGTCTCGAGGTAGTCCTCCATCTTGACGCCCATGCCGTAGCGTCCCTTGGGCGGCGTAATCTCGATGGCGTCGTATCCACATCGCTTCAAGCGCTCGTATGTCTTTTCCGGATGCAGATAGGCCTCATCCTGGCCAAAGGTTAACTGAAAAAAGCTGTACTTCAGGGGTTTCACGGCAAGCTCCTTGACATTATTTGGCCCAGCCCGAACCATTGGGCAGGAACATCGCTTTTAGATCGCGCTTCTCCCGCAGATTCGCAAATGCCTTCTCCCACTCTTCCAACTCATAGTGACCGGTAATCATCGGCGCGAAATCGAACAGCCCGCGGTCGAGCAGGTCAACGGCATGTTCCCACGTCTCGCGCCCGTTCCAACTCCAGCTCCCGCGGATGTCCAACTGGCCCAGACTCACCTGATCCAGATTCACCGTCAGTTGCCGCCCCCACAAGCTGATGAACACGACCACGCCCTTGCCGCCCGGCCCCTCATAGGCCTTGCGCGCACAGTCGATTGCATGCTGCACGCCAAGTTCGCTGGCGCTGCATTCGAGTACGAACTCGGCGCCCTTGCCGCCGGTGATCTCCATCACCGCCTCGGCCGGATCGTCTTCCGAGTAGAGCGTGACATCAGCGCCTACCTGCCGGCCAATTTCTAGGCGCATTTCATCACTTTTGAGCCCGATCAGAATCACGCGCCGCGCGCCGCAGATCTTGGCGTACTGCGTAGCGACGATGCCCATCGGCCCCGGCCCCACGATCACCACATCATCGCCGACCCGCACCTGGGCGCGTTCCTGGATCAGATGGTGCGTCGCCGCGATCAGTTCGCCCATCGCCGCGTGCTCGATAGGCACATGCTCCGGCAGGCGATAGATTACGTTTTCCGGCACGCGCATGTACGGCGCAAACGCGCCGTCAACCGTAACGCCTAGCCATTCCCCCTTGCTGCACTCGATGTCGGCAATAAACTTGTCGCCCTCTTTCACACGCGTGATGTTTCTCCCGACTTTGTAGGCAATGCCGGAAAACTCATGCCCCTGCGTCACAGGAGCGCGGTAGAAATGGCGATCCTCCTGGATCAACAGGTCGCTGCCGCAGATGCCCGCGGCATACACCTTCATCAACACATCATTCGGCCCGATATCGGGAATCGGCGTCTCGCGCAACTCCACGTTCCCCGGCCCGGCATTTATTTTGCGTACAGCAGGCATCATAGAAGCCATCGCTTCGCCTTGTCCTTTCATGCTCGCCAATCGGGTATCTCCGTCAACATGACGCGCCCATCCTCCAAACCAAGCAGCAATGGGTCGCCCGCAGCCAACCCTCGCGGCGCGCAGACGCATGTAGTCGCTGCATCCAGGGAATCGGCGAGGGGCAGACTGCGCCAATGCGATCCGCCGTCTGTCGAATAACTCACGCTTGTTCCGGCCAACGCCATCAAGGCCCAACCGCCTGCGTCGTGATCCGCCATCAGCAGTTGGTTAACGGCAGGATCTCCTTCCCACCCATGCACCCTTTCCCAGCTTGCGCCGCGGTCTCCCGACCGGAAAAGACCGTTCGCCTCGGTCCCGGCGAACAGGATTCCATCGCTTGCGAAAGTGGGCGAGATCGCCAGCGACAACACCGGAGCGGCCTCCATCGCAAACGGCGCTTCGCGCCAAGCGCGCCCGCCATTTGTGCTGCAAAAGATGCCGCTCTCCGTTCCGACGTACAGCGTCTCATCACGGCCGAAGTCCGGGGAGATCGCCAGCGCATAGACGTTCAGGTCCAGCAGCCCGAAATTCCATGCCGCCCAACTTGCGCCGCGGTCCCACGACCGAAACACCCCGTCCTCCATCGTCGCGGCAAACACAAGTCCATCCTGCTCGTACTCGGGAGAGAGTGCGAGCGCAACGACGTAGGGCGGCGGCGTGGGAAGCATGGCCGTTATCCAGTTCTCGCCGCCGTCTGTCGAACGCAAGACGCCGCCCAACGCGCCGGCAAACACTGTCGTCTCAGAAGCGGGCTGGGGTGACAGCGCCACAGTCGCCGTCGTTAACGGCGTTTTGAGCGCCAGGCTGCGGTAGGCGTCACGCCACGTATGGCCTCCGTCCTCCGACACATACAGCCCCGAAGCGCGCGCCGCAAAACAGCGTCCCTCCTCTATGAAGTCGGGCGTTGCAGCCAAGCCATAGACCGAATCCTGTTCTGCGCGGTTCTCCGCCATCGGCGTTACAGTCGCTTTCTCTTGCTTGGCGGGCGCACCGACGCGCGCGCAGGTTGATTGGGCCGGTGCACCAGCACGTCGATAGTCAGCGCCAGCGCGGCGCCCGTGATGCCGGTCACCGCAGCCGCTTTCTGAACGCTGGCCGGATCGAGGATGCCCGCCTCCGCCATGTGTACAGCCTCGCCGCACAAGACGTCGAAGCCGAAACCCGGCCCGCCCGCCTCCGCCTTGCCGACTGCCGCCATTGCATCGTAGCCGGCGTTGGCAGCCAGCGCGGCCATCGGCTCTGCAACCGCGTCGATCAGGATCCGGTACGCCGCCGCTTCTTCATCGTCCGCCGCCTGGCGCAGACGGTCACGCAGCGCCGGGCGGCAGGCCATCAGCGCAGCCCCGCCGCCCGGCAGCGCGCCTTCGCGTAATGCCCCGCGTACAGCCAACGCCGTTCGCTCGGCGCGTTCCTTGCGCTCTTCGATCTCGTGCGCACTGACGCCGCCGATGCGAAGCGTTGAGGAGCCGCCCAGCAGCTTGCCGATGCGCTTCTCCAGCTTCGAGCGGTACACGACGTCTGGGCTATCCTCGAATGTCTGCCTCAGTTCGGCAATATGCCTTCGAAGCATCCGCGGGTCGCCGCGCCCGCCGATGATGCCGAAACTTTCCCGGCTAGCCCACACGCGGCGCGCCCGGCCAAAGTGCTCGGCGCGCAGCCCGCGCGGGTGATCACCCGCCTGCTGAACAAACGCCCGCCCGCCGCACAGCAGCGCCGCATCGGTCAAGAACCACGCCTGCTCCTCTGCGCCGTGGCCCGGCGTGCGCACGGCCAATGCCTGGAACTCATCAGGCTTGCGGTTGTTCGCCAGCAACAGCGACATGGCGCTGTCCGAAATCTCATTGGCGATGATCAAAAGCCGGCGACGTTCGTTTCGCAAAGCGCAAACCAAGATCGGCAGCAAATCCTCCGGCTCGCGCAGATTCAGATCGGAAATGAAGACGGCGGCATCCTCCAACTCGCTGCGCACACGCGTCCAGTCGCTCACCAATTCACGCGAAAGCAGCCCTTTCTCCCAATACATGCCCTCTACATATTCCCGCTCCAGCCCGCGACCGCTGTCCTCGCGGATCTCAAGCCGGCCGTATTCGCCAATAATGTCGAAGATCTCGCCCAGCAGATCGCTCAATTCGGCATCCTGGCACACCGTGTATGCCGCCTGAGCCAACCGTCTTTTTCCGTTCACCGTAGTCGTCATGCGCGTCAATTCGGAAAGAATGACGCGCGCGCCTTCTTCCAGATGCGTTTGCAGTCGGCGTGCATTGTAGCCGCTTGCTGCGTAACGCACGCCCTGGTTGAACACGCTCTGGAATAACACCGCGGCCGTAGCCGTCCCGTCGCCCTCCTGATCCTGCAGTTGCCACAGGAAATCGCGCACATACATCGCGCCCACATCCGCATGCAGATCGCGCAGTTGGATGATGCGTTTGGCGATTGTGCCGCCGTTGTCCAGCAGTTCCGGCATGCGCGCATCCAGTATGCGGTCGATTGCCACAACGCGCGGTAAAGGTCCGAGCGTTGGCCGGATGGCATTGACGATCTGGTTGGCGCCGGATTGCAGGCTGGCATAGCTGCCGGGCTGAAAGACCAGCCGGCGGCTGTTTGTAGGGCGCATAAACGTCCTATCCCTTAATGGCGCCGGACATGACGCCTTCGATGAAGAAGCGGCGGAACATCAGGTAGACGGCCACCAAAGGCAGCACCGACGCTAGGATCGCGGAGTAAATCAGTTGAAAGTTCGTCGAGAACTGCCCCACCGCGCTCTGGGTGAAGGGCAACAACGTGGAATTGGCTGGATCGAGGTAGACATACGGTTCCAAGAACTGATTGTAGATCAGCGGCAGCATGATCACAATGATGCTCACAATCGGCACTCGGAGCAGCGGAATGAGGATGTAACGCACATACTGCCAACTGCCCGCGCCGTCGATCTGGGCGGAGTCTTCAAGCTCCTTTGGTATCGACGAGATGGCGGCGGTAAACACCATGGTAGACAGCGCCGTGCCCTTGATGTTAATCAGCACGATGGACAGCAGTTGCAGGCTCCAACGCAGGGGACCCGGCTCGCCATACCCCGGAAACAGCTTGAACACCCATTGGATGATCAAGAACTGGGGCAGCAGAATCAACATCGCCGGAATGACCATCTGCAATAGGTAGAGATTGTAGACAAACATCTGGTCGCGCCGCCGCAAGCCCGCCAGCCCGTAGCCCGTGAAGATCGACAGGATGATGGCGAGCGTCAGGCTGATTACGGTTATGATCAACGTGCGCGCCAAGGCCCCCCAGAACGAGGTGCCGTACAAAGTGCCCGTCAGGAGCGTGCGCCAGCCGTTATAGGTATAGAAACCTTCGAAGAAATCGTGTATTCTCTCCTCAGGGATGCCGTATTGCTCGCCCAACTGCCGCAGCGAGGTGCGCGACATGATGAAATCCGTCTGCGGAATGTCAAACGCATCCTTAAGTTCGGCGAGGTCTAGGTCATAGAACACGCTCAAGTTGCCCACCTGTGCATTCATGTTGACCTCTGCCGCTTCCGGAATCCACAGATGGAGTTGCGCCGAATCCTTGGTGCTGACAAACGACCGGATGAACAGCGCGTAGAAGGGGAACAGCGTCAATACGGTATAGATCAACATCACGACAAGGGCGAACGCTCGCAAAAGCCTTCGCCGGCCGCGCGTGCTGAGACGACGCCGTTCAAGCTGCGGCTGTTTCCATGCGGTGACCGTATCCGCCATGACGGTGTCTCCTCCTAATAGTACTGAAGCCGGCGCTGTAACCGCTGCAAGATCACGCCCAAGATGACCAGCGGGAAAAACGTGATGACCGCCATTGTCATCCCCATGGCGAGCCGCTCCACCTGGAAGCCGTAGGTAAAGAACAGGATGCTCAACAACTTGGCTTCCGGGTTCACATACAGCGCGCCCATCGCCACAAGTTCATCGAAAACGGCAAAAGAGCCGATGAGGCACATCGTCGTCGCCAGGATGAAGGATGGCCACATCTGCGGAAAGTAGATGCGCCATAGCCGCTGCCAATACGTCGCGCCATCAACAATCGACGCCTCAATCGTCTCCCGCGGGATCGCCAACAGGCCGGACAGAAAGATGGCCATGTTGTAGCCGGCATACCGCCAACCGACTAACAAGGGCAGGATGAAGGCCGTCCCTTGCGCCGAGAAGATGTCTATCGGCGTCTTAATCAGCCCTAATTCCTTCAGCAGAAGATTCGCCGTCCCCGTCTCGCGCGAAAAGAGCATCACAGCCATATACCCTACAGCCAACCCCGATACCATCAGCGGCAAGTAGACAACTGTGAAAAAGCCGCCGCGGAAGCCGACCTCATACATCAACAGCGCCAACGACAAGCCGAAAATGTAGACCGTCGTGTAGTTCAGCGCCACGAATATCAATGTCCGCCGTAAAGCCGGGATGTAATCCGCCTGCACGCTCTTGTCGGTGAACAGCGCGGTAAAATTGCGGAACCCGACGGGCGCTACAGTCGGATCGTTAAACTGGGCCATATCCGTGAAGAGGATCGGGATCGCCACAAAAAACGGCACAATGGTCAACAGCACGAACAGCGTCAACTGAGGCGCAATGAACATCCAATCGCGCAGGATGCGTTGCCGCGCCAGCCGGCTTCGCCGGCGTCCCGCCGCCTGCATATCTGTTGTCGCCGGCGTTCCGGGTGAAGCTGACGGCATGATCTCCTCCTATATTGCCGGTCGCCGTACTGGAGACCAGGCCATTCGACTAGAGGGGATGCTGTTGTCACCTCGGCGACGTGCAGCCGCGAGGCGACAACAGCCTAGTAATCAACGCCAAAATGCCGATTTGTCCGATGGCGGCGCATCGAAGCGGAATTGAAGTGTCTGCCGTTCAGATCGGGAGCGGATCCTGGCGAACTACGCCGCCGGCAGACCCTCGAAACTCTCATCCCAGTTCTGCTGGGCGATGTCCAACGCTTCCTGCACCGTGATCTTGCCGGATAGGACGTTGGCCATGACTTCGTTGTTGCCGTTAGCCTCCCAGTCCCACACGCCCTTGGAACCCTTCTTGCGGTACGGCCCTGCCAGTACGTTGCCGGTCTGAGCCTGCTCAAACTGGGCGTCTTCCCATTTGCCGCCCGGCTGGCCGATTTCCTTCAGCACCTGCTGGAACTGCGGCCCTTGCAGATCGAGCGGCTCATCCAACTTGTACAGTGGCACGCGACCTTCAGCCTGGGCGCGCATGGGGATCGCCTCTGGGCTGAAGAACCAGTTCCAGGCATAGACTAGCTGATCCCAGTACGGAGCCGCCTCGTTGCCCGTGCGGATGAACCACTGGTTGTCGATGTTCGGCGGCAGCGCGCTTTGCATCCACGTACCCTGTCCTTCAGCGGGCGGCGTGGCAGGCAAACCGCTCTGCATGTCGTTGACCGCGAAGTCGGAACCGGCAGCCAGCGCCTTATCCCATACCCACGGCCCATGGATCATCATCACCGACTTGCCGGCGATGTAGGAGGCTTCCATATCGCCTTCCCACTGCCGCGTCGTCATGCCCGGCGGTATCCAGCCCTTATCGTTCGCCTCCTTGTAGAACTCATAGAAGTGGCGATAAGGCGAATCCTCGGCGTTGAACTTGGCCTTGCCGAGCCAGCAGTCGACCTGGCGATCGCGCTGTCCATCCGCAAACGCCAGCGGGATGCAGTCCGTATAGTTGTTGCCGAAAACCCAGTTGTGCCAAGCCTGATTCCAGAACCAGTCGACTCCGTCTGTGGCTGCCGCCCAAGCCGTACCGTCGTCCAGCCACTTCTTCAGGTCGTCCCAACTCTTGACGTCGCGTTGCGGGTCCAGCCCCGCCTGGTCCATCAACTCCTTGTTGTACTGCCAGGTCATCACAAAGCCCTGGAAAATGTCGAGCGAGCGCGGACCGGGCAGCCCATGCAGATCAGACCAGGCGTTCTTGACGTCGAATTCCCAGCGATCCCACCACTCGAACGGCACTTCCGAAAGGTCGAGCGCCATCTCGTAGTTGCTCTTGTCGAAGAAGATTTGCATCTCCTGTGTGAGCTCTATAGCCGGCAGGTAGCCGCCGGCAACCTTGGCCTCGTGTGCCGCCGCGGTGTCCTCGTTGATCGAAAATACGTTGATCTTGATGTCCGGATTCTGACTCTGGAAGTAGTTCCAGATTTCTCTATAGGGAGCTTCGTACTCGGCCATCGACATGACATCCAGCGTCACCGCCTCTGCAGCGGGCGCGGCCGCGGCCGGGGCTTCTGCTGCAGGAGCAGCCGCCGCCGGGGCTTCTGCTGCAGGCGCAGTTGCGCAGCCGGCGACAGCCATCCCAAAGGCTGTCATGGCGCTGACCTTGAGGAAGTCGCGCCGACTAATATTGTGCGTCATGCTTCTCTCCTCTTGTTAGCACTCCGTTGGTCCGACATCTTATGTGACAAACCGCTTTTCTCTGCCAGGCATCACCCGCTTTCTGAATGGCGCTGGCGGCGTCGTTATAGGCCAGCATTGTCTGGCGCAAGGCTTCAGCCTGGTCGGG
>CAZYSJ010000043.1:0-33720 GCA_964649875.1 uncultured Caldilineaceae bacterium
CGCTCAAGCGGCTGCGCACTTGGCCGGCGGACGATGTGTTGATCTTCGGAGCCGGGCCGATGGGGCTGCTTTTGGTGCAGGCGCTGCGCTACAGCGGCGCGGCGCGCGTGACCGTGGTGGAGAAGCAGACGGAGCGGCTCAAACTGGCGAGCGCGGTCGGGGCAAGCGCCACGGTAAGCGCGGACAGCGGGCAGGATGACGCCCTGCGCGAACTGGCGCCGGACGGCTTCCCCATCGTGATCGACGCCACGGGCGTGCCTGCGGTGATCGAGCGGGCCTTCAACTACCTGCGCCCGCGCGGCCAGTACCTCCAGTTCGGCGTCGCGCCCAACCACACCAAGGTGCAGGTCAGCCCATACGATATCTTCCACAACGACTGGCACATCATCGGCAGCTTTGCCCTATGTTATACGTTCCTGCCGGCCATCGCTTGGCTGGCGAACGGAGTGATCGACGTGGAGCCGCTGGTGAGCCATCAGGTGGACTTCGCCGGCTTCCGCGAGGCGTTCGATGCGTTTGCCGCCGGGCGGACGTTGAAGGTGCACGTGCGGGCCGAGTAGGCCAACAGGCCGGACAGACGGACAGGTTAGGGAGAAAACGGATGGCGACAATCGACCGTTGTCGTGCGATTTTGGCCGAGATCGAGCGGGTATTGGCCGGCGTGGACGAGGCTGAACTAGCCGCGCTGCGCCAGGCAATCCTGGAGGCGGGACGGATCGCCGTCTACGGCTTGGGCCGCGAGGGGCTGGTGATGCGCGGGTTCGCCATGCGGCTTATGCATCTGGGGCTGCCCGTGGCGGTTGTGGGTGACATGACGCCGCCGCCGCTGGGCGCGGGCGACCTGTTTCTGGTCAGTTGCGGGCCGGGTTATCTTTCGACGGTGGAGGCGCTGATGCGCGTGGCGCAGGACGCGGGGGCGCGTGTCATCATGATCACGGCGCAGCCGCAGGCGTCGCTGCCTCAGCGGGCGGATCTGCTGGTGACGCTGCCGGCCCAGACTATGGCCGAGGCGGAGCAGAGCAGTTCCGAGCAGGCGATGGGTTCGGCGTTTGAGCAGACCATGTGGGTGCTGTTCGACGGGATCGTGCCGCAGTTGCAGGAAGCGTTGGGCCAGAGCGCCGACGATCTGCGCCGCCGCCATACTAATTTGGAGTGAGCGCCGCAACGATCCGTAGCTGCGCCCGAACAGAGAAATCCGAGCAACAAACAAGGCCCCGCATTAAGCGGGGCCTTGTTTGCCACACAGAAAGGAGAAACACAAGGAGAGGAACCGTTAATCACCCAACATGCAGAATGTATGCGGGTAGAATATGAGCTTGTCAATCGATCTACGCGTGTTTTTCGCCCGTCTTTGGGCCCCGCGAATCAATGATTGTATTGTAGGCGAATCTTGGGGGGATGGGTAGGGACAAACGTCCCGAAGAAGTAGGGACAAATATCACGTATCCCTTCTCTTTTTTCGGAGGCTTGGCGTCCCCGGGTGCGCCGGAATGGCTGCTTTGAGGTGCACCCCATCTTGGGGAGCGCAAGCTGTCACCCTGAGCCGCGCAACGGCGAAGGGTCTCCATTTCGACCTGGGGATGCTTCGCTATGCTCAGCATGACAACTCGCCCCGCTGCTTTGCGGACGGTCTCCGAAGTATGAAAAAGCTGGTATAATTAAAGACACAGCAGGCGCTTTTATCCTTTGCAAGCGCCCGGCAAGGCGGGGATATGTCGGAAAATGCTGGCGGACCTCACTACGCCGCATCCAACGATCTGAAATCCGGCGGATATAGTCTGCGCCGAAAAATCCTTCTCGGCTTTTTCAGCGTTTTGGCGTTGCTTGTCGTCGTGTGGGCCTGGTCGATCTTCGCCCTGTGGCAGTTGGGCAACGCCGGCGACCAGATTTTGCAGGAGAACTTTCGCTCGATTTTGGCGGCTGAAAGCATGATCGACGTGCTGGAACGTCAAAATAGCGCGGCGCTGCTGGTTCTGTTGGGCGAGGAGGAAGCGGGGTCCGGCCAATTTCACAACGCCGAAGTTGAATTTTTGCAGTGGTTGGGTCGCGCCAAGGACAACATCACTGTCGAAGGCGAGACTGAGACGCTGATCGCCCTGGAAGAAGAGTACGCCGTCTTTTTGCGCGCTGCTGCGGATCTGCGCGCGGTGATGACGTCCGGCAATGCCGAAGCTGCAGACGCCATCTACGAACAGCGCGTTTTGCCCAGCTATGAGACGGCGCGCACCCACGCCATCGGCCTGCGCGAGTTGAACCGGACGGCGATGCTGTCCGCCTCGGCGCGTGCACGCCGGCTTGCCGAGCGGGCGATATGGTCGACCGTCATCGGCGGGGCGGCCATTGCGCTGGCTGGTCTTGCGTTGAGCATGCGCTTATCCACCGTGTTGGTGCGGCCGCTGCGCGAGATGACCGCGGTAACAGGGCGCATCGCCGAGGGCGATTACGACGTGGCGCTGGCGGTGAAGTCTCGTGATGAACTGGGCCGCCTGGCGGACGAGATCATGACCCTGAGCCGCAAGCTCAAGGCGTTCCACCAACTCAACGTGACGCAACTGATGACCGAGCGGCGGCGCAGCGATGCCGTGATCCGCAGCATTGCCGACGGTCTGCTGGTGGTGGACGAGGCGTGTCTGGTCGTGGCGATTAACCCGGCTGCCGCCGATATCTTCGGCGTAGACCGGGAAACCGCGCGCGGCAAGCATTTCTTCGACGTGGTGGACAACCCTGCGCTGTATGAGCGCGTGCGCGCCAGCGCCGAAAGCGGCCAGGCGTCGAGCTTGGACGATGAGCAGGCCATCCTGCCCGTGCAGCGCAACGGCGAGACGGGCTATTACCGCTATGCCATTGCGCCCGTCAAGACAGAGGCGGGCGCGCTGTTGGGGGTGGTTCTGCTCTTGCAAGATGTGACCAAGCTGAAGGAGCTTGACCAGCTTAAGAGCGATTTTGTGATGACGGCGTCGCACGAATTGCGCACGCCGCTGACGAGCATGTCGATGAGCCTGGAACTGCTGCTGGAAAGCGCGGCCGATAAGCTGAACGAAGAGGAACGCCGCCTGGTGCAAACGGCCGAGGAGGACGTGGCGCGCCTGCGAGCGCTGGTCAACGATCTGCTCGACCTTTCCAAGATCGAGTCAGGCCGCATGCCGATGGAGTTCGACCGTGTGGCGACGGACCGCCTGATCGGGCATGTGCTGTCTTTGTTCGAGGAGCAAGCGCGCGAGCGTGCGGTCGAGTTGGATAGCCGTATCGAAGAACCGTTGCCGGAGATTTTGGCGGACGCCAATAAGATCGCCTGGGTGTTGACCAATCTGCTCAGCAACGCGCTGCGCTATTCGCCGGCGGGCGGGCGCATTGAGATTGCGGCGCGAGCGATTGGGCGTTTTGTGCATTTCTCGGTGACGGATGAAGGGCCGGGCGTGCCGTTGGAATACCAGACCAAGATATTCGACAAGTTCGTGCAAGTGCGCGACGATCAGACGCGAAGCGGCACGGGCTTGGGGCTGGCGATTTGTCGTGAGATCGTCAAGGCGCATGGCGGAACCATCTGGGTGGATTCGGTTGAAGGGGAAGGCAGCCGCTTTACTTTTACCGTCCCCATAGCGGAAGAAGCGCCTGGGCGAGAAGCTGGACCAAGCGAAGGAGAGGCGAATGACAACGCAGAAGCCGCGCATTCTGATCGCGGATGACGAGAAGAATATCCGCTTCACGCTGGCGCACGCCCTGGAGCGGTCCGGGTACGAGATCGCGACCGCTGTGAACGGGGAAGATGCGCTCAAGCAGATGGAGGCGGCGGAGTTCGACCTGCTGCTGCTCGACCTGCGCATGCCGGGTATGGACGGCATGGAGGTGCTGCGAGAGGCGGCGGAACGTTATCCCGGCACGCGCGTCGTGATCGTGACGGCGCACGGCACGGTGGAGAACGCGGTCGAAGCGGTTAAGTTGGGGGCGGCTGATTTTATCCAGAAGCCGTTTTCTCCTACGGAGATCCGCGACCTGGTGGCGGAGATTCTCGACCGGGGGCATATACGCACGGAAGAGGCGCATGACTATGCCACGCATTTGGCGCTCGCCAAGCGCAGCATCAACCAGCGCCGCATTGCCGTGGCGACGGCCTATGTGAAGCAGGCGATTGCGGCAGATCCGGGACGGCCGGAGGCGTTTAACCTGCTCGGCGTGCTGCAGGAGATCGAGGGCGACCGGCACGGTGCGCTCAAGAACTACCGCATTGCGCTGGACTTGGACCCGAGTTATGAGCCGGCGCGCCGCAATCTCAGCCGGTCGGGCGAGCCGCCTGTCCCTGGAACATTGAACCTAGGTTAGCGCGCGGCGGAGGCGGCAGGCATGGACAGGTCCGACCTGTACATTATCGTTGCGGGTTGCGGGCGTTTGGGCGCCAAGCTGGCGAGCGAATTGAGCCGCACAGGCAGCAGCGTCGTGGTGATTGACCGGGACCCGGCCAAGTTCGCCGGTCTGACCGCCGAGTTCAGCGGCTTTCATCTGACCGGCGACGCCATCGAACAGGAAGTGCTGCGCAGCGCCAAGATCGAGCAGGCCGACTGCTTTTTGGCGACAACCAACCAAGACAACATCAATTTGATGCTGGCCCAGGTGGCGAAGGTGATCTACGGCGTGCCGCTTGTGATGGCGCGCATCTACGATCCGCTGCGCAGCCCTGTATATGAGCGGCTGGGCATTGACACGATCAGCCCCACAGAACTATCGGCGCAGGAGTTTCTGCGCACAATTACGGCGCGGACCGGACCTGAGCCGGCGTCTGCATTGCGAAACGGACGATAGCTATGCGCGCTATCTTGGCCGGCGAGGGCAAGACGCTCTATTTTTTGGCCCGACAATTCGTGGCAAAAGGCCACCACATCACCATCATCAACCGGCGCCCCGACGAATGTGAGGCGTTGGCGCGCCGGCTGGAGAAATCCGTGGTGGTGTTGGGCAACGGCAGCGATCCGGCCGTGTTGGAAGATGCCGGAGCACGCCAGGCGGATGTGCTGGTGGCGCTGACGCCGGAAGACCAGGATAACCTGATCGCCTGCCAGGTGGCCCGGCAGATGTTCGGCGTGCCGCGCGTGCTGGCGCTGGTCAACGACCCGGACAACGAGGATATCTTTAAGCGTCTGGGGGTGACCGAAGCTTTCTCCGCCACGCGCATCATCGCCACGCTGCTGGAGGAGCAGGCTGCGCTGGAGGAAGTGATCAACCTGCTGCCGATGGCGGAAGGGCGCATCCAGGTGGCGGAGGTGGTGATCGGCGAGAAGGCGCCGGCGCGCGATAAGACGCTGCAGGAATTGGATCTTCCTGCCGATACGCTGGTGGCTGGCATTATTCGCGCGGGGGACGTTCACATCCCGCGCGGGAACAGCCGGCTGCACCTTGGCGACAAGGTGATCCTGATCGGGCGACCGGCCAGTTTCGGCGACGCCCTGCGCAAAGTAGCCGGCGAGGAAGCATGACAGACGCCGGCGGTCGTTATGCCCGGTATCTGCGTCATCGCTACCGGATCATTGCCGGCTATACCGGGCTGATCTGCATGATCGTAGGCGCGATCATCTTACTGCCGCTCCTGCTTCTGACCGCATACCGGCAGGAGGCATACCTGGCGACCGCGTTTGCGCTGCCTGGCGTCGCGCTCAGCGCGGGCGGTTTCGTGCTCTGGCGGTGGCTGGTTCCGCAGACGAATTCCGGACTTACCTTCCAAGAGGGGACGGTGGTAGTGGTGCTCTCTTGGCTGGCGGCGATGGCAGTCGGCGCAACGCCTTTTCTCCTCGGCGCGGGGCTGGGGTGGACGCAGGCATTGTTTGAATCGACCAGCGGCTGGACTACGACCGGGCTGTCGGTGGTGGACGTGACCCGTGCGCCCAGGCTGTTTTTGTTCTACCGCAGCGCCATGCAGTACGCCGGGGGGGCCGGTCTGGCGATTATCACGTTGAGCGCGTTGGTGGGGCCGGCAGGGGCGGGCGTGAGCAGCGCGGAAGGCCGGGGCGAGCAACTGGCCCCGCATGTGCGTCGCTCAGCCAAGCTGGTGCTGGCGATCTATGTAGGCTCTTTGGCGGCGGCTGTGCCGCTGCTGCGAGCGGCGGGCATGGGTTGGTTCGACGCCGCCAACCATGCGATGGCTGCGCTGTCGACCGGCGGCTTTTCTACCCGGCTCGAATCCATTGGCTATTGGGACAGCCCGCGAGTCGAGGCGGTTATCGTTTTGCTGATGCTGATGGGCATGCTCAATTTTTTGACCAGTTATGCGCTGTTGCGCAGGCAGGTTCGTCGTGCGGGGCGCAACACGGAAGTGCGGCTGGCCGCGGCGTTGATCCCGCTGTTCAGCGTGATCTTGTTGTTCGGCGTGACGCTGGGGCTATACCCGACGTTGGGCAAGAGCGTTCGCGTGGCGGTTTTCGAGACGGTGACCGCGCTATCGACGACAGGCTTCGCCACGGTGGACTACCGTCCGTGGAACGGGCTGGGGTGGCTCATCCTGATCTTGCTGATGATGATCGGCGGCGGCACCGGCTCGACGGCAGGGGCTATCAAGCAGTATCGCATCTACGTGATGTTGCAAGCATTGGTGTGGGAAGTGCGCCGTGCGCTGATGCCGGGCCGCGCCGTTTCCCGTCCGTATGTCTGGCAGGGCGAGCGCAAGGAGTATCTGACCGACGAGCGCGTGCGCCAGGTGGGCGTGTTTGTCTTTCTCTATGTGGCGACATACTTTGCGGGCAGCATGGTGTTGGCGTGGCACGGCTATACGCTGCCGGAGAGCCTGTTTGAGTTTGCCAGCGCGCTGGGCACGGTTGGCCTGTCGGTCGGGGTCACAATGCCCGATGCGCCGCTTGCCGTGCTGTGGGCTGAGATGGCCGGCATGTTTTTGGGACGGCTCGAGTTCTTTACAATTCTAATTGGGATTGCCAAGATCGCCGCCGATTCGCGGCGTCTTGTCAGGTAAGCGCTGCACTCGCCGGAGGTTAGCGCTTGCGGTCTATCCATGTACGAGATTCAAGTTCGCAATAAGCACCAAAGAGGAGATCAACGATGCCATTGAAGATTGCTATGATCGGCGCCGGGTCGATTGGGTTTACGCGCAAGCTGATGCACGATGTGCTGGCTGTGCCGGAACTGGCGGACACGACGTTTGCGTTTATGGACATTTCCGAACGCAACCTGGACATGGTGGCCCAGTTGGCCGAGCGCGACATCAAGGCCAATAATTTGCCCGCCAAGATCATTACGACCACGGACCAACGCGAGGCGATTCGGGATGCCGACTATGTGATTTCCGTGATCCGCCAGGGCGGGTTGGAGGCTTTCCAACTCGACATTGACATTCCGCTCAAGTACGGCATCGACCAGTGCGTGGGCGATACGCTGTGCGCCGGCGGCATCATGTACGCCCAGCGCACCATTCCGGCGCTGTTGAGCATCTGCAAGGACATCCGCGAGACGGCGAAGGAAGACGCCATCTTCCTCAACTATTCCAACCCGATGGCGATGAACGTGTGGGCGTGCAACAAGTACGGCGGCGTGCCCACCATCGGGCTGTGTCACGGCGTGCAGAACGGCCATTGGGAGATCACGCGCGCCATCGAGCTGTGGGCCAAGAAGCAGGGGCTGCTGGGCGAGGATGAGAAGCTGCACCGCAAGGACGTGGACATTATCTGCGCCGGCATCAACCACCAGACCTGGTACATCAAGGTGCAGTGGCGCGGGATGGACATGATCCCGCACATGCTGGAGATGTTCGAGGCGCACCCGGAGTATCGGGAGACCGAGAAAGTGCGCATCGACATGATCCGCCGCTTCGGCTACTACACCACGGAGTCGAACGGACACGTGAGCGAGTATGTGCCGTGGTATCGCAAGCGCACTGACGAGATCATGCGCTGGATCGACCTTAGCAGTTGGATTAACGGCGAGACGGGCGGCTATTTGCGCGTCTGCACTGAGGGGCGCAACTGGTTCGAGACCGACTTCCCCAACTGGCTGAAGGAGGATCCGCCGGTTATCTCCGCCGAGCGCCGCAGCGACGAGCACGGCTCGTACATCATCGAGGGGCTGGAGACGGGGCGCGTCTATCGCGGACACTTCAACGTGATCAACCAGGGGCACATCACCAACTTGCCGGACGGCTGCGCCATCGAACTCCCCGGCTATGTGGACAAGAACGGCGTCAACATGCCGGTGGTGGGCGATCTGCCCATGGCGTGCGCGGCCACCTGCGCGGCGAGCGTGCGCGTGCAAGAGATGGCGATGGAGGCGGCGGTGGCGGGCGATGTCACGCTGCTCAAGCAGGCCATGCTGCACGACCCGTTGACCGCGGCCGTCTGCAACCCGATAGAGATCTGGCAGTTGACCGACGAGATGCTGGTGGCGCAGGCCAAGTGGCTGCCCCAGTATCAGGGCGAGATTGCGGCGGCGCAGGCGCGACTGGACGAGGCGGAGCGCAACGGCACGCGCGTGAAGCTGGTCCAGACCGAAGGCGCGGCGCGTCTCAAGATCAAGACTGTCGAGGAGATCGCGCAGGACAAGGAAGCGCGCAAGATGGCCTCGACCAGCGATAAGGGCAACTTGGAGAAGCAGAACCTGTAAGGATTTCGGCGACCGCCTTCCATCACGTTCCATTCAGTTCGCGGCTCCCTGGAAGGCGGTCGCCCGTTCGACGGCGCATCCTCTACGAGCACCTATTTCACAGACAAGCAAAAGACAAAAAGGAATCGACGTCTATGACGATCCGAGTCGGCTTAATCGGCTGTGGCGGGATCATGCACCCGCATGTGGAGGGGTGGAAGGCGGTATCGGACCGCGCGGAGATTGTGGCGCTGGCCGATGTGTCGCCTGAGGCGTTGGCGCAGCGCATGGCGCAGGTCGGCCGCGAGGTCAACGCGTATACGGATTACCTGGACCTGCTGGCTGACCCGAATGTGGACGCGGTGGATATTGCGCTGCCGCATCACCTGCACCGGGATGCGATTGTGGCCGCAGCCGAGGCGGGCAAGCACCTGATGACGGAAAAGCCGCTCTGCCTCACGCTGGACGAGGCGGCGGACATCGAGGCGGCGGTGAAGAAGGCGGGCATTGTGATGATGGCCGCGCACAACCAGCTTTTCTTCCCGCCCGTGTTGCAGGCCAAGCAGATGTTGCTCAAGGGCGACCTGGGCAAGGTCTACATGATCTGGTCGTTCGACTGCTCGGAGCGGCGCGCGGCGTTGGCGCCGGATAAGTCGACGTGGCATACGCCGCCGAAGCTGGATTGGGGTTGGCGCAGCGACCCGACTAAGATGGGCGGCGGCGAGTACATCGACACCGGCTATCACCCGACCTACCGGCTGCTCTTCCTGGCTGGGCAGACGCCAACCGAGGTCGCGGCGATGATGGGCAGCTATCGCGTCGGGCTGGGCGAAGAGGACACGGCTAACGTGATGGTGAAATTCGCCGACGGCAGCCTGGGCCACGTCTTCACCAGTTGGGCGATGAATGCGCCGGGCAGCCGTCCCCTCTTGTTCAGCATCATGGGCGAGGGCGGGCAGATCTGGGCCGAGGCCGACAAGCTTTACTTCCAGCCGATCGGCATGCAGACGCCTGCCGTGACCGAATATCCCGGCTGGAATTACGCCCGCACTTTCCAAGTGGAGATCGCTCACTTCGTCGACGCCATTGGCAAGGGCTATGAGCCGCTGCACTCGGTTAGCGAGGCGACCAATACCCTGCGCGTGATCTTGGCGGCTTACACGTCGACGGATTCGGGCCGCAGCGTGACGTTGTAGCGGACCAGGCCCTCGCAATGCGCAGGTATGGCAAGGCTCTGAAATGGCTTTGACATCTATCTGGCGTTTTGTTATAGTCAAAGATGGAACGAGGATCTTCCCAGGGATATCGCTCCGAACAAACGACTCCCTATACCACGGCGGAAAGTGAATACTATGTCAATTCTCGGATCTGATGACCGCGCATTGATCGTTGCAATGGATCATGCGCGCACACATGGCGTGATTCAAGGACTTGAGGACCCCGGCAAGGTGATCGACGCTGTCGTAGAGGCCGGGGCGGATGGCGTCATGACCACGTTTGGCGTTATCAAGAAGTACCGCGATCGCCTGATCGGTCGCGTGCCGACGGCGATGCGGCTGGACGGCGGCCCGAGTCTCTATCGCGAGGATTGGCTGGCCTATACGGAGTGGGCGCTGCTGCATTCGGTGGAAGACGCGGTCAACCTGGGCGCGGATGCGGTCGTACTCATGGCTTTCGTCGGCATCCCCGTGGAACTGGAAACCTACCGCATCGTGGCGAAGGTGGCGAGCGAGTGCATGGCGGCCAAGTTGCCGCTGATGGTCGAGGCGCTGCCCTGCAAGAGCGAACGCATCCCCGACCCGAAGGACGCCGGTGCGATGGCTTCCGCCGCCCGGCTGGCTTTCGAGCACGGCGCGGATTACATCAAGACCTATTACACGGGGACGCCGGAGGGATTCCGGCTGGTCGTAGACAATTGCCCCGTGCCGGTTTTGATTGCGGGCGGCCCGCGCATGGACACGGTTGAGGAGACCCTGGACGTGGTGCGCGGCGCCATGGATGCCGGGGCGTCCGGCGTGGTGTTTGGCCGCAACATCTGGCAGAGCGCTGACCCGGGCGGCATGGTGCGTGCGTTACAGAGCGTCATTCATAGCGACGCTTCTGTTGCGGAGGCAATGCGTCATTTGAGCGCCAAATAGCGCACAGGCCTGGGCGGCCTGTGACAAGCGGTCGGAGAAAGGAGGAATGCAAACAGCACGGAAACGGCACGAGTTGTTCGTATAGGGCCACTTGCAGGAGATTTTAAACCGCCTGGACTACTTGCAGCCGACATGGCGCGCGGTTGTCATTGAGAATCGCAGCAATACGTTGATGGGCCTTTGTGTTACATTCCCGCTATTCAACGAAGGAGAGATTCACAATGCGCGGTTTTAAGTTTCTAAGCGTCTTATTGGTGTTGTCGATGATTTTGGCCGCCTGTGGCGGCGGCGGCGCTCCTGCCGCTGCGCCTGCCGAGGAAGCGGCCCCGGCTGAGGAGGCCGCCGCGGCCGAGGAACCCGAAGTCGAGGCGACGGCGATCCCCAGCGGGGAGACCTACGCCACTGTGACGGAGGGAAGCGACATATTGCCTCCTGTCTTGGTGGAGCCGTGTGAACCCGGCTCTTGCCCGTTCGAGGGGCAGACAGTGACGGTGATCGTCAACACGGCCGGCTCAAAAGGCCCGATCTCCGGTCCGTTCTACGAGGTGCGCGAGGAGTTCGAGGCGGCGACCGGCGCCACGCTCGAGATCGTCGAAGTGCCCGAGGCCGAGCATTTCCCCAAGCTCATGACCGATGTGACCACGGGTACAGGCCAGTATGACACGTCGATCGCCGGCGCCTGGTGGGTTGGCGACCTGGTCGAGGGCGATTTCATCATCTCCTACGACGATTACTTCGAGGATGAGCGCTTCCCGCAGTGGGACTACGAGGATGTCCAATCCGGCCCGCGCAGCCTGTTGGAGTACGGCGGCAAGAAATACATGGTCGCCAACGACCATGACGGCCAGGTCATGTATTATCGCCGCGATCTGATCGAGGACCCGGAGCACCAGGCCGCGTTCCTGGAGGAATACGGCTACGAGCTGGGCGTGCCCCAGACGTGGGACCAGTTCCGCGATGTGGCGGAGTACTTCGACGGCAAGGACCTCAACGGCGACGGTACGCCGGATGACGGCCTGACGCTGCATCTGAAGGTCGGCGGCCAAGGCATGTTCCACTTCATGTCCTTCTCGGCCCCCTTTGTGATCGGCCCGGACAACCCGAAGCTGTACTGGTTTGAGCCGGAGACGATGGATCCGTTGATGGACAGCCCTGGACACCTGCGGGCGATGGAGACGCTGGTCGATCTGTTGCAGTTCGGGCCGGAAGCGATGATGGCCTGGAGCCTCGGCGAAAGCTGGGATCACTTCCTGCGCGGCCAGGCCGCCCTCACCTTCACATGGGGCGACCTCGGTTCGCTGGCCCAGGAAGAGGGCAGCCAGGTGAGAGGCAAGACCGGCGCAGCGCTGATGCCGGGCACGACGGAATACTATGACGTCCTTGCCGGCGAATGGAAGGCGACGGAAACCCCCAACATGGTCGGCAACACGACCGGCGGTTCGTGGGCCGGCGTCATCTCGAAGTTCTCGGATGCTCCGGAAGCCACCTACTACCTGTTGGCGTTGATGGCGACCAAGGAAAAGTCGCTGATCTACGCTCAGCGCGGTTGGGACGGCGTGGACCCGGGTCGCTTCAGCCATTACCTGCCGCCTGAGGGCACAGCAAGCCTGGACGGGTACGTCGCAGCTGGCTGGGATGCGCAGGATGCGACCGACTACACCAAGGCCTATCACGACAACTTCGGCGCCGAGTTGCAGTTCCCATATCTGCGCATTCCCGGCGCGTTTGAATACTGGAACTCGCTCGACATCCACCTGTCTGAGGCCGCTACAGGCCAGAAGACCCCGGAGGAAGCGCTCCAGGCTACGGCAGAGGATTTCGATGCCATCACCGATCGGCTGGGACGCGATCTGCAGCAGGCCTCTTACAAGGCGTCGCTGGGCTTGGAATAGCCGCAGCAGACAGCCTGTGAAGCGCTTGCAGGCATAGACTCAAACAGGGAGATCCGGCGAGAACATCAGGGTCTCCCTGTTTCCCCTTGCGGCGGTCTGCCAACCCGCCGTCTACAGAGCGATCAAATGGCAACCCTATCTACCCT
Source organism: uncultured Caldilineaceae bacterium (assembly GCA_964649875.1). GTDB lineage: Bacteria > Chloroflexota > Anaerolineae > Caldilineales > Caldilineaceae > JASGTU01. The sequence goes on from CAZYSJ010000043.1 coordinate 12,748, forward strand.
GGCGGAGAGCATATGACTTATGGTCCAAGAACCGGTTATCCCCAGTGGAGGTCCTGTAAAAGACATTGCGCAGGGTGACAATGTCGTCCGGCGGACGAAAGATCCAACCGGCATGTTTTTCCTGCTGCCGGCCGCCGTATGGGTTCTCCTCTTTACGATTTTTCCCCTTCTCTATGCGCTATACACCAGTTTCTGGAGTTTTCGTTTTGGCCAGCGCAATCAATTTGTCGGATTAGACAACTTTGTCCGCTTGTTCACCGATGGCAACTTGCATTCTGCATTGCGGGTAACGTTGACGTTCGTGATTGTGACGGTTGTCGTGGAGATGCTCGTGGGGTTCGGTTTGGCGCTGCTGCTCAACCAGGAGATCCGCGGCAAGAGCGTGTTGCGGGCGATTATGGTGCTGCCCCTTTTCGCCACGCCGGTGGGCATGGGGTTTCTCGGCATTACGCTCTTCTACGAGATCAACGGCCCCATCAACGTCTTTTTGCGCACGCTTGGCCTAGAGGGCATCCCGTGGCTGTCGACGCCGCAATGGGCGCCGGTCGCCGTGATGCTCATCGACATTTGGCAATGGACGCCTTTTGTCTTCCTCGTTTCGCTGGCGGCCCTGCAAGGGCTGCCGGTCGATTTGTATGAGGCGGCGGAGGTCGACGGCGCTTCCGGCTGGGAATCGTTCCGCAATATCACGCTGCCGCTGATGACGCCCACGCTGTGGCTGATTCTGCTTCTGCGTCTGGTCGAGGCCTTCAAGGTGTTCGACATCCCCGCCTCCATGACGCTGGGCGGGCCGGGCCGCGCCACAGAGGTCTACAGCCTATTCACCTATCGCACGGCGCTGCGCTTCTTCGACCACGGCTATGCGGCGGCGCAGGGCGTTTTGTTGCTGTTCATCGTCATGTTGATCGTCACGCTGCTCTTTGGGCGCATCCGCGAACTGTATGAGGTGGGAGGATAGGCCATGCGCAATCGTTCACGCCCGGTCGTCATGGTTTTTGTCTGGGGCCTGATCCTCATCATGCTGATCTGGGTGCTGTTCCCCTTTTACTGGGCTTTTCTGAACTCGATCAAGAAGCCGGCGGAGACCTTCCAGGCGACATGGGTGCCGTGGCTGCAATTTCAGCCAACGCTGGAGCACTGGATTTCCGAGCTTTCGATTCGCGAGACGCGCAATGCCCTGCGCAACAGCACGATTATTTCCGTGAGCGCGGCGACGGTCGCGCTGGTTTTGGGCACCTTGGCAGCGTATGCCTTGGCCCGCTTCCGCTTCCAGCGCATCAGCAACGGTTCGCTCACGACCTGGTTCCTGTCACAGCGCGTCTTGCCGCCTGTGGTCGTGGTCATACCCTTCTTCCTGCTCATGCGCCAGTTGAAGCTGCTCGATTCCGTGTGGGCGCTAGTGCTGCTCAACGCCACGTTTACGCTGCCCTTCCCGGTGATCATCCTGAGCCAGATGTTCCGCGAACTTCCCGTCGAGCTGGAAGAAGCGGCGATGGTCGACGGCGCGTCACGCTTGCAGAGCTTTTTGCGGGTGGCGTTGCCGCTGGTGCTGCCGGGGTTGGTCGCCACGTGGATTATCTGCATGGCGTTCAGTTGGAACGAGTTTCTCTTCGCCCTGTCGCTTACGTCTAACAGGGCGCTGCCCATGCCCGTGTACATTGCGGGCGCTGAGCATACGCGCGGCGTGCAGTTTTGGTTTGTGGGCGTGCGCGTCATGTTGACCATGCTGCCGCCCACCATTCTGGCCTTGCTCGCCCAACGGTATATCATTCGCGGGCTGACGCTGGGCGCTGTCAAGGGGTAGTCTGTTGCATTTCAACTAATTGAACCCGAATTGAGCGGGCGGAATTGTCGCGCCGGCAGTTGAGCATGCCTCTGCGCTGGGTTGCCAGCGCGTTCGAGGGGGATCAATGCCGGCGTTTTGTTTGTTTTGCTGTGGCCGACAACCGGTCATCTGGACCGGCATGGAAAGCGGAGACCGCTGTGAATGACAATCGTGACCCCCTGTTGATCGGCGTGGATTTTGGGACGACCAACATCAAGGCTATCGCCTTTGATGTGGTCGGGCGAGTAGCGGCGCGCGCCTCCGTGCCGACGCCCACCCGCATTCCGCAGCCGGGCCGGGCTTACTACGAGCCGGAAGAACTCTGGCAGAGGACGCTGTCCGCGTTGCGTCAGGTGACGGAGAAGTTGGACGACCCGCGTCGCGTGGCCGGCCTGGGCTTCTCCAGCCTGGGCGAGACGGCCATACCGCTGGACGCCCGCGACGCGCCGACTTATGACGCCATTGCCTGGTATGATACGCGCACGGAGCCCCAGGCCGAGCAGTTGGAACGTACGATCGGGCAAGACCGGCTGTTCGCCACAACCGGGCTTTCGCTGTCGCATATTTTCGGGCTGTGTAAGCTGCTGTGGCTGCGCCAGGCGCAGCCGGATGCGTACGCGCGTACCGTGCGCTGGCTGAACGTGGCCGATTACCTGGCCTATCGCATGTCCGGCGCGGCCGCCACCGATTACTCGTTGGCCTCGCGCATGATGTGTTTGGACCTGCGCAGTTTGAGTTGGGCGGACGATCTGCTGGCGGAGGCGGGCGTGAGCGCGGAGCGGTTCGCGCCGCTTGCGCCGAGTGGAACCGATCTGGGGCCGCTGCTGCCGGACGTGGCGCGCGCCATCGGGTTGCCCGCTACTGTGCGCGTGGGCGTGGGCGGGCATGACCACGTGTGCGGCGCGCTGGCGGCGGGCGCGGTTCACCCCGGCATGGCGTTGAACTCGATGGGTACGTCGGAGGTGATGTTTACGCCGCTCGACGCCCCGCTGACCGCGGCGGAGCTTGGCCGGCGCGGTTATCAGGTCGGCGTCCACGTGGACGGCAAGCATTATTATGTGTGGGGCTCGATCCCGACTTCCGGGGCGTGCGTCGATTGGTTCCGCAGCCTGTTCGCAGCCGAGACGGGCTACGCGACGCTCATCGCCGAGGGCGAACAGGCGCCGCCCGGCAGCCGCGGCGTCTTTTTCCTGCCGCACCTGCGCTCGGCAATGACGCCGCACGCCGACGCCAAGTCGTTGGGCGCGTTCATCGGGCTGACGACGGACGCGGATCGCAGCGTCCTGTTTCGTGCCGTGTTGGAGGGCGTGGCGTTCGAGATTCGCGACGGGCTGGACGTGCTGCGCAGCTACCTGCCTACGCCGATCTCACGGATTGTCGCCATCGGCGGCGGCACGCGCAACCGGCTGTTGGTGCAGATCAAGGCCAGCGTCTTGAACCAGGCCATCGAGGTGGTCGATATGGCGGAGGCTGTGGCGCTGGGCGCGGCCATGCTCGGCGGGATAGCCGCCGGCGTTTATGCCGATGCCGCCGACGCCATGAGCAGGGTTCATTTCTCCGGCACGGTGATCGAGCCGGTGGCCGAGCAGACGGCGCTGTATGAGACGATCTTCCGCCGCGTCTACCAGGAGATGTATCCGACGTTGCGCGGCCTCAATCACGAGATCTATGCCTTGCGCGATGATTCGCTCTAGGCTGGGTTATTGCCTTAGGGGCGCAGTAAGGGAAAACCGATGAAGAATCCGGACGGGCTGCTGCTGGGCGTGGATTTGGGCACGTCGTCGGTCAAGACCGTTTTGGTTACTGGAGATGGGCAGACTCTCGCGTCCGGCAGCGCCGAGTATCCTATCATCCAGGCAAAACCGGGTTATGCTGAGCAAGACCCGGAGGCCTGGTGGCAGGCCGTGTGCAAGGCGGTGCGCGCGGTTGTTGAGGAATCCGGGGGCGCGTCGCGGATCGCGGCGGTGGGACTGTCCGGACAGATGCACGGCACGGTGCTGCTGGACGGCCGGAACGAGGTCCTGGCCCCTGCCATTATTTGGGCAGACCAGCGCAGCGCGCGCCAGGTGCAGGAGATCACGGCGCAGGTGGGGCTTGAGCGGCTGACCGCGCTGGCGGGCAGCCCTGTGGCGACAGGGTTCCAGGCGGCGACGCTGCTTTGGATGCGGCAAGAACGCCCCGAACTGTGGCGACAGATAGCGCGCGTGCTGTTGCCCAAGGACTATGTGCGCTGGCGGTTGACTGGCGACTTGGCGGCGGAGCCGAGCGACGCTTCGGGCGCGCTGTTGTTGGATGTGCACCGGCGCGCCTGGTCCTCTGAACTGCTGGCGCTGCTGGAAATCGACGCGGCGTGGCTGCCGCCCCTGCAGGCGGCGCGCGCCGTCGCCGGAACGCTCATTGCCGAGGCTGCGTCGGGGTTGGGGCTGCCCGCGGGCTTGCCCGTGGTGACCGGCGCGGCGGATACGGCGTGCAGCGCGTTGGGCGCAGGCGTGGTCGAGCCAGGCGAAATGCTGCTAACGTTGAGCAGCGGCGGCCAGCTTTTGCAGCCGCTGACCGAAGTGCGCGTGGATCCGCTGGGACGTGCGCATACGTTTTGCAGCGCGCTGGAGCCGGAGGAGGGCGCCGGCTGGTATCAGATGGGCGCCATCCTGGCCGCGGGGCTGGCGCTGCGCTGGCTGCGCGACAATGTGCTGGGGCTGACCGGCGCGGACGCATACGAGCGGATCACGGCCTGGGCGGCAGAGGCGCCGCCCGGCGCTCGCGGGCTGCTCTTCTTGCCCTATCTTTCCGGCGAACGGACGCCGCACATGAACCCGGAGGCGCGCGGCGCGCTGGTGGGGTTGACGGGCGGACACGGGCGATGCGAGATCGCGCGGGCCGTGCTGGAGGGGGTGACGTTGGCCTGTTACGATGCGTTCGGCGTGTTGGCGGAGCTGGGCGCACACCCGGCTGCCGTGGTGTTGGCGGGCGGCGGCGCGGCGAGCCGCGTCTGGCAGCAGATCGTGGCGGATGTGTTCGGGCTGCCGGTGCGCCCGTTGGCGGTGAGCGAGCAGTCTGCCCTGGGCGCAGCCATCCTGGCGGGCGCGGGGCTGGAGTGGTTTAACGCGGCGGACGCAGCGCGGGCTTGGGCGCGCTATGGCGACGAGACTACGCCGGACGCGGCGCGCCATGCCCTTTACCAAGAGGCGTTCGGCGCATTTCGCACGGCATATGCCAACAACGCGGCGCTTTTCGGCGCGCTGGCGCGGCTGATCACAACCTAAGCGGTTCGTTCGCCAAGCGCCTGTCATTCTGAAGCGAGCGTTAGCGAGCTGAAGAAGCTCGTTGTACCAGAGGAACAGATGCTTCGCTACGCTCAGCATGACATTGGCGATCGAACGCCTAAGGCCGAAGACGAGGGAAGGGGCGGGCAAACAATGCAGAACATCTTCACGGTGACGCTTAACCCAGGGCTGGATCGCACGTTGACTGTGCCGGAGATCCGCTTCGGCGAGGTGCTGCGCGCCGCCGATTTGCGTTTGGATTGGGGCGGGAAGGGTTTCAACGTCTCGCGTGCGCTTCAGGCGCTCGGCATGGAAAGCGTGGCGATGGGCTTTGTGGGCGGCGCTACCGGCGAGATGCTGGCGCAGGGTCTGCACGGGTTAGGCATCGAGACGGACTTCGTGCCGATTGCCGGCGAGACGCGCACCAATACCGTGATTGCCGAGGCGGGGAGCGACCGTTATATCAAGGTTAACGAGGCCGGCCCGACGATTTCGGGGGAGGAGTTGGCGGCGTTATTTGCGCGCGTGCGCAACCGCGTATCGGACGGCAGCGTGTGGGTGTTCTGCGGCAGCCTGCCGCCCGGCGCGCCTGTCGACGCTTATGCGCACCTGATCGCCGCGGTGCAGGAGCGCGGCGGGCTGGCATGCTTGGATACAAGCGGTGAGGCGTTGCGCCGGGGCTGCGCGGCCGGGCCGTACCTGGTGAAGCCGAATGCCGAGGAAACGGAGGAGGCAACCGGGTTTGCTGTACACAGCAAGGCGTCGATTGTGGCTGCGGTGAAGCATTTTCAGGGTACGGGCGTGCGCAATGTGGCGATCAGCCTGGGCGCGAACGGGCTGGCGCTGGGCAGCATCGAGGGCGTTGTCCAGGCAAAACCGCCCGCGGTCCAGGCGCGCACCGTAGTCGGCGTCGGCGATGCGCTGCTAGCCGGCCTAATCTGGGCATGGGGGCAGGGAGCGACGACGGCGGAGGTTGCGGCGTGGGGTGTGGCTGCGGGAACGGCTTCGGCGATGGGCGAGGGGGTAAGCGTCGCCGATTTCGCCGAGGTGCGCGCCGTGTATGAACAAGTGCAGACGGTTTGGCTGGACGGATCGTAGAGGCGGCGTTTTTGCCGGCGGCTGTGCGGCGCGTGCGCTAAGCATAGCGCATCCGCAAGCCAAGCCGAGACGATTCGCCAAAGGCATGGGGCGCACCCGGAGATTTGCATTCGGATTGACACGGCGACGGCGTGCCGTATACAATGTTTGCACCTAGACGGTCAGCTCCCCAAAGCCGGCCGCTCCATGTGGCGTTTCACATGGGATGTCATCCGAAGAGTTTAGGACACCATCACAACAGGAGAAGCGCGTATGACAGCCAAACGTTGGTTGACTGGATTCGTGGTGATATTGGCTGCGGTTGCCTTGCTCGCCGCCTGCGGCGGCGGAGGGGCGGCCCCGGCTGAGGAAGAGGCGGCGCCGGTAGAAGAGGCAGCCCCTGCGGAGGAAGCGGCCCCGGCGGAAGAGGCTGCCGAAGAAGCGGCCCCGGCAGAGGAAGCGGCTCCGACCGAGGCCCCTGCCGAAGAGGCCGCCCCGGCTGAGGAAGAGGAAGCCGCCGAGACGCCCTATATCCCGGTGATCTCGAAGGGGTTCCAGCACCAGTTCTGGCAGGCGGTGAAGGCCGGCTCTGAGCAGGCGGCTGCGGACCTGGGCGTGGAGATCACCTTCGAGGGGCCGGAGAGCGAGTCGCAGGTAGACAAGCAGCTTGAGATGGTGCAGGCTGCGCTGGCGAAGAATCCGTCGGCGCTGTGCATCGCCGCGCTGGACAGCAAGGCGCTGATTCCGCTGTTGGAAGAGGCTGATGCGGCCGGCATCCCGGTGATCGGCTTCGACTCCGGCGTAGACAGCGACATCTTGGTGACGACCGCGGCGACGGACAATATTGCGGCTGCAGCGCTGGCTGCCGACAAGATGGCGGAACTGATCGGCGGCGAGGGTCAGGTGGCTGTGATCGTGCATGACCAGACCAGCCGCACCGGCATCGACCGCCGCGACGGCTTCCTGAACCGCATGGCCGAAGCGTATCCGGACATCGAGATTGTGGATGTGCAGTACGGCGGCGGCGATCACCTCAAGTCCACCGACCTGGCGAAGGCGATTATCCAGGCCCACCCGGACCTGAAGGGCTTCTTCGGGGCGAACGAGGGTTCGATCATCGGCGTGCTCAATGCCGTGACCGAGCTGGGCCGGGATGACCTCGTCGTGATCGGCTATGACTCGGGCAAGCAGCAGATGGACGCCATCCGCAGCGGTTTGGAGGCGGGCGCCATCACGCAGAACCCGGTCGGCATCGGCTACAAGTGTGTGGAAGCGGCGGTAATGGCGATTAACGGCGAGCCGCTGGATAAGGTCATCGACACCGGCTTCTTCTGGTACGATGCCACGAACATCGACTCGGAAGAGATCCAGCCGCTGTTGTACGAGTAATGTAGGCATAGTTTTATCAGGTTGAGGGGCGGCTGGAGAGGCGCGTGCCAAGAGCGCGTCTCCCCAGCCGCCTATGGCTAGATGTTCGTTTTTTCCCCGACTCTTTGTATACGACCGACCAGTGCGCGGCAATCCGGCAAAGCGGGCGTTAGCCCCCCAATTTTTCGCTGTTCTCTGCGGTTGAAGGCGAGGAGTCTGCCGTTTTTAGCCGGGCCGGCTTGCCTGGCGTGCGGCTATGACGATGGACCGCTAGGCATACGGAGATGCGTCGATGGGTGATGCGTTGGTGTTGATGGAGGGGATCGATAAGTCATTTCCGGGCGTGCATGCGCTCGACCATTGCCGCTTCGAGTTGCAGGCGGGCGAGGTGCATGCCCTGGTAGGCGAGAACGGTGCAGGAAAATCGACGCTGATGAAGGTGCTGGCCGGCATCTACCGCAAGGACGCGGGCCGCATTTTGTATCAGGGCAAGGAAGTGGAGATCGACAGTCCCCGTGCGGCGCAGGACTTGGGCATCAGCATGATCCACCAGGAACTCAATCTGATGCCGCATCTGACCGTGGCGCAGAACGTGTTTATCGGCCGCGAGCCGCGACACGGTGCGCCTTTCTGGCTAGACGAGCGGGCGATCAACCAGGAGACGCAAAAGCTGTTTGATATGATGCATCTCCGCTTGGACCCGCGCACCAAGGTGGCGGATCTCACCGTCGCCAAGCAGCAGATGGTCGAGATCGCCAAAGCGCTCTCGTTCAATTCGCAGGTTCTCATCATGGATGAGCCGACCGCGGCGTTGACCGAGGCGGAGATCGAAGAGCTTTTCCGCATCATCCGCCAATTGCGCAGCGAAGGCGTGGGCGTTGTCCACATCTCGCACCGCCTAGAGGAGCTGAAGCAGATTTCCGACCGGGTGACGGTGATGCGCGATGGTCGCTATATCGACACGGTACAGACGGCGGAGACATCGGTCGAGCGCATCATCAGCATGATGGTGGGCCGCACCATTTACGAGTCGTCGCCGGAACTGCCGGAGAACCTAGACCAGGAGACGCTGCTGGAGGTGCGCGGCCTGAACCGGGGGACTGAACTTCAAGACATCAACCTGCGCCTGAAGCGCGGCGAGATCTTGGGGCTGGCCGGACTGATGGGCGCGGGCCGCACCGAGGTGGCGCGCGCCATCTTCGGGGCTGATCCGGTCGATTCGGGCGAGATCTTGGTGCAAGGGCGACCGGTTCATATCCGCACGCCGCGCGATGCGGTGGCGCACGGCATCGGCTATTTGTCCGAGGACCGCAAGCGCTACGGCCTGGCGCTGGGCATGGACGTCGAGGCAAATGTGGTGCTGGCGGCTTTCGACAAGTTCCTGCGTGCGCTGGGCTGGGTGAAACAGGCGGAGACGCGCCGCACGGCGCAGAAATATGTTGAGGCGCTGGCGATCAAGACGCCGACCATGCAACAGCGTGTCAAGAACCTGTCGGGCGGTAACCAGCAGAAGGTGGTCGTCGGCAAGTGGCTTGCCGCCAATACCGATGTGTTGATCTTTGACGAACCCACGCGCGGCATTGATGTAGGCGCCAAAAGCGAGATCTATAAGCTGCTGAATGACCTGGCGCGGCAGGGCAAGGGCATCATCATGATTTCTTCGGACTTGCCGGAGATTTTGCGCATGAGCCATCGCGTGATCGTGATGTGCGAAGGGCGCATCACGGGCGAGCTCAGCAGCCAAGAGGCTACACAAGAAGCCATTATGAAACTGGCCACTCAGCGCGGTGAAATCGTCGTTGACGGCGGAACCGGCTCCATTTCCAGGGAAGCGCAGATCGCATGACTACTGATACGACCGAACTTTCGACCAGTGTGAGGGAGAGACGGGCGCTGTTTCGTTCGGATGCAACGCAAAAGCTGCTCGCCTTTGCCGGCTTGATCGCGTTGTTTGTGGTTTTTTCCCTGGCCTCGCCCAATTTTTTCAAGTTCGACAACATCATCGGCATCCTATTGGCGACGGCGGTGAACGGCGTGCTGGCCTTGGGCGTGACCTTCATCATCGTGACGGCGGGCATCGACCTGTCGGTGGGGACGGTGATGACGCTGTCGGCGGTGATGAGCGGCGTGTTTGTCACCTTCTGGGGGTTGCCCATTCCGCTCGGCATTTTGGCCGGCTTGGCGACAGGCGCGTTGGCCGGATTTGTCAACGGCATCGCTATCTCGAAGATGAAGATTCCGCCTTTCATCGCCACATTGGGTATGATGATGATGGCGAAGGGATTGGCGCTGGTCATTTCCGGGGCGAAGCCAATTTACTTCAACGACACGCCGGCGTTTCGAGAGATGGCGATGGGCTCGTTGATTGGGCGCCTATTTCCGGGCTTTGACGTGCCCAATGCCGTGTTTATCCTGTTTGGCGCGGCCATTATCGCCCACCTGATCCTAACCAAGACCATCTTGGGGCGTTATACGGTAGCCCTGGGCAGCAACGAAGAGGCGACGCGGCTGTCGGGCGTCAACGTGGATGCTTGGAAGACCGCTGTCTATGCGCTGGGCGGCGCGTTCAGCGGGTTGGGCGGCGTGCTCATGGCCGCTCGCCTGAACTCGGCGCAGCCGGCGCTGGGCGCGGGCTACGAACTCGACGCCATCGCCGCGGTGGTGATCGGCGGCACATCGCTCAGCGGCGGCGAAGGCACAATCCTGGGTACGGTGATCGGGGCATTCATTATCAGCGTGTTGACCAACGGCCTGCGCATCCTGTCCGTGCCGCAGGAGTGGCAGATGGTGGTCACCGGCGCGATTGTCATCTTGGCCGTCTACGCCGATATTATTCGTCGCCGCAACCAATAGCGCCGCAACAGAAAGCCGGAAGATGGTTATTAAAGCCTTCGACTCGGTCGAATCGCTGGGGAAGCGTTTTGACAGCGAGGTGTTTCAGGATATTTCGGACGAAACGCTGTATGTGTATCACCGGGCTGACAACGCTTGGTACCGTTATCGCTGGACGTCGGGCAGGCGGGAGATCCGCTTTGTCGAGCAGAACGCCGGCGAGCTGCCGATCGTAGTCCAGGTGTATCCGTAATGCCGGCGCTCAGGTCGCCGGACGGCGCGGCCATGCCCGCGTCGCTAGCTTAAGGTCTCCTGCATGGAATTGAGGTTAGCCGCCCGCCCGCCATTTTCGTTGTCGTCGGTTGTGCTTTCGCACGGCTGGATTCGTCTGGCGCCGTTTGTCGAGGATCAGGCGAGCGGCGGGCTGCGCTATGTGCTGCGCCTGCGTTCCGGCCGCGCGGTCGATCTGTCGATCTCGGAGACGGATGGCGGCGTGCTCGTAACGACTGGGGCCGCGCTTGGGCCGGACGAGATTGATGAAGCCGGCGAGGCCGTCACTTGGATGCTGGGGCTGGATCAGGACTTTTCGGCGTTCTACGAACGCTGCCGGCATGAGCCGAAGCTGGCCCATGCGCAAAGATCGGCGCGAGGGCGTCTGCTGCGTTCGGCCACGCTGTTCGAGGATGTAGTCAAGACGCTGCTCACCACCAACACGGCGTGGAGCGGCACGGTGCGCATGAACGCGGCGCTGGTGGAACTCTACGGTGAGCCGGCGACGACAGATGGTGCGCGCCGCGCCTTCCCGACGCCGGCGGCTCTGGCGCGGACAAGCGTCGAGGAATTGCGCGCCGGCCCCAAGCTGGGCTACCGTGCGCCCTATGTGTTGGAATTGGCGCGCGCCGTCGATTCGGGCGAACTCGATCTGGAAGCGCTCAAGCGCGCAGAGTTGCCCACGCCGGAACTGCGCAAGCGGCTGTTGTCGCTCAAGGGCGTCGGCGGCTATGCGGCGAGCAACCTGCTCAATTTGTTGGGGCGCTACGATTTTCTGCCCGTGGATTCATGGGCGTTGAAGATGGTGTCCCAGGAATGGCACGGCGGTCAAGCGGTGACGCCCGCGGATGTGGAGGCCGCGTTCGCCGCCTGGGGCGAGTGGAAAGGGCTGGCTTATTGGTTCTGGAATTGGAATAGCGCTTCTTAAGCGCCGGTGCGCCTGGGCGCGTTGACCACAGACAGGCGCGGCGGGCGCGCGGCTTTTGCGCCGCCGGCCCACATTCTATTTGTCCTCCCGCAAGCCATAGAGGATGGAAGCGATGAGCAACTTCGAGACGAAGGTGACGTTACGTCCCCATTTCTTCACCGACAGCGAACAGGTTTTGGTTGAGCAGGGCGCGCTTTCCGCGACCGCGTTCCGCTTTTCGACCGGCGTCTGCGCCGTGCGCCTGAGCAACGGCGCGGGCAGCCTGGTGCTGCTGCCGTTTCAGGGCCAGCAGATCTGGTCCGCCGAGTTCGGCGGTCGCAACTTGACAATGAAGTCCATGTTCCGCGAGCCGAACCCGACCCGCGTCTATTTGGAAACGTATGGCGGTTTTCTGCTGCACTGCGGGGCGACGGCGATGGGCGTGCCCGGCGAGGGCGATACGCACCCGTTGCACGGCGAACTGCCCAACGCCCCGTACCAGCAGGCCTATGTGGTCGTCGGCGCGGACGAAGGCGGCTCGTATATCGGGCTGGGCGGCGAATACCGGCATACGGTGGCCTTCAGCACCAACTACGCGGCGCGGCCGCTGGCGAAGCTCTACGCCGGGGCGTCGCGCTGCACGGTTACGTTGACGGTGGAGAACCTGAAGAAGACGCCGATGGAACTGATGTACATGGCGCACGTCAACTTCCGGCCGGTGGACAACGGCCGTCTGGTCTACAGCGCGCCGTGTACGCCGGAACACGTGCGCGTGCGCAAAAGCATCCCGTCGCATGTGAAGCCCGGCCCCGGCTATCGCGAATTTCTGGAGGAGTTGACCGAACACCCAGAGCGACACAACGTGTTGAAACCGGAACTGACCTTTGACCCGGAGGTCGCGTTTGCCGTCGACTACATGGCGGATACAGAAGGCTGGGCGCACAGCATGCAGGTGCATCCCGACGGCAGCGCCGACTATATTCGCCACCGACTGAGCCAACTCGATTCAGGCGTGCGCTGGATTTGCCGCACGCCCGATCAAGACGCCCTGGGCATCATCTTGCCGGCGACGGCGGAGGCCGAGGGCTACAGCGCCGAGAAGGCGAAAGGCAATATCAAAGAGTTGCCGGCCGGAGGCTGTTATACTGTTGAGTTAGAAGCAGGCGTATTGAGCGCCGACGAAGCGCAAGCAATGGAGACGCATATCAACCGGATACTGGCGTAAAGCCGGCCATGAGGGGCGGCTGCGTCACGTTATTTGCGGCGCGGCGACGCCGAATCGACCAAAATTAACCGCCAAAGCAGAGGAGAAAGCTACGATGGCAAATATTAGCAGCCTTAAGATGAACGCCCCGGTGAATCGCCTGATCGGAGAAATGCCCAAGATCGGCATCCGACCGGCGATTGACGGCCGGCTGGGCGGCGTGCGCGAGTCGCTGGAAGAGCAGACGATGAACATGGCGCGCAATGTAGCCCGGTTCCTCGAAGAGAATCTGCGCCATTACAACGGGCTGCCGGTCGAATGCGTCATTGCCGACACGACCATCGGCGGCGTTGCAGAAGCGGCGCAGACGGCGGACAAGTTCCGGCGCGAGGGTGTCGGCGTTTCGCTGACGGTGTCGCCGTGCTGGTGCTACGGCTCGGAGACGATGGATATGGACCCGCTGATCCCCAAGGCGGTTTGGGGCTTCAATGGCACCGAACGGCCCGGCGCGGTCTATCTGGCCGCGGTGTCGGCGGCGCACAATCAGAAGGGGCTGCCGGTCTTTAATATCTATGGCCGCGAGGTGCAGGACGCCGGCGATACGACCATCCCAGAGGATGTGCAGGAGAAGCTGTTGCGCTTTGCGCGTGCCGGGCTGGCCGTGGCGAATATGCGCGGCAAGTCCTACCTGGCAATGGGCGGCGTCTCGATGGGCATCGGCGGTTCGATTGTGAACCATCCCTTCCTGGAGAACTTCTTGGGCATGCGCGTCGAGACCATCGACATGTCCGAGTTCACGCGTCGCCTGGATCGGGACATCTATGACCACGATGAGTATGAACGGGCGCTGGCCTGGACCAAGGAGAACTGCCAGGAGGGCAAGGATTACAACGCGCCGGAGATTCAGCAGAGCCGGGCGCAGAAGGACGCCGTCTGGGAGACGTCGGTCAAGATGGCGCTGATCGCGCGCGACCTGATGATCGGCAACCCGCGTTTGGCCGAGATGGGGTATGGCGAGGAGGCGCACGGCCGCAACGCGCTGGCTTCGGGCTTCCAGGGGCAGCGCCAGTGGACCGATCACATGCCCAACGGCGACTTTTTGGAGGCGATCCTCAACTCCTCGTTCGACTGGAACGGCATCCGCGCGCCGTATATTGTGGCGACGGAGAACGACGCCATGAACGGCATTTCGATGCTGTTCGGCCATCTGCTCACCAATACGGCGCAGATCTTTGCCGATGTGCGCACATTCTGGAGTCCCGAATCGGTGAAGCGGGTGACGGGGTATGAACTGAGCGGGCACGCCGCGGGCGGCATTCTGCACCTGATTAACTCCGGCGCAGCGACGCTCGACGGCACGGGCCAGCAGTCCATCGACGGCAAGCCGGCCATGAAGCCCTTCTGGGAGATTTCGCCGGAAGAGGCGGGCGCCTGCCTCGACGCCACGCGCTGGCATCCGGGCAACCTCGGCTACTTCCGCGCCGGCGGCTGGTCGAGCTGCTTCAAGACGCGCGGCGGCATGCCGGTGACGATGTGCCGCATCAACCTGGTCAGCGGGCTGGGGCCGGCGATGCAGATCGCCGAGGGCTGGACGGTGGAACTGCCGGACGAGGTGCATGCGGTGCTCAACGAGCGCACGGATCCCTCTTGGCCGACGACCTGGTTTGCGCCCATCACCACGGGCAGCGGCCCCTTCCGCGACGCCTACACGGTGATGAATAACTGGGGCGCCAACCACGGGGCGATCGGCTACGGCCATATCGGGCCGGACCTGATGGCGCTGTGCGCCATGCTGCGCATCCCGGTGTATATGCACAACGTAGCCGAGGAGCGCGTCTTCCGGCCTAGCGCATGGGCGGAGTTCGGCGCCAACGAGCCGATGGGCGCGGACTTCCGGGCGTGCGCCAACTTCGGGCCGCTGTACGGCTAGGGCTAGGCATAGCGGTTCGACGTCCGGCGTTATCGAATAGAGAGAATGGGACGGATCCTGTGGCGGGGTCCGTCCCGTTTATTGGCCCGGCAGACGTCGGGCTTCCTGCGAAGGGCGAGCCCGCGCCTGTGGTATACTCGATCCATACACCTTTGTTTATTGTTGTGTTTATTGTTGCCAAGGCAACTCGACGACGGACTCTATAGGGGACGACAGGCTTTATGCGGACGGTTTTGTGGGATTTGGACGGGACGGTTGCCGACACGGAAAAGCTGCACTTTCAGGCATGGCAGACGACTTTGAGCGGGTATGGGGTGACCTATACGTATGAGCGCTTCTTGTCGGAATTTGGCCGGCGCAACGGCGATTTTCTGCCCGCTCTGTTGCAGGTGGAGCCGGAATCCGATCTGGTCACCGAGGTGGCGCGGGCCAAGGAGGCCAACTTCCGGCAATTGGTGCGCTCGCACGGTCTGCGCCCGCTGCGCGGCGTGACGGCCTGGCTGCAGCGTTTCCATGAGGCCGGCGTCTACCAGGCGATCAGCTCGTCGGCGCCGATGGCGAACATTGCCGTGATGGTCGACACGCTGGACATCGGCGACTATTTCCTGGCCTTGTTGGCGGGCGCCGAATTGCCGCGCAGCAAACCCGACCCGGCCATCTTTCTCAATTCTGCGGCGGCGCTGGACGTAGCTCCACGCGAATGCCTCGTCGTGGAGGACAGCATTCACGGCATCATCGCCGCGCGGCGCGCCGGCATGGGCAGCGTGGCAGCCGGCAAGTTGGCGGGCGACCCTGAACTGGCCGCGCTGCTGCAGGATTCGGCAGGGCCGGCCTGCGCCGCGCTGGCGTCGCTCGAAGATCTGACCTGGCAGACATGCGACCGGCTGTGGGAGAGCGCACAAAGTTAAGCATGGCGCAGCAACCGCACCCCCTAGAATATTACCGGCAGGAGCTATGGCATCTTCCGCCGACCTTCCGCACGCGTGACGGCAAACTGCTGTATGCCCGCCTGATCCGGCCTGAGGATGCGCCGCTGTTGCTTGAGTTGTTCGAACGCCTTTCTTCTGAGACGCGGCGACGCCGTTTTCACGCCGACGCGGACCACGTAAGCGAAGAGCGCAAACAGCAGGTCGCACAGCAATTGGCGAGCGTGGACAACCGCACCGGCGGCGGGGCTGTGCTTGCATTGGAGCGTACGCCGGACGGGCTGGAGCACATCGTGGGGGTGGCGCGGCTGGCGCGCGCCGAGGGGCAGCCGTATGCGCCGGAGGCTGAGGCGGCGATTGTGGTGCGCGACGATTACCAGGGCCGCGGGGTCGGCACGGAGCTGTTGCGGCGCATGGGACTGCTGGCGAAGCAGATGCGCGTGACTACGGTTTTAGCCGTAATCGAGGCGCATAACGTGCGTGCGCTGCACGTTTTTCGCAACATGGAACTGCCGTATACGGTTACAACGCGGCGCGGCGAGACCCAGATGACGATCCAGGTCCCGCAGATCGGGTTTGACAATCCCTCGCTTTGATTGTACGATTTTCGGACTTAGTTTGCTTTTGCAACAAACTGAGTTCACCCCTCTTGGCGCGCACAGGACAGACAAATACCGATAGCCGGGTCGAGAAGGGTCATCTGACGGCTTGACCAGACAAAGTACGCCTATTTAATGAACTGCGGACCGGCGCTGCGCTTCGAGGTCGATCCGTTTCAGCCCATCGATCCGAGCATTCTCCAGGCATGTCTGCACCCGGCAAAGCAGATCAGAACACCATTCGCAGGCATAACGCCTCGCTTGTGCTGAACGAGCTGCGGCTATATGCCCCGCTTTCGCGCGCCGATCTGGCGAAGCGCATCGGCCTGAACCGCAGCACTGTGTCGAGCATTGTGGCGCAACTGCTGGAAGAGAAGCTGATCGTCGAGACCGAACTGCGCACCGACAAGATCGGGCGGCCGGGCTTACTGCTGGAATTGAACCCGCAGGGCGGCGGCATGATCGGCGTGGAGATGGGCGTCGATTTCATCCACGTGATTCTGATGAATTTGGTCGCGCATATCGATTGGCGGCGGCGCATTTTGATCGGCGGCGGCGAGCCGCAAGAGACGTACACGCACATCGCCGAGGAGATGATCCGGCAGGCGTTGCAGCAGGCGGAGCAGATGCCGCTGCCGATCAAGGGGATCGGGCTGGCGTTGCCGGGGATGGTGGATGCGGCGCGCGGCGAGTTGCGCTATGCGCCCAATCTGCGCTGGCACGACGTGCCGTTCGGCAGCCGTTGGTCACAGCGTTTCGGCCTGCCCGTGATTGTGGAGAACAACGCCAATGCAGGGGCCGTGGGCGAATATTATTTCGGCGCGGCGCGCAACGTGGCGCACTTTCTTTATCTGGGCGGCGGCACAGGCATCGGCGGCGGCATCATGATGGACGGGCGCATCTTCCGGGGGCGCGGCGGCTTTGCCGGCGAGATCGGCCATATGACGATTGAGGCCGAGGGCGAATTGTGCAGTTGCGGACGCCGCGGCTGTTGGGAGACGCTGGCAGGGCCGCGTGCGGTGGTTGCCAAGTACCGCAGTCGCATGGAGACGAGCGTGGGCGGCGGCGTGCGGCTCGACGACGATGAAATCGGGTTCGCCCAGTTGGTGGAGGCGGCGGGGTTCGGCGATCTGGCCGCGTTGGCCGTATTGCAGGACGCGGCGCGCTACCTGGGCATCGGCATCGCCAATCTGGTGAATATCCTCAACCCGGAACTGGTTGTATTGGGCGGGGTTTTGGGGCAGGCAAGCGACCTGCTCGGCCCGATCATCAAAGAGACCGTCAAGCAGAACAGCCTGTTCCCCATGCGCGCCGCCCTGAGCATTGTGCCCTCGCTCAACGGCGCAGATGACTGTGTGATGGGCGCGGCCGCGCTGGCGCTCGACAGCGTTCTACGCCGGCCGGTGTAGCCCGCTGCGCTTACGAGTTGCGGTAGGCGTAGGTGCGCCGGTAGCCGTAATCCGTGCTGAAGCTCCCGAACAACTTTTTCCCCGCTTGGTTGAGCGGATAGCGCCACAGAGAGCGCACGCCGCGGCGCGCAATCTGCCACGGGCTGTAGGTCTTGCGGCAGAGCCAGTCGTAGGCGGAGCGCAGTTCTTCCACCGTGAAGTTTTTGGGCTGGAAGGTGACGTGCGCGGTGTCGTACGTGCTCCAGGGCATGTCGAGCAGGCGGCCCTCGTCTACTAGGTGTTGGCGGAAGGGCGTGCCGGGGAAGGGCGTGAGCATGGTCACGCTGATGCTGTCCAGTTCACTGGTGCGGATGAAGTCCCACATCGCCTGGAAGGTGGCGGGGGTGTCTTCGTCGAAGCCCATGACGAAGAGGCCAACGACGCCGATGCCGGTGCTGCGGATGGTGCGGATGGCTTCCTCGGCGCTGGCGGCCAAACCTTTCGACTTGCCGCCGAGTTCGCGACGGTTGTCGGGGTTGACGCTTTCGAAGCCGATGAAGTGCTTGTCCAGGTGTGCTGCCAGGCCCATTTCGAGTAAATCGGGGTGGTTGGCGATGCTCATTTCGGACTGGCAGGTCCAGCCGTGGAGGTCGAGTTTGCTCAACGCTTGGAAGAGCTCGGCGATGTAGTCCGGGGCGGTGGTGAAATTGAGGCCGAAGTTGTCGTCGGTGAGGAAGAAGCGCTTGATGCCGCGGCGTTCGATTTCGTCGACCACTTCGTCGACGGGGCGCAGGCGCATGCGGCGTCCGCTGACGCGGATGGCGGTGCAGAAAGAGCAGTTGCGCGGGCAGCCGCGCGTGATCTCCATGTAGGGCGTCCAGTAATTGTTGCGCTCGTCCACCATCTGGATCACGCGGTCGGTGAGGGGGGCGACGCCGTCGAGGTCGGCCCATTCCTCATCGCGGTAGACGGGTTGCAGGCCTTTGACGCCCTCGGCGGCATAGTCCTGGATCAACTGCTGCCAAGTGAAATAGCCCTCGCCGACCATGGTGCTGTGGGCGAAGGTCTGGACATGTTCGGGTAGAAGGGTGGCATGCACGCCGCCGACTACGACGCCGGCGCCTTGTTTCATGGCCTGGCGTGCGATGACTTCGCCGCGGTCGATGTCGACAGTCATGGCCGTGATGCCGACCAGATCGCCCTCTTTGAGCGTGTCTAGGGGCAAGTCGCGGAGGTTTTCGTCCCAGATTTCGACGGGGATCTCATCCGGCACTAGTGAAGCCAGTCGCATGAGAGTATAGGGTGCGCCTGGGGCCTTGCCGAAAATGCGCCCATCGCGCCTAGGTCTGATCAAAACAACACGTCGCATGATTCCTCCGCTGCCAGCATAAGCGCTGCAATCGAAAATCTCGACAACGCCTCTAATTCGGATAACTCTAGTTCGGATAGACGAACAAGACGCGCATGAATGGTTACGAGAATACCATAGGGTAGGGACGTTTGACAAGGATTAATGTGAAACGGATCATAAAAATTAGGCGATCAGGCGTGCGCGGCGGCTTCATCTTGCCCGTTCCGGCGATCGGTTCATTATGGATTGACCAGATTGAGGATGAGGATGGCATAGAGCAGCCCGACGAGTCCGCCGACTACGACTTCAGACGCAGTATGGCCCAATAGCTCCTTGAGTTCTTTGTAGTCATCCTCGCCGATCGGGTTGCCGGCGAACAGCTCGCGCACGATGTGGTTGAGAATGCGCGCGTGCTGCCCGCTTTCTTGACGCACGCCGCGCGCATCATACATTACGACAAGGGCGAGGATGGTGGAAATGGCGAAGTAGGGGCTGTCGAAGCCGTAGGCGATGCCAGTGGTAGCAGCCAGGCTGGCGACCATGGCCGAATGGCTGCTGGGCATGCCGCCTGTGCGAAAGAGGACATGCAGATCAAACGTGCCGGCGCGGATCCATTGCGCAAAGAACTTGTACAACTGGACGCCCAGAGCGGCGGTTACCGGGATCCACAGCGACAGATTGCTCCAAAATGCTGCCAATGACGCGGACATAAGCGGTTCAGGAGTTCTGCCAATCCTCGAAGGGGGCTGTCTCGTCGCCGGGCTGCCATTGGCGTACGCGCAACTCGGCTTCGTCTAGTTTGGTCGTACAGAGGGCGGCAAGTGCGGCGCCCTGCTCGTAGAGCGCCAGCGCTTCCTCCAGCGGCAAATCCCCCGATTCGAGGGACTGCAAAATCTGCTCGAGTTTGGCGTAGGCTTCCTCATATGTGAGGGTAGAAAGGTCGTTTGATTCTTGGCTCATGAGTGAGTTTCGGAGTGCGCGCAGGCTGGCGCACTGTAGTCAGAATATCTGCCGGGTTCTATTGGACGACGCCGTGCGCCGCACCGTACCAGTATACCAGATATGCCCGGCAAGCGCGTAACGCCGGCGCAGGCGTTTGCGCCGGTAAATCGGGGGAAATCGGGGGCGCGCTTACCGGCGGGCGGCGGCGCACATGGCGTATACTAGGCGGGCGGGAGAGGCGATTTCATCCCGCTTGTTGCGGCGATCGCGCCGTGACGGTCCGCCGGTAAGCGGCGGCTGGTTGCGTTGGATTGGGGATTTGCGATGGGACACGAACTGCGGCCCGCAACGGTAGCGGTGACAGCGGACCTGATGCTGGCTGTGCGGCTGGAGGATGCCATCGAGAAGCAAGGCGGGCGGCCGCTGGTGGCGGGCAGCGTCGACGAATTTCTGGCGGCGATGGATGGGCATGCCCCCGTATTGGCGCTGGTCGATCTGGCGACGCCGGGCGATGTGGCGGAGGCCATTGCGCGCTGCAAGCTGCGGCCGCATTCGCGCCGGACGCCGATCTATGCTTTCGGCAGCCATGTCAATGTGGCGGCGCTGCAAGCGGCGCGCCAGGCCGGGGCCGATCATGCCTGGGCGCGCAGCAAGATGATGGAGCAGCTTGCCGAGGTGATCGGCAGGCATGTGCGGCCGCCCGTGCGTTATCCGGCGGGATGGGATGACCGGCTGAGCGAGTTGGCGCGGCGCGGACTGGAGGAGTTCAACCGGGGCGAATACTTCGAGCAGCACGAGCTTCTGGAGCAGGCGTGGCTGGCGGAGGAGCGCCCGATCCGCGAGATGTACCAGGGCATTTTACAGGTGGGCGTGGCCTTTTTCCAGATACAACAGGGCAATTGGCCGGGTGCTGTGAAGATGTTTCGCCGCGGGCTGCCGCGGCTACGCGGGCTGCCGGACGTGTGCCAGGGCGTGGACATTGCCAAGTTCCGCCGCCAGGCCGAGGAGGTGCATGCGGCGATCAGCGAGTTGGGGCCGCAGCGCCTGGGCGAGTTCGATCTGAGCCGGCTGCCGCGCATTGAATTTGCGGA
>CAZYSJ010000044.1:0-33330 GCA_964649875.1 uncultured Caldilineaceae bacterium
CGGCGTTGTTGACCAGGCCGGCCAGCCCGATCTCGCCCGCAACGTCCGCCACCTGGTCCGCCGCCTTGCGCACCGCATCCTCGTCCGTCACGTCGAAGATCAGCGGCGTGAAGCGCTTCCCGAACTCAGCCTGCACCCGATCGGCGTCCTCCTGCGTGCGCACGCTGCCGAACACGCGGTAGCCCTGCTCCGTCAAGTCTGCGGTGACGGCGTGGCCGATGCCGGAGGAGACGCCCGTCACGACGACATACTCGGTCTCATCATTCTCGATATAGTCCGTTTGCATAGCTTCTGTCATTGTGTCTGCCTCGGTCAATTTTGGTTGTATCCGGCCTGTAACCTGCTTGTTCTGTTACGAAACCGGGGAAGGGCTTTTTGGGCGATTGCGGTCTCTGCGCTAGAATCCATCGAAGCGTGCGCATCGGCGCCGCCTCGGCATTGGCTAGAGCCGTGTGCCAATGCCGTTCGTCCGACAGCATCGGCTGCTGTCGCCAGTCTATACCAGGATACGATGGATACCCAAGACGTAGCGCTGACCGCGACCGTCGCCTGCGCCGGTTGAGCGTCTAAGCTCCCGCCGGGGACGCTGTCGCAGGTCGTGCGACAATTGGCCGGGTTCTTCCCGGCAACCGAATATCCCGACGTGCTGGTTGGCCTGGGCGAGCCGGATGACGCCGCGGTCATCCGACTGGATGATACGCACGCCCTGATCAAGACCGCCGACTTCTTCACGCCCGTTGTCGACGACCCGTGGACCTACGGCGCGATCGCCGCGGCCAACGCCATGAGCGACGTCTATGCAATGGGCGGCGAGGTCGTGACTTGCCTCAACATTGCCGGCTTCCCCTCGTCCTTCAGCGGTGAGACCATCGCCCAGATCTTTGCCGGCGCTGCGGCCAAGGTGCGCGAGGCGGGCGGCGCGATTGCGGGCGGCCATACCATCACCAGCCCCGAACCTTTCTACGGCCTCAGCGTCACCGGCTGGGTCGACCCGGCGCGCATTATGCGCAAGGGCGGCGCCAGGCCGGGCGACCGTCTCTTCCTGACCAAGCGGCTGGGCACAGGCGTGATCACCACAGGGGCCAAGGAAACCGGTCCCGGCGAAAGCGAGGCGCATCGCGCCGAACGGCGCAACCAGCGCAAACCCGACCTGGATGTGCGCCATTTGGACGCGGCCATCCTCTCCATGACCGCGCTCAACCGCGCCGCGGCGCGTGCTGCACAGGCCGCCAACGTGCGCAGCGCCACCGACATCACCGGCTTTGGGTTGCTGGGCCACGCCGTCGAGATGGCCCTTGCCGCGGGGCGCGAGGCCGGCGCCGGCTTTCGCATTCGTATGGCGGACCTGCCGACGCTGCCCGGCGTCTGGGACTATATCGCGGCCGGGTACATCACGGGCGCCAGTTCGCGCAACCCCGCTGCGCTGGGCGAACATGTTCGCTTGGCCGAACACATCACCCCTGAGCAGAAAGTGCTTCTCTGGGAGGCCGAGACCAGCGGCGGCCTGCTGCTGGCGGTTCCGCCGCAAGAGGTCGATGCCTTCCAAACCGCGTTGGCGATTGCCAAGCAATCCTGCTGGGAGATCGGCGAAGTCGTCGAGGGCGAAGGCATCGAGGTCGTCTAAGCAAGTGCTTGTGTGAAAATTGTCATTCCGAGCGTTAGCGAGGAATCTCGGACGAGCCGCCTCTGGGATGCTTCGCTACGCTCAGCATGACAGAATGACTCCACGGTCATGCAGTGCCGGTACCCTGACCCCATAACAATCTAGTGCGCTCGCTGTTACGGCCTCGCCCCGATGTCCGCAGGCTCTAGGAAGGGCAAATTGAGCGCGTCCGCGATCTCCCGGCGGGCGGCTTCGGCCAATGCCTGGGCGTCGTCATCCGGCTTGGGGTGAACGACGGACAGCGGGATCACCTCGACATGCACCGCGCCGGGGTATTGCGCCAGCCGCCACAGCGATCCCCACATCTCCTCGCGCTCACGCGCCGCTCGCCACAGCGCCACGTCTACGGGGTCATAGCGCAAGGCCAGGGTCAGATAGGGAATGCCGTGCTCCATGGCGATCTCGAAGCCGCCGCGGCGGAAGGGGAAAATACCGTCGCCTGGGCCGAGCCGGCCTTCCGGAAAGAGCACGATCGGCGGGCGGTCCGCCGTGCGGTGCGCGTTTGCCACCTGCACGCGCGCCAGCTTGCGCGACTGCCTGTCCTGGCGCGAGACAAAGACCGTGCCCAAGCGACGCGCCATCCAGCCGATCAACAGGCGCGGCTCAATCTCGGCCGCGCCTAAGAAACGCTTGGGGCCGAAGAAGAACAGAACGGGTATATCCAGCGCGGACACATGGTTGGGGAAGATCAAGCCGCGATGCGAGCGGATCAGGTTGGCTGCGGGGCTGGTTACACGGATGCCAAACAGCGGCAGGATGAGACGAGCTACGGTCGACACGGCCCACGCTGCTAGGGGCGCGCCGTGCAGGCGGACGGGAATTAGTCCGGCGATCAGAATCGCCGCCGCGGCGACCAGGATAGAGCAGACTGCCAGAGCCAGCCTCACTGCGCCATATAGTTGCTTCATTGGGTGTCTGTCTTGGCTGCGGGCAAGCTGTGCAGGCTCCGTGGGCGTCGCACCGTGTTGCAGGATGGTTGCACAGCATTTTACAATGCCGCGGGAAAAAGCGCATAAGCGCCGGCTGCGAGAGATTGGCCGAACCCAGCGCCCGGACCTTTGCCCAAAAGATGCGCACTGGAATCAGCCGGGGTCATGGTATAATCATCTCGTATCGGCCAACGTCGCCTGAACTTGTGCCGCCTGTTTACCACTGAGGGGAGATTCATGCACCGGGTTCCCGTGCGCCAGATCATGACGGCGAACGTCGTCACCATCGGTCCGGATCAACTAGTCGCCGACGCGGCCCAGTTGATGGAAGAATTTAACGTCCGCAGGTTGCCGGTAGTAGATGACAACGACTGCCTGATCGGCATTGTCACCGACAGCGATGTGCGGGAAGCCGAGACCGCGGGCAGCGTGTTGAGCAGCTATGACCCCGGCGTCGAGGCGGAATGGCTGACGGTCGCCGACATTATGACGCCGGACGTGATTACGGTCAACCTCGATGCGACGGTGGGCCAACTGGCGGTGATCCTGACCGAGAACAAGATCGGCGGCGTCCCTGTGGTGGAACCCCACCCCGAATTCCCCAGACAGCATCACCTAGCAGGCATCGTCACCGAAACCGACATCTTCGCTTTGATTGCGGAAGCCTGGCGCAGAGAGACGGGAGAGGCCGGGCCGAGCGCTTAGCGCTCCCCGCACAATGGCCGGGTTACTCCCAGGCCGGTTCGCTCTCTTTGACCTGCGCCACGATCTTCGGCAGCCGCTCCAACACATACTCGACGTCCTCAGGCGTATTGCCGCGCCCCAAGCTCAGGCGCAGCGCGCCTCGCGCCGCCAAGTAGGGGACGCCCATCGCTTCCAGCACATGGCTGGGACGGGTTGAACCGCTGGCGCAAGCGCTGCCGCTGCTGGCGGCAACGCCGGCCAAATCCAGCGCAATCAGCACGGCTTCGGCCTCTACGCCGGTGATGGCGAAGCTGGCGTGGTTCGCCAGGCGATGATCGCGGTCCCCGGTGAGCTGTGCACCCTCGACGCTCTCTAAAATGCCGCCGATCAGTTGATCGCGCAGCACGCGCAAGCGCGCCTGCTCCTGCTCGCGTTCGGCCTCGGCCAGTTCCAGCGCTTTCGCCATGCCGGCGATCAGCGGCACATTCTCGGTGCCCGCCCGGTTGCCGCCTTCGTGGCTGCCGCCCGTCATATAGGGCAGGTAGGGCGTGCCGGTGCGCAGATAGAGAAAGCCGACGCCTTTGGGGCCGTAGAACTTATGCGCGCTGACGCTGAGGGCGTCCACGTTCAATTCGTCCACGCGCAGCGGCAGCTTGCCCGCCGCCTGCACCGCATCGGTGTGGAAAGGCACGCCCAGCGACCTACACAAGGCGCCGATTTCGGCAATCGGTTGGACCGTGCCCACCTCGTTATTGGCCGTCATCACGCTGACCACAGCCACGTCCTTGCCGTCCCCCAGCGCGGCGGCTACGCTCTCCACGGACACGCGGCCGGCGCCGTCCACCGGCACAAGCGTCAGGTCAAAGCCGAAATAATCGCGCAGGTCCTCGGCTGTGTTGAGCACGGCCTTGTGTTCGACGGGCAGCGTGACGATGCGCGCCGCGCCCGTCGCCCCGCGTCGCGACAGCGCGATGCCGCGCAGCGCGGCGTTATCGCTCTCTGTGCCGCAGCCGGTAAAGACGATCTCACGCGGCCGCGCGCCGATCAACTCGGCGATGGCCCGGCGCGCTTCGCTTAAAGCCGTTCCCGCCTTGCGCCCCATGGCGTGGATGCTCGACGGGTTCCCGTAGAATTCGGCGAAGTACGGCTGCATCGCTTCCAGAACCTCCGCACGCACAGGCGTGGTGGCGGAGTAGTCCATATAGATCGAGCGGGGCGCTTGGTTCATCTTGTCTCTCCTTGGCAAGGGTTCCGGCTTGGCCGCGGCGCATTGTAACACCGGGGCGGCGGCCCGGCAAGCGCCGCGGACGCGCAGGTCTGCCCCGTTTTCTTGACCGATGAATGCGTAGAGGCGGCATCCATGCCGCCGGGCGTTGGCCCTTGCGCTAGGGGAAGCGCTGCCTCCTTGCGCATGCCGATCAGTGCTCTGGTAACTATGTTTCTGTCATTCTGACGACCGGAGGGAGGAAGAATCTGTTCGTCCGCCACACGGGGATTCTTCGCCTTCGGCTCAGAATGACAACCGCACAAAATACGTTAACAGAGCAATCAGTAGGTCGTGTAGATGTAGGACGCGAACCTGGGAAAGAGAACATCGAGCATCAGACGCCAGGTTCCATGTGCATTCAGGTCCGGGTAGGCGTGGCGGAGTTCCTCCACGGTGCGGTCGCCGAGGACGAGCGGGGCAAAGGCGTCGAAGGGCATGCTTGCCTCGGCCTCCCCAACTGGATGCGACAGCGCCTCCACGCCGCGCAGCGCGCCGGCCTCCCAGTTCAGGGCGACGTCGCTTTCGTAGAAGCTGATTCGGAAGCGACCTGACCAGCCCGCCAAGGGCGACGCCTGCAGGCGTCGCTCCAGCACGGGCGTCAGCGCGGCGAGCAGCGCCGCCGCATCGGGGATGTGCATTTGCCAGGCATACGTGCCGTAGGTATACGCCCCGTAGGCCAGGGCAATCCGCGCCAGGTCAGCGTTGGCGGGCAGCAGGAGGCGAATGCCGGGCTGTTGGCGCTCCTGCGCAACGGCCTTGAGATGGGTCATCAACTCCAGCGCCGGCCCGATACGCAGCCGCGAGGCTTCGTCGATGACGTATTCGTCGTCGAAGTGGTGGCGCGGCGCGCGCACGTAGCCGGCGAGCCGCCCGTCCGCGTCTTCGATTACCCACGTTTCGTGGTACATGGCGTCATTCGGGTCGTCGCAGGTCAGGAGATAGCGCCAAACCTCCTCGCTACGGGCGTTGTGCAGCGTCAGGTCCGCGGCGGCTTCGGCGTAGAGGGCCATGAGCGCGGGCAGGTCGTCGAGCGTGGCGAGGCGGATGCGACGCTGCGATGCATCGGGCGTCGGGATGTGGCGGAATTCCCAGCGGTAACCGCCCTCTAGCGGCAGCGCGTACTGATAACCGAACTGCCGGTAGAAGTAGGGGATGCCCTGGATGCAGGAGAGGACGCAGCCGCGCGCGGCTAGGCGCCGTTTGAAGTAGCGCACCTGTTCGCGCACGAGGCCCCGCCGGCGATAGGCTTCACTTGTGCCGACGATGCCCATTTCGCCGACGGGCAGTAAAGCCCCGCCGCAATTCCATGTCCACGGGATGAGGCAGAGCGCCGAGACGACCTCGCCCGCCTCGTTCTCGACGAATATTTGATCGAGCGGCTGCATGTGCGGGTGGCGCAAGAGCAGGTTGTGCGTCGTGGGGGCTAGTTCAGGGCCGTGGATGGCGGCGTTAAAGGCGGCGATGCGCTCCACATCGCCGGTCGTGGCGGGCGTGCGCAGGCAGAGGCCGCCGGGTAGCGGTTCGTTATAGGTTTGCGGCTGTTCGATCCACATGGAAACGTCCTTTGGATGAGCGGCGAAATGGAAAGGCGCATATGCGCGCCTGCTTTGATGGCGAGCGCTCGGCGTGTTGCGGCTGCATGCGTCACAACTGTCATTTAACCATCAGGCCGCCCGACAGACCAAGAGCGCATCCGCGGATTCGTAGGCGCGCAAGCATTTGGCGCGCGCCAAGCAGTAGGTGCGAATGTCCCCCGTATTTCGGGACATATGACACTATTTGTGAAAAATATAACAATGTAAAATGCAAGCAGCCCCCGAGAGCATGTTTCGACCATCAGCCAATTTGGCGTTGCAGCAAGATGATTCCCGTCATTTGGCAACGGTAGACGCCTGAGTTGATGCATCGCTCTCGGTTTTGGCAACGCTTCCTTGCGGTTGACCTCTTGATGTATGTAGACGGCATAAGTAGATGGCATAGGTTTTAACCGGCAGGTCACGGTGCAGCGTCTTCATCATCCGGGCAGACGTGACCGCCGAAAGTTGAATCGGCCCGCTCTGATTGGTTTGTCGGCGCCCGCCATCGAACCCATTCCTCGCTTCGTTATCCGTTCGTTGTCGTTTTTATAACGTTTCCGGCGATTCAGGCAGTCGTTGGCATGGTCGGCAGTTGCGCGGCGGTCGCGACCGCCGCCGCAGCGTGCTATGGCTGTAGATAACGTGAATTCTGGATAAGACAGGACTCCTAAAAGCGTATAAGCTGAATGTCGCCAAACATCAACAGCTACGCCCAAGGAGTCCTACCATGAGTTTACTCGAACTGTTCTGTGCTGTCGATGATTTCTGCCAGACGTTTGAACCGCAGTGGCAGCAGATCCTGCTCGGCCAGGGGGTACGGCAGCGACGCCGGGAGCCAAAGTTGTGTTTGAGCGAGCGGATGACGATTCTCATTCACTTTCACCAGTCGGGCTATCGCCACTTCAAAGACTACTATCTGCGCCATGTGTGCCAGCATCTACGTCAAGAGTTCCCGGGACTGCTCAGCTATCCACGCTTTGTCGAACTGATGCCGCAGACGCTCATGCCACTTATGGTCTACTTGCAGCGCTGCTTTGGACGCTGTACCGGGATTTCCTTCGTGGATGCGACGTCCCTTGCCGTCTGTCGCAATCAGCGCATCCCCAGCCACAGGGTCTTTGAAGGCATCGCCGCCAGAGGCAAGACAAGCATGGGCTGGTTCTACGGCTTCAAGCTGCACCTGGTCGCCAACGACCGCGGTGAACTGCTAGCTTGCCAACTCACGCCCGGCAATGTGGATGATCGCAAACCCGTCCCGACCCTTGCCCAGCGGCTCTTCGGCAAGCTCGTGGGCGACAAAGGCTACATCAGTCAGAGGCTCGTGGCCCAGTTGTTTGAGCAGTGCAACGTGCATTTGGTCACCTTTGCCCGCAGCAACATGCAGGGGCGCTTGCTGCACCGTCATGACATTTTGTTGCTGCGCAAGCGCGCTATCATGGAGACCATCAACGACCAACTCAAGAACATCTCCCAGATTGAACATTCGCGCCATCGTAGCCCTCTCAACTTCGTCGTCAACCTGTTCGCCGGGTTAATCGCTTACTGTTTGCAGCCTAAGAAGCCTTCGTTACATCTTCACGAGCAACTACTTCTCCCGGCTGCTTAAACCGAATTCACGTTAGATAGGTTGGCGCGTTGCGCGCGTCGGCCTGTTAAGCGATCGACCGAGGCGGTTGACCGAAGCGGTTGACCAAGACGGTTGACTGGGTAGATCGACCGAGACGCAATACGAGCTTGGAGAAAGAAACCGAAGGAAAGGAGGCCTGCGTTATGGAGTACACACCGATTCGGAAGTCGCCGGACCAGTTCGCAGTCAAGCCGAATCTGATTGACTATGAGAAGGTTCGGGCGACGTTTTCGTGGGAGGACATTCGGCGTGAGTTGGACGGCCTGCCCGGCGGCAAGGGGCTGAACATCGCCCATGAGGCCATCGACCGGCACGCCAACGGGTCGCGCCGCGATCACCTGGCGATGCGCTGGCTGGGGGCGCACGGCGAGGTGCGGGAATTTACCTATGGGGACTTGAAGGAGCAGAGCAACCGCTTCGCCAACGTGCTGGTGAGCTTGGGCGTCGGCAAGGGCGACCGCGTCTTCATCCTCGCCAGCCGCATCCCAGAACTGTATATCGGCGCCCTGGGCATCCTAAAGAACACGAGCGTGGTTTGCCCGCTCTTTTCCGCCTTTGGGCCGGAGCCGATTATGCAGCGGCTCACCATCGGCGGCGGCAAGGTGCTGTTGACGACCCAGCGGCTGTATGCGCGCAAAGTCGAAGAACTCCGTCCCCATCTGCCGGACCTTCAGTATGTGCTGTTGGCCGACATCGACGAGGACCTGAGCGATGACGTGCTTTCGCTGCCTAGGCTGATGGAGCGCGCTTCGCCCGACTTCACCATCCCGCCGACGGACCCGGAGGACCCGGCGCTGTTGCATTTCACCAGCGGGACCACCGGCAGGCCGAAGGGCGCCATCCATGTGCACAACGCCGTGGTCGTCCACTACATGACCGGCAAATACGCGCTGGACCTGCATCCGGACGATATCTTCTGGTGCACAGCGGACCCGGGCTGGGTGACGGGCACCTCGTATGGGATCAGTTCGCCCTTTACGCATGGCGTGACGTGCATCGTGGATGAGGCGGAGTTCGATGCGGAACGGTGGTATCGCATTCTGCAGGACCAGAAAGTGACGGTGTGGTACACCGCGCCGACGGCCATCCGCCGCTTGATGCGCCTGGACATGGAGCCGCTCAAGGACTATGACCTGAGCCATCTGCGCTTCATTGCCAGCGTGGGCGAGCCGCTGAACCCGGAGGCGGTTGTGTGGGGCATGGAGAAACTGCACATGCCCATCCACGACAACTGGTGGCAGACCGAGACGGGCGGCATCATGATCTCCAACTACGCGGCGACGGATATCCGTCCCGGTTCGATGGGGCGACCTTTGCCCGGCATCGAAGCCGCCATCGTCAAGCGCCAAGAAAACGGGACGGTGGAGTTGGTCACGGAGCCGTATGTGGAGGGAGACCTGGCGTTGAAGCCCGGCTGGCCTTCGATGTTCCGCGGTTACTGGCAGGACGACGAGCGCTATGCCAAAGCGTTCGTCGATGGCTGGTACATCACAGGCGACTTGGCGGAGTTCGACGAGGACGGCTTCTTCTGGTTCATCGGTCGGGCGGACGACATCATCAAGACGTCCGGTCACATGGTAGGCCCGTTTGAGGTGGAAAGCGCCCTGCTGGAGCATCCGGCTGTAGCGGAAGCGGGCGTGATCGGCGTGCCGGACCCGATGATCGGCCAGATAGTAAAGGCCTTCGTCTCGCTCAAGCCGGGATACGAGCCCAGCCAGAAGATGCGGATGGAGCTGCTCGGTTTTGGCCGCCTGAAGCTGGGGTCCGCCGTGGCGCCCAAGCTGATTGATTTCATGGACAATCTGCCCAAGACGCGCAGCGGCAAGATCATGCGCCGTCTGTTGAAGGCGCGCGATCTGGGCCTGCCCGAAGGCGACACGTCCACCCTGGAGACGCATGAGGGCGAACAGCCCGCAGACGAAGCCAAGAAGCAGACGGCGGCTTAGCGCGCACCCAGATCGACCGGCAGGCGAGGCAAAGCCTGCCGTCTTGTGCAACCTAAAACGACTGGAGGCGATTCATGAGTACCAAGACCGCAACCCGCCAGCCGCCGGTTCGGGAACAAAAGCTCGATCGCGAGCGAGCGCAGCGCCTGCTGCGGCAGATGGTGCGCATCCGGCGGTTGGAGGAGAAGTCGGCGCAGATGTACAGCGCCATGAAGATACGCGGCTTCATGCACCTCTATAACGGCGAGGAAGCGATCGCCGCGGGCGTAATGGAGCACCTGCACGAGAACGACGCGGTGGTCGCCACCTATCGCGAGCATGGCCAGGCGTTGGCGAAGGGCGTTCCGGCGCGCGCCATCATGGCCGAGATGTTCGGCAAGCAAGAGGGATGCAGCCGCGGCCGCGGCGGCTCCATGCACCTCTTCGATGCGTCTAAGCGCTTCTATGGCGGCAACGGCATTGTGGCGGCCGGGCTGCCGCAGGCGCTAGGCGTGGCTTTGGCCGACAAGAAACTGGGCCGCGACAGCATCACCGTCTGCTTCTTCGGCGACGGGGCAACGGCCGAGGGCGAGTTTCAAGAGACGCTCAACCTGGCTGCGCTGTGGCAGGTTCCGCTGCTGTTCGTGTGTGAAAACAATTATTACTGCATGGGCACGGCGCTCTCGCAGCACCAGGCCGTGACGGACATCGCCGCCAAGGCCGCGGTGCAGGGCGTGCCCGCCGCCGTCGTGGACGGCATGGACGTGCTGGCCGTGGACGCGGCGGTCAAGAAAGCCGTGGACGCCATCCGCGACGGCAAAGGCCCGCAGTTCTTGGAGTGCCAGGCCTATCGCTATCGGGCGCATTCTATGTTCGACGCCGAGTTGTATCGCAACAAGGCCGAGGTCGAGGAGTGGCGCAAGCGCGACCCGATCACGAATTTCCTGCATGTACTGCAAGAGCAGGACTTGATCACGGATGAGGAATGGCAGCAGATCCAGCAGGAGGCCGAGGCCGAGATCAACGACGCGGTGGAGTTCGCGGAAAAGGGGACGCCGGAGCCGGTCGAGGAACTGACGCGCTTCGTGCTGTCCGAGAGCGTGGACCCGGAAAAGCTTTACAAGCTGCCGCCGAAGGAGCCGCCCGCGGCCGAGAAGCGCACGATCACCTACCGTGAGGCTGTGCGCGAGGCATTGGCGACCGCCATCAAGCGTGATGAGCGCGTCTTCCTGATGGGCGCCGATGTAGGCGCATATGGCGGCGGCTTTGGCGTGACCATCGGCATGTTGGAGCAACTCGGGCCGGAACGCATCATCAACACCCCGTTGTGCGAGTCGGCCTATACCGGCGCGGGCGTGGGCGCGGCCATGGCGGGCATGCTGCCTATCGTCGAGATCATGACAGTGAACTTCAGTCTGCTGGCCCTGGATCAGATTCTGAACAACGCGGCCACGATCCTGCACATGTCGGGCGGGCAGCTCAATGTTCCTATGGTGATCCGCATGCCCACGGGCGGCGGCAAGCAGCTCGCGGCCCAGCATTCGCATTCGCTGGAAGGCTGGTACGCACATATTCCGGGGCTCAAGGTATTGAGCGCGGCCACGGTCGAGGATGCACGCGGCATGTTGGAGACGGCGTTGGCCGATCCCGACCCCGTGCTGATCTTCGAGAATACGCTGCTGTACAACATGAAGGCCGAACTGCCGGTGAATGCCGGCCCTGTGCCCATCGACAAGGCGCGCATCCATCGCGAGGGCTCGGATATCACGATTCTGACCCACAGCATCTGCCTGTTCAAGGCGTTGGAGGCGGCGGAAATCCTGGCGAAGGAAGGCATCGAGTGCGAGGTTATCGACCTGCGCACGCTGCGGCCGCTGGACGACGCCACGATCATGGCGTCGGTTGCCAAGACGCACCGCGCTTTGGTCGTGGATGAGGGCTGGCGCAGCGGCGGCATTTCGGCCGAGATCAGCGCGCGCATCATGGAGCAGGCGTTCTACGAACTGGATGCGCCGGTTGAGCGCGTCTGCTCTGCGGAGGTTCCGCTGCCCTATGCCAAGCACATGGAAGATGCAGCAATTCCACAAGTCGAACAGATTGTGGAGGCAGTAAGAGGGATGGTGTCTCATGGCTGAGTTCAATATGCCGAGTTTGGGCGCGGACATGCAGTCCGGCACCCTGATCGAATGGAACAAGAAGCCCGGCGATGAGGTGAAGCGCGGCGACATCATCGCCGTGGTCGGCACGGAAAAGGGCGACATCGAGGTGGAGGTGTTCGATGACGGGGTGATCGTCGATCTGTTGGTGCAGCCGGGGACGGAGGTCCCGGTCGGCAACCCGATTGCGATCATCCGCGGGGCCGGCGAGCCGGAACCTGTCGCCGCCGCCACGCCGCCCCAGCAGACTTTGAAGGAGCAGATCGAAGAAGCGCCGCACCCGATGGACCAAAAGGCCCAGATCGAGAAGGCCGCCGAGCCTGCGCCCGCGGCGGTAGCCGGCAACGGACACCGCATTCGCGTGTCGCCGCTGGCGCGTAAGCTGGCTGCGGAGTTGGGCGTAGACCTGGAGAAGGTGCAAGGCAGCGGACCGCACGGAGCCATCAGCCGCGAGGATGTGGAAGCGGCGGCCAAGGCGGCAGCCGCTCCTGCCCAAGCGCCGGCCCCCGCGCCGGCTGCTCCCAAGCCCGCAGCCCCGGCGCAGCCGGTCAAGCCGGCGGCCAAGCCCGCGCCTGTGGCGGACAAAGGCGCGCCGGATGCGCAGGCGGGCATGCGCCGCGCCATTGCCAACGCCATGGCGAAATCCAATCGCGAGATTCCGCATTACTACTTGCAGACGCGCATCAACATGGGGCCGGCTATGACCTGGTTGGAGCAAGAGAATCTGAAGCGCTCCATCAAGGACCGCGTGCTGCCCGCCGTGCTGCTGATCAAGGCGACGGCGCTGGGGCTGGCGGCTGTGCCCGCGCTCAACGGCTTCTGGGTTGACGACGCCTTCCAACCGTCGGAGGCCATCAACATCGGGTTTGCCATTGCGCTGCGCCAGGGCGGGCTGATTACGCCTGCCATCCACAACGCAGATCTGAAGGACATGGACGAATTGATGGCGGCCATGCGCGACCTGATCATGCGCACGCGGGCGGGCCGGCTGCGCAGCTCGGAGATGACCGACGCCACTGTGGTGCTGACGAGCCTGGGCGACATGGGCGTGGACACAGTCTACGGCGTGATCTACCCGCCGCAGGTCGCCCTCGTCGGCTTCGGCAAGGTCTCGGACCAGGTGTGGGTCGAGAACGGCATGATCGGCGTGCGTCCCGTGGTCACGGCCACGCTGGCCGGCGATCACCGCGCCACGGACGGTCGTACGGGCGCCCAGTTCTTGGATATATTGACCGGTCTGTTGCAAGAGCCGGCCAAGTTATGGGTGGAGCGGGCTGCATGACGGCTGGGGCGCAAGGCAACCCGCGCGCAGTGAGGACGCAATTCTCTGAACCGATGCTCAGCGAGCAATAGGAGTCAAAAATGACCGCTGCAAAGACGATGACCGACGAGGAGCTTACCCAGACCATTTTCGATCTGCTGGGGCAGATTGCGCCCGAAGCCGATCCCGGCGAACTCGAGCCCGACGAGGACATGCGCGCCGCGTTGGACATCGACTCGTTCGACTTCCTGAACTTCCTGATCGGTCTGAACGAAGCGACCGGTGTTGAAATACCGGAGGCGGATTATGGGCAACTGACGTCCCTGAATGCGCTGGTCTCGTACGTGCAGGCCAGGAGCGGATAGAGACGGCCAACCCCTGATGGCCGGAGCGGGCGCTGAGAACTGATGTGCGTCCGCTCCGGGCGGGCGCAGGCTGCGGGTATGCGGGCCGGCGTCGAGACAAACTAGACGCGTTGACGAACAGGCGAGCAGGTTAGCACGCGCTGCTGGGCGCGTTTACCGGCAAGACCGGAGCAGTGGAGGCGATTCTATGGCTGCAACGAAATCTCCACAGGTGCATGACAAGTTGGTGATAGCGCGCGACGAGCTGCAGGGTCTCTTCGACGCACTTCACCAGCGCGGTTATCAGACGGTCGGCCCGACCCTGCGCGATGACGCGATCGTCTGTGATGTGATACAGGGTGTGGATGACCTGCCTGCAGGCTGGACGGATGAGCAACAGCCGGGCGCATATCGGTTGCGCCGCCGCCAAGACGATGCGCTTTTCGGCTACAACCTCGGCCCCCATGCCTGGAAGCGTTATTTGCACCCGCCATCGGTGCGGCTGTGGCGCGCCGAGCGCACGAACGGCCATTTCACGCTGCTCCCAGAGGAGGAGCAAAGCCCGCAACTGGCGCTCATCGGCGTGCGGGCGTGCGATCTGCACGCCATCCGCATTTTGGACCGGGCGCTGGCGCACGGCACGCCGGCGGATCCTATCTATAGCGAGTTGCGCCGCAAGGCGTTTATTGTGGCGGTGAATTGCGAACAGGCCGGCGAGACGTGCTTCTGCGTCTCGATGGGAACCGGCCCGGAGATGCACGACGGCTATGACCTGGCGCTTACCGAGTTGATCGACGACGATGGCCATCTGTTCGTGGTCGATGTCGGCAGCGCCAAAGGGGCCGCTGTGGCGGCGAGCGTTCCGCATCGCGCCGCCACGGAGGATGAGGCCGAGGCGGCGGATTGCAAGGTCGCCAAGGTGGCGCGGGAGATGGGCCGCACGTTGGACACAGAGGGCTTGAAGGAGATGCTCTACCGCAATCTGGAAAGCCCGCGCTGGGAGGAGATCGCCGCGCGGTGTCTGGCCTGCGGCAATTGCACGATGGTCTGCCCGACGTGCTTCTGTACGACAGTGCAAGACGTGACCGACTTGACGGGCCGGCATGCGGAACGCTGGCGCAAGGCGGATTCGTGCTTTACGACCGAGTTTTCGCACATCTACGGCGGCAGCATCCGCGCTACGCCCATGTCCCGCTATCGCCAATGGCTAACGCACAAGATGGCGAGCTGGGTCGACCAGTTCGGCACGTTTGGCTGTGTGGGGTGCGGGCGGTGCATTACGTGGTGTCCGGTCGGCATTGACATCACCGAGGAGGTCAAGGCGATACGCGCGGCAGACCGAGCCCGTGTCTGACGTAGGACGGGCGCGCCTGCAGGAGGCGGCTCATGGAGACGTTGGAGGAGGTCATCGTCGAGCATCCGTTTTTGCGAGGATTGCGTGCGGAGTATGTGGCCTTGATAGCACGGTGCGCCAGCAACGCGCGCTTTGCGCCCAACGAATTTCTCTTTCACGAGGGAGAGATTGCGGACCGATTTTTCTTGGTTCGGCGCGGGCTTGTCTCGTTGGAGATCTTTGTGCCGGGGCGAGGGCCGGTCTCGATCCAGACCGTGGGCGAACAAGAGGTGATTGGCTGGTCATGGATGGTTCGTCCTTATCGGTGGCGCTACACGGCGCGGGCATTGGAACAAACGCGGGCGGTCACGTTCGATGCATTGTGCATGCGCTACAAATGTGATGCGGACCACGACCTCGGCTATGAGCTGATGCTGCGCTTCGCGGGAATCATCTCGTACCGGTTGCAGGCGACCCGTCTCCAGCTAATGGACATCTATGGCCTGAACGGATAGGGGCAAGGACCAGTCCCGTTGGATGGGAGGCAGGGATGAACGATTTTCATACGGACCCAATGTTCCCGCTGCTCTACAGCGTGCGGCAGCGGGTTAGGGAAAACGACGACACCTTTACGCTGGAGTTGGAACCGTCGGCGGGCGAGATGCTGCCCGCGTTCCAGGCCGGTCAGTTCAATATGCTGTATGTGTATGGCGTGGGCGAAATTCCCATCTCGGTGAGCGGCGACCCCAGCAAGCCCTACCGGCTGATCCACACCACGCGGGCTGTAGGCACGGTCACCCGCGCCATGGCCGAGCTGCGCGAGAACGACCGGTTAGGCGTGCGCGGACCCTTCGGCTCGCATTGGCCGATGGAGAGCGTGACCGGCAGCGATCTGGTGCTGGTCGGCGGCGGCATCGGCCTGGCTCCGCTGCGCCCCGCGATCTACCACATCATGGAGAACCGAGACAAGTTCGGCCGGGTGGTGCTGCTTTATGGTGCACGCACCCAAGAGGACATGCTCTATCGCCGCGAGTTGGAACAGTGGCGATCGCGCTTCGACCTGGAGGTGTACGTGACGGTGGACCGCGCTACCGGTTCGTGGCACGGCGCCGTTGGCGTGGTCACGACCATGATCCCGCACGCGCCTTTCGACCCGCTGGACTCGGTGGCGTTCGTCTGCGGCCCCGAAGTGATGATGCGCTTCACCGTGCAGGCGTTGCAGCGGCGCGGCGTCACCTCCGACCGCATCTATGTGTCGATGGAGCGCAACATGAAGTGCGGCGCCGGTTTCTGTGGTCATTGCCAGTTCGGCCCGTTCTTCATTTGCCGGGACGGCCCGGTGATGCGCTTCGACCAAATCCAGGATTTCTTCGGCAAGTGGGAGGTGTAGCATGACCGCCAAGAGCAAACCGAAGTTGGCCGTGTGGAAATTCGCCTCGTGCGACGGCTGCCAGCTCAGCCTGTTAGACTGCGAGGACGAATTGCTGGCCGTGACGGGCGAGGTGGAGATCGCCTATTTCCTGGAGGCGTCGCGGGCGACGGTGCGCGGCCCTTACGACCTGTCGTTGGTGGAAGGCTCGATCACCACCGCAGAAGACGCGGAACGCATCCGCGCCGTGCGCCGCGTTTCCAAGACGCTCGTGACGATCGGCGCCTGCGCCACGGCCGGCGGCATCCAGGCTTTGCGCAACTTCGTCAATGTAGACGAGTACATCGCCGCGGTCTATGCGCACCCGGAGTATGTGAATACGCTGGCGACGTCGACGCCGGTGAGCGAGCATGTCTTTATCGATTTTCAACTGCGCGGCTGCCCCATCAACAAATGGCAGCTCATTGAGGTCGTCAGCGCCTTATTGAACGGGCGCAAACCCGTTATCCCCACCTACAGCGTGTGCATGGAGTGCAAGCGCCGCGGCATCACCTGCGTGATGGTGGCGCACGGCACGCCGTGCTTGGGACCGGTGACGCAAGCGGGCTGCGGCGCCCTCTGCCCATCCTATAACCGGGGATGTTACGGCTGTTTCGGCCCGATGGACACGCCTAACCCGGCAGCCCTCAGCCAGTGGTGGAGCAAGGGGCTGGGCGTCAGCGAGGCGGATCTCGTGCGCGCGTGGCGCGGGTTCAACGCTTATGCCGAACCATTCCGCAAGGAGAGCGAAGCCCATGAGCATATCTAGGACGATCAAGGTGGATGCGCTGGCGCGCGTCGAGGGCGAGGGCGCGCTCACGGTGACGGTGCGCAAAGGCGAACTGAAGGATGTGCAGTTTCGCATCTTCGAGCCGCCGCGTTTCTTCGAGGGCTTCCTGCGCGGCCGCCGCTATGCCGAGGCGCCGGACATCACGGCGCGCATCTGCGGCATTTGCCCCGTCGCCTACCAGATGAGTTCGGTCCACGCCATGGAGAACGCCTTCGGCGCGACCGTCGACGGGCCGCTGCGCGAACTGCGCCGGCTGATCTACTGCGGCGAGTGGATCGAGAGCCACGTGCTGCATGTGTACATGCTGCACGCACCCGATTTTCTGGGCTTCGAGGATGCCATCCGCATGGCGCACAAGTATCCGGATGCGGTGAAGCGCGGGCTGCGCCTGAAGAAGGCGGGCAACGACATCGTGACGTTGTTGGGCGGCCGCGAGATTCATCCGATCAACGTGCGCGTCGGCGGCTTCTATCGCGTGCCCGCTAAGCGGGAATGGGCGCCTCTGATCGAGGAGCTTAAGTGGGCGCGCGAGGCCGCGATTGAGACTGTGTTGTGGACGGGCAAGCTCGACTTCCCGGATTTCGAGCGGGACTACGAGTTCGTGGCTTTGCGCCACCCCGACGAGTACCCGTTCAACGAAGGCCATATCGTGTCGAACAAGGGCCTCGACATCGAGGTGTGCGACTTCGAGCGGCACTTCGAAGAGGAGCATGTGGCGCGCAGCACCGCGTTGCATGCCGTGCGCAAGACGGCAGGGAACGGCAGGCAGCCGTACCATGTCGGCCCGCTGGCCCGCTATGCGCTCAACTTCGACAAGCTGTCACCGCTGGCCCAGGAGACGGCCAAGGCCGCCGGCTTGGGCCCCGTCTGCAACAATCCGTTCCAGAGCATCGTCGTGCGCAGCGTGGAGACGCTCTACGCGGTGGATGAGGCGCTGCGCATCTTGGAGAACTATGAGGAGCCGGAGCGGCCATATGTGCCGGTGACGCCGCGGGCGGCGACGGGCTGCGGCGCCAGTGAGGCCCCGCGCGGGCTGCTCTACCACCGTTATGAGGTGGACGAGGAGGGGACGATCC
The DNA here is from genome assembly GCA_964649875.1 of uncultured Caldilineaceae bacterium. GTDB lineage: Bacteria > Chloroflexota > Anaerolineae > Caldilineales > Caldilineaceae > JASGTU01. Next base: position 18,041 of record CAZYSJ010000044.1, read on the forward strand.
TCAGCGCCCGCATTGTGCCGCCGACAGCCCAGAACCAGAAAACCGTCGAGAGCGACCTTTGGAGCTTCATCCCGCCCCGCCTTGATCTGCCCAAGGACGAGCTGACTTGGCAGTGCGAGCAGGCGATCCGCAATTACGACCCGTGTATATCGTGCTCGGCGCATTTTTTGCGCCTGGAGATTAGGGAGTCATGAGTCACCAGTCACGAGTCAGGAATGACGTTTGACTCGTGACGGATGACTTATGATGTCTGACTCGTGACGATGAACGCATCCGGTCTTGCCCCAACCCTTATCATCGGCGTAGGCAACCGCTGGCGGCGCGACGACGGCGCAGGGCCGGCCGCGGCGGAGGCATTGGCTGCGCTCGGGCTGGAAGGCGTGCGCGTGCTGGAGACGGGCGGCGAGGGAGCGGACTTGCTGGACCTCTGGCAGGGGGCGGCGCGCGTTATCGTGATCGACGCCGCCAGCGGGCCGCCCGCCGGCACGGTTCACCGCTTCGATGCGCGGCAACAACGTCTGCCTGCCAACCTGTTCGGCGCTTCGTCGCACGCCTTCGGCGTGGGGGAGGCGGTGGAATTGGGGCGCGCGCTGGATTGCTTGCCCCCTTGCCTGACGGTCTATGCGCTGGCCGGGCGGGACTTCGCTCACGGCGAGGGGCTGTCCCCAGAGGCGGCGACGGCCGCGCTGGCGCTGGTTGCGGAGATTGTGCAGGAGTTAGATGCGTAGATCGGGCGCAAACAACCGAAAGGCCTAGCGGCCCGTGAAGGTCAGCCCTCACGGGCCGCTTTTGGTAGCCGGCGCCAGCGAGAGAGGCTGGTCGAGCGCAACGTGTTTCTTGTGCATTCGTGTCATAATGGGAGAGACGCGCCGGCGCAGGCTTTGTTGCAGGCGAACTTGGGATCGCGACCGGTCGCCCCTCCTGCTGCATCTCGGCGCCAAAACTGCCATTTGAGGGATTCCCCATTTCATCATCCAGCTTTCACGGTTGAAGGAGAGTGTTCGCATGTTCTTATCGCTTCTTCTTAGCGCCGCTACAGGCGCGCCGGCGGCCAAACGTAAAGCGAAGGCGCAGACGCAAGCGCAGACGCAAGGCGGCCGCGGGCGGTGGACGGTCATCGCCGGCGCGTTGATGGTCCAGGTCATCCTGGGCACGATCTACGCTTTCAGCGTTTTTGTCGTTCCGCTGGAGGCGGAGTTCGGCTGGAGCCGGCTGACAACGCAGTGGGCCTATTCGCTGGCGCTGGCTATGTTTGCCGTGACGATGATCCCCGCCGGGCGCTTACAGGATCAGATCGGGCCGCGCAAGGTCGCCATGATCGGCGGCGCGCTGCTGGGCCTGTCCTTCTTGCTCGCCGCCGTGCTGGTCAACGCCAATCGGCCGTGGGCGTTTTACTTGACTTATGGCGTAATCGGCGGCGCCGGCATCGGCTTCGGCTATGTGTGCCCTATCTCGGCTGCGGTTAAGTGGTTCCCCGACAAGAAGGGGCTGATCACCGGCATTGCCGTGGCGGGCTTCGGCGCCGGCACGCTCTTCTTCGCCGGGCCGGCCTCGGCGCTGCTGCTGCCGCCAGCAGATGCCGGCGAGAGTTTGAGCCTATACCAGATTATCCTGATCGGGCTGGGCGTGATGGAAGGCAAGGGCAGCGGCATCGGCTGGCGCGCCTTCTTCGTGCTACACGGCATCGTCTGCGCGGCGATCGTCATTCTGGGCGCCATGTTGCTGCGCAATCCGCCTGCCGGATGGAAGCCCGCCGGTTGGAATCCGTCTACGGTCAAGCAGAAGGCAATGGCTGAACTGGAATGGCGCGAAATGCTCAATACGCCGCTGGCGACGATGCTGTGGATGACCTTCATCTTCGGCGCGACGTCGGGCCTGATGGCGATCGGCCAGTGGACGCCGATGATGCGCGACATCCTGGGCGATTCCTCGTTGGCGCCAGCGAGGCTGGGAGCCTTGGGGCGCTTCCTGGAGCCGGTGGCGATCTTGGCGATTTTCAACGCCTTCGGCCGCATTTTCTGGGGCAAGATTAGCGACATGATCGACCGCCCGCGCGCCATGATGATGATGTTCTTGGCGCAGGGCATGATGTTTATGATCCTCGCCAGCGTACGCTCTCCGTTGGGGATCGTGGCGGCTTCGGCGTTGGTTGGCCTGAATTTTGGCGGCGTCTTCACGCTCTTCCCTTCGGCCACGTCGGACTATTTCGGCTTGAAGAATTTCGGCGCCAACTACGGCTGGGTCTTCACCGCCTACGGCGTGGCGGGCATCATGGGGCCAATCGTCGGCGGCGTGCTGTTCGACATGACGGGGAGCTATCTGTTGGCCTTCCTATTTGCGGGCACGCTGTGCTTCGTGGCCGCGGCCAGTGCGGTCGTGGTGTGGGGCATGGCGCGTGCTGAGGAGCAGACCAGGGCCGCAGCTGCACGGTGAACGCGGCGACGTGGCGCGCCGCAAGTCGACAACAGACAAATAGCAGGGCGCATATCCGGCGGCGAACTTGTCGCCGGATATGTTTTGTCAGGGAAACACGCGTCGTTAGAAACCGCGCCTACACGGCATTGCCCCAACTCTGCGGTACAATAGGGCCTGAGTCGATTTGATCAAAGCCAGCACAGGAAAGAGACATCATGGAAGCGAAAGCCTACGAGTTTTTTAAGGAATTGTTGGCCGCCCCCGGCCCCTCCGGCTATGAGCAGCCGGTGCAGGCTGTGGTGCGCCAGTATGTGAGCGAATTTGCCGACAGCGTCAAGACGGACGCGCACGGCAATGTCATCATCGGCAGCAACGTCGATGCGCCGATGCGCGTGCTGCTGGCCGGGCATTGCGACCAGATTGGCCTAGTCGTCACACACATCGACGACAAGGGCTTCCTCTACACCAAGCCCATCGGCGGGTGGGATCCGCAGCAGTTGATCGGCCAGCGCATGACCGTGTGGACGCGCAGCGGCCCCGTGCCCGCCGTGATCGCGCGCAAGCCCATCCACCTGCTCAAGAGTGAGGAACGCGACAAGGTGGTCAAGCTCGAAGAAATGTGGCTGGACATCGGCGCCACAGACAAGGACGACGCGGCCGGCGTGGTGCGCATCGGCGATCCGGTGACGCTGGAGTTGGGCTATCGCGAGATGCGCAACGGGCTGGCGAACTCGCCGGGCATGGACAACATCACCGGCGTGTGGGTGGTGGTTGAGGCGCTGCGCCGTGCCGCACAGAAATCGCTGAACTGCGCGCTCTTCGCCGTCTCCACGGTGCAGGAGGAGATCGGCCTGCGCGGCGCTCAGACCAGCACGTTCGGCGTCGACCCCTACATCGGCATTGCCGTGGACGTGACCCACGCCACCGACTGCCCCACCATCGACCAGCGCCAGGAAGGCGACGTCAAGCTGGGCGGCGGGCCGGTGATCGAGCGGGGCCCGAACGTCAACCCGCGCCTCTTCGACCGGCTGGTCGACGTTGCCGCCGCTGCGGAGATTCCGTATCAGGTGACTGCGCACGGGCGCGGCACAGGCACCGACGCCAACATCATCCAATTGACGCGCGCCGGCGTCGTCACCGGGCTGATCGGCATCCCCAACCGATACATGCACAGCGCGGTCGAGACTATCGCCCTGAACGATATCGACCAGGCGGCGGATCTGCTGGCCGCCTTTGTCACGGGGCTGAATGGGGACGACGACTTCACGCCGTAGGTGAAGAGGGGCTGTCCCAATTTCTTGGCCGATCAATGCGTAGAGGCGGCATCCTTGTCGCCGGATGTGCGGCTCGTGCGCTAAGGATAGCGCGCCTATAAACCGGCGCGACGCGTACGCCAAAATGTGGGAAGGCGTCCGTCTCTCAAATCCGTGTCTATCCGTGTGAATCAGTGTTTTATTGTTTTTGTGTTAGGGGGGAGTAACTATCGTGAATATTGCCCAGAACGTGATCGAGTTGGTGGGAAACACGCCATTGGTGCGCCTGAACCGCGTTACCGACGGCGCGGCTGCGACCGTTGCGGCCAAGCTGGAGTTCTTCAACCCGGCTTCGAGCGTCAAAGACCGCATCGCCATGAGCATGATCGAGGCGGCGGAGCAGGCCGGACGGCTCGGCCCGGATACGATCATCCTGGAGCCGACCAGCGGCAACACGGGCATCGGCCTGGCCTTGGTCTGCGCGGCCAAAGGCTATCGCTGCACGTTGGTGATGCCCGATACGTTGAGCATGGAGCGGCGTTTGCTCATGCGCGCCTATGGAGCCGAGTTGATCCTGACGCCGGGCAGCGAGGGCATGAAGGGCGCGCTGCGCAAGGTGGAGGAGTTGACCGCCTCTGACCCGCGCTACTTCGTGCCGCAGCAGTTCGAGAACCCGGCCAACCCGTCCGTTCACCGCCGCACAACCGCCGAGGAGATTTGGCACGACACCGACGGGCAGATCGACATCTTCGTGGCGGGCGTGGGTACGGGCGGCACGATCACGGGCGTAGCCGAGGCGTTGAAGCCGCGGCGCCCAGGGCTGCAGGTGATCGCGGTGGAGCCCTCCGCCTCGCCGGTTCTGTCGGGCGGGCAGCCCAGCCCTCACAAGATTCAGGGCATCGGCGCGGGTTTCGTGCCGGCTGTGCTCAACCGCGATGTGATCGACGAGATCGTGCAGGTGAGCAACGAAGAGGCGTTCGTCATGGCGCGGCGCGTGGGCCGGGAGGAAGGCTTCTTGGCGGGCATCTCGTCCGGCGCGGCCATTCACGCTGCGGTCAAAGTGGCGCAGCGTCCGGAGAACGCCGGCAAGCTGATCGTGGTGATCGCGCCGTCCAATGGCGAACGTTACCTCAGCACCGACCTGTACGCAGATCTGCGCCAATAGATAGGGCATTGATCAACGGATAGAGCACTGATGTTCACAGAAACAGGGTTCACACAGATAGAAGGCGTTGTCTCTCTTAAGAATCCGTGTCATCTGCGTTCTATTTGACTGGGGGTGGAACTATGTGGGCGACATTGCGGCGCGACGTCAACTCGTTTTTTGCCCGCGACCCTGCCGCGCGCAGCGTGCTGGAGGTGGTGTTGTGCTATCCGGGGCTGCACGCGCTGTGGTTCTACCGGGTTGCGCATTGGCTGTGGGTGCGCAAGTTTCGCTTGCCCGGACGCTTCGTGTCGCATCTCGGCCGTTTTTTCACCGGCATCGAGATCCATCCCGGCGCGCAGATCAGCCCTGGGCTGGTGATCGACCACGGCATGGGCACGGTGATCGGCGAAACGGCCGAGATCGGGGAGGATGTGACCCTCTACCACAATGTGACGCTGGGCGGCGTGAGCCTGGTCAAGGAGAAGCGCCACCCAACGGTGGAGGATCATGTGGTGATCGGGGCGGGCGCGCAGGTGCTGGGGCCGATCCGCATCGGCGCGCACTCGCGCATCGGCGCCAATGCGGTGGTGGTGAAAGACGTGCCGCCCGACTCGGTGGCGGTGGGCGTGCCGGGCCGCGTGCGCGGGCATGACGCCTTGCTGCCCGACCCGGGCGATATCGACCTGCATCACGACATTCTGCCCGACGCCACGATGGAACTGCTGCAGGCGCTTACCACGCGCGTGGCCGCGCTGGAGGCGGAGATCGCCGAATTGCGGCAAGAGCGGGCGGGCGTTAGGTAGAAGATGAAAGGAGCGCGGTCTGCTCCGCCGCTGCGCCGGCTGTGAAGCCGGTTGGGACCTCTCGCATCGAACGCGGCTTTAGGATGCGTCTTGGCCCTTTGCGCGCAAGCGGCGGAGCAGGAGCCGCACGCGCAGGCGATTCAGACGCCAGACGCCGGTTAGGTACATTCGCCAGCCAAAGAAGCGGATATGCCGCCGCATCACCCCCACGCGAAAGCGGCGGTAGACAAGAGCGTTCAACTCGTTCGTCTTGTTATTGCCATGCAGCCGGTGCAACAGCAGAGGCTTGTCCAGGAGCACGCCGCCGTAGCCGTGCGCGGCCAGGGTCAGATAGAAGCCCCAGTCCTCCAGGTTTTCCCGGTTGGATTCGTCGTAGGGATGCTTGCGCACGATGCCGGTGCGCATGAGCGGGCTGGCGTGGATGAAGTTGCTGATTTTGAGTTGCTCCACATCGTAGGCGGGGAAGGACGTCACGCCGGTTTCGTCTCCAAAGTGGCGCGCTTGCGTATAGACGAAGGCGGCGTCGGGGTTTTCGGTTGCGACGCCGAGGCATTCCTCCACGTAGTCGGGTTCCAGCAGATCGTCTGCATCCAGGAAGATGACATACTCGCCGCGGCAGATGCGGGCGCCGCGGTTCCTCACCTGCGAGACGCCGCCGCAGGGCTGGTGTAGATAGGCGATGCGCGGGAGATAGGCTTGGCAGACGGAGGCGGTCTCATCGGTGGAGCCGTCGTCGACGACGATCACTTCGATGTGCGGATAGGTTTGCCGGAGACAGCTTTCAATTGCATCCGCCAGAAAGCGGCCGTAGTTGTGGCAGGGGATGACGATTGATACGAGCGGCTGGGCTGTCGCGCCGGCCTGCGAGTTCGGGTATGGCTCGGTCATTGTAGGGAAAAGCGATCTAGACAGCGAGTTTCTGCGTTGGGCTAGGATCGTCCTGTAGAACTCTGCATAACGGGCTGTCGCGGCGTCTAGCATGAAGTGCTGCCGGATGTGCCGGCCGGCATTATGGGACATCTGCTCCCGGAGCGCCGAGTTGTGGAGCAGCCCCTCTACCGCCGCGGCGAGGCCGGCTTCATCCTCGCGCGCGACGAGCAGCCCCGTCTCCCCGTCGATTACGCATTCGCTCACGCCGCCCACGTCTGTCGCCACCACGGGCAGCCCCATGTAGCCCGCTTCGAGCAGCACGCCGGGGATGCCTTCCGTGTCGCTGGTCAGCACGAGCAGATCGGCCGCTTGGAGGAAGTCTGCGACGTTAGCCTGAACGCCCAGAAATTGGGCCGTCTGCGCGATGCCCAGGTTGCGCGCCTGTTCCTCCAGCCGCGGGCGCTGCGGGCCGTCGCCGATCAGCCAAACGCGCAGGTCGGGAAAAGTAGGGGCCAGGTTCTCCGCCAGGCGCAGCAGCCGGTCGAGTCGTTTCTCTGCGGAGAGGCTGCCTACATAGGCGATCACCGGCGCGGCGGGCGGGGCGCCTATCTTTCCACGAATTTCCTCTCGCGTCTTAGCCGGCGTCATGCCGGCGGGATCCACCGCTCCCATTATTTGTGTCATCGGCGTTGAGAGCCGGTAGAAGGCGCGCACGTTGTCCAACGTTGTCTGACTGACGCCGACGATCCCGTCAATCTGGGGCATGATTAGGCGCCGGTAATAGAGGCGGTGCAACGGCGTGCGCACCCAATCCTGCGGGTTGCCGATATTGCGGTAGACCAAGACCCAGGACCGGCTGCGGCGCAGGAGCGCTGCGAAGGCGCCGTACTTCACCGTGCGCGCGCCGTTGACCTGGAGCACGTCCGGCTGATACTCGTCGATTGCCTGGAGCAGAGAGCGAAGCAGTGACGGATGGACGCCCGGCGCGACTTCGAATACGTGCCGTTCCTTGCCGCCGAGGACGCGATCGGGCTTATCAACCGGCAGAGTTCCGGCGGCGGCATGCGGATACAGATAGACAATCTGCACGTCATGCCCCTGCCGGCGCAGTTCACCGCTAAGCTGAAAGGCGAAGACTTCCGCCCCGCGGCGCTGAGGTTTCTGGACCAGTTGGAGGATTCTCATCGCTTCTGAGCAACTTCCTGATAAAGTGCAAGGGTCTTGGCCATCACTCGCTCTAGGACGAATCGCTCAAGAAATAACTCACGGCTCCTTGTACCAAATTTCATCATCGTATCAGGGCTTGAAAACAGACCATCGATGGCACGCGATAATGGATCAACGGCAGCCGGCTCGACAAGCAGAGCGTTTTTTCCTTCCTCGACGACTTCACAGACCGGCTCAATGCGCGTTGCAATAACCGGCAGCGCCAGCGCCATTGCTTCGATAACGGCGCCGGGCATGCCTTCGAATAGGGACGGGAAGGCGAAAATGTCTGCTGCCGCCAAGATGTCACCAATATCATCTCGGTGGCCCAAGAATCGCACCCTATCGCTAAGCTCTCTCTGCTCGCAGTACTGAATGAGTTCGTTCGTTGCATTGCCGTCACGTCCTGCGATCAAGACCATGGGTTTTGGTAAGCGTGCAGTCAATGCATCGAGTGCTCGCAGCAAATAAATCTGACCCTTTTGGAACTCTTGTCGCCCCACATTGACAAGAACTCGATCATCTTGATTGAGATTGAGACGTGAGCGGGCAAGGGCGCGCCTCTCCGGGCTCGGCGGGCCAAGCCTATCCGGATCGCGGCCGCGCTCGATCACAGAGATCTTTCGCGGCGGAACCTGTAGATCTCGTACTGCGGCGTCCTTGGCCGCATTTGAGACGGCGTGAAAATGCGTAGTAAGGCGTCTGGCGGTCCAACCGTCTATCATTTTAACTAATCGCAGTTTTACGGGATCTATTCGCGGGTCACGCAAACGGACTGGTGCGTAAGGCGTACTGATTAAGCTTGTCAACAATGGAATGCGCAACCCTGCCGTTGCGAGTCGGCCCGCAATGTCTGCTTCAAATAATGCTGTGTGTACAAGGTCTGGCCTCTCTGATCTAAGCAAGCTTCGTAGTTGCAAAATCCTGGAGGCAAGCCTTCTGTCAGTAATGAAGTGAACTCTTGTGTCTGACGCCAGTATTTGGCCTTGCACCCCTTGAGAGCGCCGATAAAAACAGGCGACAACAGGCTCAACGCCGGCGGCACGCAGATAAGGCAGCGACTCTGCCAAGGATCGCTCAGCGCCCCCCGTTCCTAAGCCGTTGATGACAAAAAGTATCTTCATTCGTGCCTCTGATTGTGATCGGGCGCTATAACATAGGGCATCAGTAATAATAGCCTAATTGATAGCCGCTGGCGCAGTGCTTGCGCATGAGTGAAAGCTCGTGTTCTGTAAGTGAGACTAAAGCTTGAGGAGGGCGAATAGTTGCCGGTTTTGTATCCAATGTGACGCCAAGAAACGCACCTATCTCTTTCATGACGGCGTCGGTATCCGAAAACCACCGTTCGTATCGGACAACCAGTACATTGCTCCTATTCAAATAAGGAAGTAGACGGCTATTGATGTATTCGTATAGCAATATTCGCCGCAAATGGACATTATCTGTGGCGTCTTTCAGTGCGGCGTTCAGCTTGCGATTAAATGCAACGTCGTATTCCAGTCCCTCGCCGATTCGCCCGCCTTGCTTTTTGTAAGAGGCCACAACCTGCTGCGGATGGCGAATGCATATCAGAAACTTCGTGGCGGGAAGCAATTCTAGATATTGCCAGTAAGCGGGCCACTTTACGCCGAGAAAGAATGAATCGCTTATGGGGAGAGGCGTTTCTGACTTTCCCTCCGTTTGCCATTTCACGGCGCCATTTTGCATCAACGCACTGATGTCCAGCTTGCCGTAATTAAGGCGCCCTGTCTCCAAAATTTCGGCGCGTAAGGTTTGGAATAGTTCTGCGGGGGGCAGTTGCATGCCGTTCCAAGGTTCCATGACGGTGACCACATGAGGAGGTTGGAAGAGCATTGCCGAAAGAAGCGTTGTGCCCGTTCTTGGCGCTCCGCAGATGATAAAATCGCGTCCGGATGGTTCCGTAAGCGGGCGGGGCAATTGGTGCGGATCTAAGGTCAAACTACTTAGAAATCGTTGCCATCGCCTTCGGCGCGGCGAGAGTAGGGCTAGTCGGCTCCGCACAGACCGCACACCTTTTGACCACAACTTAATTGGTTTCATCAGTGCCGGCCTATAAAATGATGAATCGCCGGATGCAGCCCGCTGCTGATGATACGGAATCGGTCCATACTTGTGCTCGCATTGACGCGTGCACGAGATATCTGCCACTTGTTTGCTTGCCGTGGTTGCGACAGGCGGTGATCAAACAGAAACGCCGCACCGTAATCGAGTTCTTGAAGGGTACTGATAACTCGGGCATCGTAAGCGCCATTAGGATACGCGAACAGGCGCGGACCATGTCCCAATATGGACGTTAACTCAATGTGTGCGCGTTCGATCTCGGATTGCGCTTCAGCATCCGTACAAGCGGGCAGTACCGGATGAGAATATGTATGGTTGCCAACTTCCAAACCATAACGCTTCATTTCTTGGATGTCTTCATTCTTAAGTTGCAAGACTGGATGCGAGACGTTTCTGGAATTCGACCTGAGCTCGTCTAGCACGGCAAGTCGTTGCGAATTCTGCATCTTCCGCATCGCAGAGACGGCTGCATGAGCAGGGAGCCCAACTACATCATGGGCGCAGGCCCCTTTTTGAATCAGTTCAATTGCTTCGTCCCACCAAAACGCACAGCGAGAGTTGAGCGCGCCAACAATTGGAAACACTACTCCCGGCATCCCGCGCTCACGGAGAAGCGGCCGCGCAACTTCATATACACTGCGATCTCCATCATCAAAAGTCAACAGGACTGCGTTTTTCGGTAAGCCCTTCCTGCCGGCAATTGCGTCCAGCAATTGATCCGCGTCGATTACACTGGCCGATTGCCGTAGATAATCAAGATGTTCTTCGAACCGTTCCGGGAAATTTACCTCATGATAGGCGAGGACAACGAGTCGGCGTGCGGCGCGCCATTTGAAGAGCGGTTGGATCGGAGAGTGTGCCAGTGCGCAGTCTAGCAGCGACTCTATCTTTGCATGCATCGTCCTATTTCTCACCTGAGTTAACGGTTGACAGCTGTGTAAACGACACAATAAGACGCCCTGCAACAGGATTCGGGCCACTATTGATCAAAAACAAGAGCAAACATCAGCCGTTGTTGCTAAATGGTGCTGGCTAATCGAAAATCGGGCCAAGGACAGGGGATGCCAATCAGCTTCTCCAGGCGATCGACATCCGGCTTGTAGAATTCAATTAGCTGTTTTCTTGTCTCTAGGCAGATGGAATCCTTGCTTTGCACAACGTTGAACTCAGTCTTGTACCACCAGAATATCCGCTTGCGCGTTTCGTATGGAATCTTCAACCAAACCCACCTAAGCGGACTAAATCCTTTCGCCATCGGAATCAACCAGGGAAAGCGTTGACGGTCGCCCCCAACGTAGTATCTTCGCCCCAGGTTGGCCGGTGAGTAACCAGAGGCAAGACCGAGAAACGTTAGGATTTGAGCAAGCACTAAGTCCGGTCTCGCGTCAAGTGCTTCGGTAAACGTAATGAGAATCTGGTCGTGCGGAAAGTGCGAGTAGTATTCCGACAATATCCGCCCGTATTCGCCGCGAGCCACATAACTATTGGCAGCGGCTTCTACGTTGTAGGGTTCCGTACGAGCTGTTTGTAGATTCCCTGGACGCAGTTGATCGGCGACAGCCGCATCAAACGTCCTGGTCTCTCTCTCCGCGCGAACCATCATTCGATAGTAGGAGTATGCCCGGTCGATAGGGTTGCGTAGGAGCGCAATCAGCTTCACGTCAGGCATCATGCCGGCTATGTAGCTTGGAATCTGAGGATCTCCCATGTATTGGGGCGTGATTTTGCCCCAGAGCAAATTCGGATCGGCGCCAGCGAAATGGCTCTCGGCGAAATTTGCCCAATCTTGTGGGGTGAGCCCTGCCCTGAGGAAGAAAGGAGCTTCCTTCTCTAGAGGCAGAAAGATGCGCGGATGTCCTCGCAAGTAGTTGTGCAGGCTGGTAGTGCCTGATTTTCCTGCGCCGATACAGAGAAAGTCAAGCGTCTTCATGTGACTTCAACCAGATTCGCCTAGCCAAATGCGGTGAATAAGCTATGAGGTAACGCACATACTGCTTGAGATCATATGGTTGGGTTCGTATCGCCTCTGCGAAATACTTGCGAGCCATGGCATACGAACCAATTCTTGCCGAGTTGACGCCGGAAATGCTTAGGTATCTCGCCTTCCAATCGGGCGCTCCAGCAAACAGTGAGTCATATGTCCTTAGAAGATATTCGACGGTTTCAAGTCGATGCTTGGCCCGGTTAATCGATTTGGTTCGGCTTCGCATATGTTGCCGGTTGTAGACTACTAGCGGCTCGGTTATCGCTTTGATCTGGAAGTTTCCATCCTGACACGCGCGTACAAGTCGCATGCCAAGTTCCCAGTTCTCGCCCTGATGCAGAGTTTCAATATATCCGGCGACCTGTATAAAGAGCCATCTGCGGGCAGAAAACGTCCCTGCCAGAAACTGACCAGTCTGGTTTCTAAATAGTGGTCCCAATGGTTTGGGCGGATGAATCGTGTCCTTTTCGAAATCCAAATATGCCGAACAGACTAGAACGACATCGACGGTAGAATAGGCGCACCGGTGAGATTCTAGCCATTCAGGCATCGCCGTATCGTCGCTGTCGAGAAATGTGAGAAACTCCCCCCGCGCGGCCCCGGCGCCGACGTTGCGTGCGGATGATACGCCGGTATTCTCTTGATAGAAATAGCGGATACGCGGATCGTCAACAGCCTCGACCAGGGCGCGCGTGCCGTCCGTAGAGCCGTCGTCGACGATGATCAGCTCGAAGTCCTCAAAAGTTTGCGCCAGAACGCTGTCGATCGCCCTGCGCAGCGTGTGCGCCCGGTTATAGGCCGGTATGATTACGCTAAAAGCCGGTTGATGTCGCCTACTCATCGGGCTGTGCCTGACGTGGCAGGAAGCGACGCAAGGACCGCCGAAGGCCCAGATTCTCGTGCCCGAAGATTTCGTAACAGACGAAGCTTTTCCAGATTCGCCAGTTGAGCGGCTGTCTCTGCAATGCGCGCACGATCATAGCCCGGCCGCGCTGCCGGTTGCCTACGCGGTAATGTAAGGCGGCAGACCCGCGATGATAATGAATCCAGAGTTCATCGTTCTTCTCGATGAAAGCAATATTGTTGCGAATGACTTGCTCCAATGCCTCTGCCCGTCGCGGACTTATCCTAGTGAGCTGATCCGCTCCATGCTGATAGACGGTAATAAGGATCTTTGGAACGACGGTGTGCTCATATTTCGCGCCGAGACGAAAGAGCAGATCGGTGTCTACGACCGCGCCCAGGGTCTCGTCAAAGCAGCCAATCTCTTCGAAGCAATCCCTTCGCACCGTCAACCCAAACCCTGTGCCAATCGAGAGATATCGATACTCCCCTTCACGGCTCGTGATTGTGCTTGGCGCTCGGTTCCATATCTGTTCACGCAGAACTGCCGGTCCATTGCTGGTCAGCTTGACCCTGCGCACGCTGCACCAGGCAAAGCCTACGGATGCCGGCGCATCCGCCAGATGCGCATACATCTCTGCTAGGAGGTCCGGCATGAACTCGTCGTCGTCGTCAAGGAAAGTCACAAATCGGCCGCTTGCGGCGCGGATGCCGATGTTACGCGCGGCGGAGACCCCTCGGTTCTGCTCCATCCGGATGTAGCGCAGTCGCGGATCGCAAAATGCCGAAACTGCCTCAGCGGTGGCATCGGTCGAGGCGTCGTCGACGATGATTAATTCGTAATCCCTGAACGTTTGCCGGAGCGCGCTTGTGATCGCCCGGCACAATAACGCCGCGCGGTTGTAGCTGGGCAACACGATAGAGAATACAGGTGTAGAAGCCACGAAACTCACCGGATATTGTTCGTAGATGAAGGTTTTCGCAGACTGGCCAAAGTATGACCACCTAGGGGGTTTAAGCTCTCATCAGAAGCGAGACGCCGTTGCGTTCGGGGAAGCCCAGGTAATAATCTGACACAGCGTCACGGTTCTGGGCGATGAATTCGGCCAGATAGGCGTTGAACAAGTTCGGCGCATACCCCACGCGGGTTTGTGTCTTTAGGATGCGCAGTGACCGGTTCATGCCGCCCAGGACTTTGTTCAGCCAGGCATAGCGCCGCGGCAGATGCGCGTCATTCACCGCTAGCGCGTGTCCGGAAGGCAGTTCCCAGAACCGGCGCACGAAGCTGCCGACGTCGCGGTTGTTATCAAACCGACCCTCGAACATCACTAAATCGTCAGATGGAATTAGGCGTTGGTTCTCAAAATCGAGGAATCGGAATACGGGGCGATCGGACGCTGTGTAAATACGGCCCCAATCGTCCGTGTTACGCACGATTTGATCGGTGTAGCGGTAGTAATGGCATTGCATACGCGCCCACTGCCCATCGGGCATCAAACCCGCAGTCTTCACATCGACAGGCGGGTGCCATTGGTGGAACATGGCGGTCTTGTCGTTCATCCATACTTCTTCTAAGCCCATTTTCATCAGGCGGCGGTGGATGTCGCGATCCTCAACGCCCCAGTATTCGTAGCATTCATCAAAACCTCGGATTTGCTGGATGATGCTGCTTGCGACGCATTGAAATCCGCCTCGTCCTGACTTGGACGCAATAGGAAATTCGCCACGATATGAGGCGATGTTAGGCCAGTCTTGGAAATCACGCGGTAGGTAATAGGGTGCGCAGTACAAGACCCTGGACTCATGAGCTTCTGCCATGACCGTCTGCACAAAGTCCGGCGGGAATACCATGTCCGCATCGGTCGTCATGATGTACTCGGCCTGAGACCGGCGCGCTGCAATATTCAGCGCTTGAGATCGATTCCAAGGTCGCCCACGGCTGTCAGAGTGCAAGTATCTGCACCTGCTGTACGATTCTACGAGATCTTGAGCAGCTATGGCGATGTCCGCATTGCTGCCATAGTCTACAAAAACGATCTCAAGATCCTGGAACGTCTGGGAAGATAGCGAGCTCAAACAGCGAGCGACGCGCTCCAGGTCCCGATTGCGGAAACCTAACGCTACGGTGACTCTTGTCATTTCAAGATCGCCGCAACCTATTATTCGTTCGAGCGAACACGGCGAGCGCAAACCCCTTGAGCGTAGCGTGCCGGTTATTCATAATAAGAGTATGAAGTGATTCCGAGCGCAAAAAGACAGGCCAATGGCGAACTGGCATGGATCGCATGAATCTCTCAATCCATTGTGACTGAAGCTCGCCAATGCGTGCAGTGTTGACATCCGGGCGGCGGACAAATGCCCGAAAAAGAGCCTGCATGTAGCGGGCTGCTGCAATTTCGTTTGGCCCTATCCGTTTGCCGAAGTAACATCTTCGAAGCGCCGCGGCCAGAGCAGGGGTAACCTGAACCTCCGGCAAGTAAGAACTCAACACACCGGCGGATACTTTTGCCGTCGCCGCTTCAACCTTGTCGCGCAGGCGCGCCATGACGCTTTCCGTATGGATTCGATAGTGATAGAGAGGAGCGCGTAGATTAGCCATCTTCGTGCACGCGGAGAGCTGAAGCAGGAAATCGTAGTCCTCGACCGGCGGCGACAGGCGATATTGAATGCCGTTCTCTATGAGTAGA
>CAZYSJ010000045.1:0-32820 GCA_964649875.1 uncultured Caldilineaceae bacterium
ACAACTACCCCCTATCCTACACTCTTTCCCTACACGACGCTCTTCCGATCTGCGATCCCCGACCGCTACCAACGTGTCGCGGCCGCGTTCCTGCAGCAGCCGCCCGCGCACCTCACACACGCGCACATCGCTCGATGCGCCGCGTCTCCGCCCGTTCTCCGCCCCCTCGATCTGCACGTCATAATGGTGACCGCGCGCCCGCACCACCACGCCGGGCAGCAGATCGTCCGAGGTGCGCTTGGGCTTGGGCTTGCGCGTGCGCGGAGCCTCGAAGTACTCCTGTAAATCCTCGAATTCCTCGTACTCGCTTCCCGCAAACTGCGATCGTTCAGCCAATGCTCTACGCCTCTCAAGCCAAGTTCAACCGAACACCAGTTCGAGTGTAGCAGCAGCCCCGCGCGCTGTCAATCAATCGGCGTTGCGCCGGCAGCACCGGAAATGCGTGCGATCCTCGCATACATCCGCCACCGGCACAGCCGGCAGCACCCCATACTCCGCCAGCAGCCGGCACATATCGCCCAGCGGCAACCCCATCACCCCGGCCAGACAGCCGTCGATTGATGCCGCCGGTGCGAAGGTCGGATGCTGGATCGCATAGGCCCCGGCCTTGTCCAGCGGGTCGCCGGTCGCCACATAAGCGCAGATTTCGGCATCAGAGTAATCGCGCATCCACACCGTCGTCGAATTCACCAGCGTCGACAACTTCCCCTCCGGCAATGCCAGCACGCACACCGCGCTGTGCACCTGGTGCGCGCGATTGCGCAACCGCGTCAACATTGCCGACGCATCCGCCGCATCGACGGGCTTGCCGAACAGCTCGTCGCCCAGCGCCACCACGGTATCGGCCGCGATGATCAATAGCGCCCGCTCATCAACGCCCAAGAGCCGTACTGCGGCTTGCGCCTTGCTCTGGGCCAATCTGCGGGCAAGCGGGATCGGCTTCTCGCCGGGCAAGGGCGACTCATCCACGTCCGTCGCCGCGGCGGAGAACTCTAAACCCAGGTCCTTCAGAAACGCCTGTCGTCGCGGGCTGGCCGACGCCAGCGCTATCCGATACCCTGACCGCTCCATACAGTTCCGCTCCTTGCCATTCGACGTTCAGCCAATCAATCGGCTAATGCTCCTGTTGTCTGCTCCACCCATTGTATGGGCCGCAGCCCGCGCCGCAAAATTGTCCTGCTCCGCTCACGCCGCCATTCCGGCAGCGCAAATCCACGGACCTTGGATTACAGCTAATCCAGGCGATCCAAATCGTCTGCCAGGCAGACGGATCGGGCGAATCAATGCTTATTTTGCCCCTTTTACCCCTCGTGAATTTGACAAAGCGCCGCTAAGCCCGTACAATGCCACATCGCTAGGCCAAACAAGAAGTGCTGTGAACGGCGCATTCGTCTAGTGGCCTAGGATACTGCCCTCTCAAGGCAGAGACACGGGTTCGAATCCCGTATGCGCTACCATAGGCGCCACAACCTGGCGCAGCAAATCCGCTCCGACAACGGTTCTCGCGTTATGTCGGAGCGGACTGCTTTTTCGCATCGGACCGTGCAGAGATGCCTGACGCATCCCGCCCCGCGTTCCATGCTCCGCCGCCTTGTGCTATAATGCCGCCCCCGACCGTTCGCGGGTTCTAACCCCGCTCGGGCCGCTTGTTCGGCCTGATAGACGAGAAGAAACGAGGGTATCTATGCTTGCCAACCCCAAACAGATCGCGCGCGGCCTCGACCGCGTGCTGCATACCGTCGAAAAGCCCGCCCGCTACACCGGCGGCGAACTCAACAGCATCGCCAAAGACTGGGCCGACCCGGCCATCCGCGCCAAGGTCGCGCTCGCCTTCCCCGACATCTACGAACTCGGCGGCAGCAACCTGGGCCTGATGATCCTCTACGACCTGATCAACAAACGGCCCGACCTGCTCGCCGAGCGCGTCTACTGCCCCTGGCCCGACTTCGAGGCCGCCATGCGCCGCGAAGGCATCCCGCTCTACGGCCTGGAAACGCGCCACCCGCTGGCCGCCTTCGACATTATCGGCTTCAGCCTGCCCTACGAACAGCTCTACACCAACGTGCTCACCATGCTCGACCTGGCGGGCATCCCCCTGCGCGCCGCCGACCGCAGCGCCGCCCACCCGCTGGTCATTGCCGGCGGATCGGGCTGCTACAACCCCGAACCGATGAGCGCCTTCTTCGACGCCATGGTCATCGGCGAGGGCGAAGAGGCCATCTTCGACGTGATCGACGCCTACGAAGCCTGGCGCGCCGAGGCGCAACAAGAGCGCGATCGCCGCGACCTATGGGCCAGGCTGGCGGCCATCCCCGGCGTCTATGTGCCGCAGCTCTACGACGCGCGCTATAACGCCGACGGAACCGTGGCCGCGGTCACGCCCAACCACCCGAACGCCGCACCGGAAATCCTCAAGCGCGTGGTCACCGTCCTGCCGCCGCCGGTCACCAACTTCATCGTGCCCTTCATCGACGTCGTGCACAACCGCGCCGCCATCGAAATCATGCGCGGCTGCACGCGCGGCTGCCGCTTTTGCCAGGCGGGCATGATCTTCCGCCCGGTGCGCGAGCGCCCCGTCGACGAGGTACTCGCCGCGGTCGACGCCATGGTCGAGCGCTGCGGTTTCGAGGAGGTCAGTTTCCTCAGCCTCAGCAGCAGCGACTACACTTATGTCGAGGAACTGGTGCGCCGCACTCTGGAGCGCCACGGCGACCAGCGCCTCAGCATCGGCCTGCCCAGCCTGCGCATCGAAAGCTTCAGCGTCGAACTGATGGACCTGCTGGAAAAAGGCCGGCGGCGATCCGGCTTTACCTTCGCGCCCGAAGCGGCGACCGACCGCCTGCGCGACGTTATCAACAAGCCCATCCCTTCCGAAGACCTGCTGCGCACCGCCGAAGAGGTCTACAGCCGGGGCTGGACGACCATCAAGATGTATTTTATGATCGGCCACCCGACCCAGACGCTGGACGACGTGCAGGCCATCGCCGACCTCGCCAAAGAGGTTCTCGCCGTGGGCCGGCGCATCATGGGCGGCAGGGCCAAGGTGCGCATCGGCGTCAGCACGCTCGTGCCCAAGCCGCACACGCCATTCCAGTGGGCCGCGATGGAAGACGAGGCCGTGATCAACGCACAGATCGAGCGTCTGCAACAGGAACTGCGCGGGCCGGGCATCTATTTCTCCTGGAACAACCCGGAGGAAACGCTGGTCGAAGCCTTCCTCACGCGCGGCGACCGCCGCCTCTGCGACGTGGTGCAGCGAGCATGGGAGTTGGGGGCAAAGATGGAGGGCTGGGGCGAATTCTTCAACTTCGACGCCTGGCAGCAGGCGTTTGCCGAACATAGCCTCGACATGGACTGGTACGCCCGCCGCGAGCGCTCACTTGACGAGATTCTGCCCTGGGAGCACATCTCCGCCGGCGTCAAGAAGCGCTTCCTGGCCGACGAGTACCAGCATGCCCGCCAGGGAGCCGTCGTCGACGACTGCCGCGAACACTGCTTTAGCTGCGGCATCCTCGGCTACTTCAAGGAGCAACGCCGCGACGCGCCGGATACAGGCTGGGCCTGTCCGCCGCTCGGCAAGGGCAAGCAGCGCCAGCCGGTGGACATCGCGCCGATCCCGCTCTACTTTAACGACGAAATGTCGCCGGAGCTGGTCGGAGAGTTCGATCACCGCGTGCCGCAGCGACGCTTCGGTACGGTGCAGCGGCATGTCGAGGTCGAATAACGGATTCTCGCTGCGGCAAACATGCAGCACACAGGAGTCAGGCGTCACAAGTCAGGCGTCACGAGTCAGTTCACGGATGACGGATGACTCGTGACGGATGACGGCGCGGCGCACAGTTATAAACGAAGGGCGCGAAGCACAAGAATGACATCCGAAACGGCACAGCAAGCAGACGATCTCCAAGACGCGGATGAAACCCCGCGACAGCGCGTGCGCATCCGTTACGCCAAGGAAGAGCGCATCAAGTTCATCTCGCACCAGGACGAGTTTCGCGCCTGGGAGCGAGCGCTGCGTCGCGCCGGTCTGCCGCTGCTCTACAAGCAGGGCTTCAACCCGCAGCCGCACATCCAGTTCGCCTCGCCGCTGGGCGTCGGCTTCACCGGCCTGCGCGAGCCGGTCGACATCACCTTCGCGCCGCCGGTTCCCCTGCCCGAATTACGCGAACGGCTGGACGCATCGCTGCCGCCCGGCCTGACCGTGCGCGACCTTGCCGAAGTCCCGCTGAAGACGCCGGCGCTCCAAAGCCAACTGATCGGCGCGGACTACGCCATTCGTCTCTTTGCCGAAGCGGACGAGACGATCGACGGCGCGCCCGTCGCCGCCGAAATCGAACGCCGGATCGCAACGGTGCTGCAAGAGACCGAAATCTGGCGAGAGCGCGAACGCAAGGGCAAACGCTACCGCTACAACCTGCGCCCGCTCATATTGGAACTCGCCTATCAAGGCTATGACAGCGCAGAAGAGGAACACCGCATCTTTCTGCGCGTACAGCAGCGCGCCGGCGCAACCGGCCGGCCCGACGAAGCGGTTGCCGCACTGGGGCTGGACGGCTACCCGCGCTCACTTTGCCGCGAGCGACTCTACTTCGCCGACGATGAAAACGACACGGCGATCTTCGCGCCCTACCCGGTCGTGGACAAAGCGGACATCGCCGAGCAAGCCGTGAAACAATCGGCGCGCCCCAGCGGGAAAAAGCGGCGCGCCGTCAAAGGCCGCACAATCGCCGAGCGCGCCGGCGACGAGTTCGTCTAGCTTCGTCTAGCCGGCATCGGCTTCCTCTTGCCGTCCCCCGCCGGCGCCGAACCCTTCGACGATAGCGATCTCGGCTAGGGCCTCGACAGGCCGATTCTGCATAGCCGCCAGCGCGTCGATCTCCGCCCGGTCACGGATGATCTGCGACAAGCGTCCGTCCATCATCTGAATCACGCCGTCGACATACTTCACCATGCGCAGGTCGTGCGTCACCATAACGCCGGCGCGTTCCTGCTCATGGATCAGATGGGCGAACGTCTCGACCACCTGAAAGGCGCGCTCGGTGTCGAGGCTGGCCGTCGGCTCGTCGGCCAGGACGACGCTCGGCTGGTGGATAAGGGCGCGTGCGATGGCGACGCGCTGCTGCTGGCCGCCTGAAAGCTGCCCAGGGTAGGCGCGCATCCGTTCGGCCAGGCCCAGCCGCTCCAGAAGCTCGCGGCTGCGGATGCGGCCCGCCCGGTCAAGCCTGCCGTTCAGCCTGAGCATCAGTTCGACGTTTTCGAGCGCGGTCAAATAGGGTACCAGGTTATTCGACTGAAACGAAAAGCCGATCGCGCGGCCGCGGAAGCGAGTGCGCTGCGCCTCGCTAAACTCGCCCAGCGGTTCGCCGCCGATATAGATCTCGCCGTCGGTCGGGGAGAGCAGCCCCGCCAGCATCGCCAGTAGCGTCGTCTTGCCGGAGCCGCTCGGCCCCACCAGGGCGACGAACTCGCCCGGCATCACCGAAAACGAGACCTGGTTGACGGCGGTCACCGCATTGACGCCTTGTCCATACACTTTCGTCACCGCGTCGGCGCGCAGCGCTTCCGACATATCGCCCTCCCCCTACTGGGCCAAGCCCAGCGCCACCAACGGCTCGACGCGCAGCAGCAGAAAAACCGAGACAAGCCCGCCTAACGGCCCGATCACCATCAGCGCGATGACTGCAGACGCCACCGCATCGCCGGTGAAGGTAATGGGCACAGCCGGCGGAAAGGTGAGCGACAGCGCCAGCGACCCGGCCGTGCCCAGCGCCACGCCCAGCGCGTTGAGCGTGACGATCTGCGCAATGGCCGACAGCGCAACCGTCCGGTTCGACGCGCCGATGGCCTTGAGCATGCCGACCTGCGCCACCTTCTGCAGCGTCTGAATCTGGAAGAAGCCCCCGACCACCAGCACGCCGATCAGGAAGGTGAAATAGCGCTGCGTCGACAGCGTGCTCATCTGCGCCGAATAGCCGGGCGCAGCTTCGTAGGCGGTCTGGCGGTCCACGGCTTCGATGCCGCCGACGACCGTCTCCAACTGCTCCGCCATGACGTCAATCTGAGCCGGGTCGACCAGCTTAACGGCGACAATGTTCGAGACATACTCGCCGCGGCCGACCTGCTCATCAGCGCCCTGAGGCTTCACCTTCTCGAAGGTGAGATAGGGGACGAAGATACCGGGCTGGATGAAGTAAGCGCGGCCATCGGTCGCGCCCACAATCGCCAGGTCGTAGAACTCCTCTTCCGTACCCTGGATCGAGCGCACCGTCAGCGTATCGCCCACGCCCAGCCCCGTCAGCCGGACTAAGCGCTCGTCGATCACCACCTCGTTGGCGCGGGCGCGGCCAAGATTGCGTCCCTCGAACGCAGGAGGCTCGCCGGGATGCCCCGGTTCCACGCCGAAGAGCGAGACGTCGATGGGGTCCAGCCCTTCGACGACGACCGATACGCTGGAGTTGGCGACCTGCCCCGCATCCGCTACGCCCTCAATGCGGCGGATGGCGTTGAGCGTAGAGCGCCCAATGCGGCTGGCCCCGATGGACAGGTCCACGTTTTCCTGAAAGACGACTAGCTCGCCGTTCAGCTTTTCCAGGTACTCGCGATTGCCCGATCCCAGCCCTTCGGAAAGGGCGGCGATGAACAGCACCAGCGTGGTGATCAACGCCACGATCAGCGCGATCAGCAGATAGCGCCCCTTGCTGTGCCAGATTTCCTTAAAGCTCAGATAGAAAGCCATAGGTTACTGTCCGCCGAAATCGACGACCGCCGTCATGTTCCACAGCAGCCGTTCATCGCTCACATCGGGTTTGACCACGACGGTATAGACGATATCGCCGCGCTGGTCGGCGCCAACCGGCCGGATGCGGTCGACCGTGCCGAGCAGCGTCAGGTCGGGGATAGCGTCGAAAGCGACCTGCACCTGTTGGCCGGGCTGTACATTCACGATATCCAGTTCGGTTAGGTCCTCCGTACGAAACTCCCAGTCCGCCAAGTCGCCCATGCGCAGGATGGGGATAGAAGCGGTCGCCTGCTCGCCCGCGTTGATGCTGACGACGGCGACCGTGCCGGAGAAAGGCGCACGCAGTTCCGTATCGGCCAAAGCGACCAGCGCTTGTTGCAGCGTTGCGGTAGCAGCCGCCACGTCCGCCGCCGCTACCGCGATTTCCTCCGGGCTGGCCCCGGCGCGCAACAAGTCCAACTGCGCGGCAAGCTGGCGCACCTCCTCTTCGGCTGCGGCCACTTCTTCCGGCTGCTCGGCGAGCAGTTGGTCCAGGCGAGCTTGGGTCTGCTCGACCGCAGCGTAGGCGCCGTCGAGATCGGCCTGGCTAGGCCCGTTTTGCAGGTCGGCCAACTGGGCGCGCGCCGCCTCGAAATTGTTCGTCGCCTGCTGCAAGGCGGCGGACTGAGGCAGCGCCGAGATATTGGGCTGCCACTTGACCTCGTCATAGGCGCTCTGGGCCTGGCTCAGAGCCGCTTCGGCATTTGCCAATGCGGCGCGGGCGCTGATTAGCGCCTCCTCGCTCGCCCCTTCCTGTACCTTGCGCAGCGCGGCCCTGGCGCCGGCGACATCCGCCTCAGCCGCGGCGATCTGACCGGGCAGCGTCCCGCCGGCGACGCGAGCAAGGCGGGCATTGGCGGCGGCCAACGCGGCTTCAGCCTCGGCGATCTCCTGCAGGCGCGCGCCGGCGACCAAATTGTCATACGCAGCCTGGGCGCGCTGCAAGTCCGCCTGCGCCCGGCTCACCGCGGTGCGCTGTTGGGCGGCATCCAGCCGCGCCAAGACCTGGCCCTCCTCAACGAAATCGCCTTCGGCGACCAGCAATTCCGCCACCATTCCGCCGGTCACAAACCCAAGTTCCGCTTGCCGGGCCGGCACGACGCGCGCATCGACGACCGGGCCCTCGGCAAGCGCCGGGGCCCCCGCCAATGAAGCCGCCTCCGTCGCGCCGGCCACAATCGCCGGATCGCCCGGATCGTCGCCCCGGCCAAACATCTGACACCCGGCGAGTATGCTGCCGACTAGAATAATGCCCGCTACTGCAATCGCTGTCGTTCGTCGCATCGAATCACCTTCGGCCGTTTTCGCCATACCCCTTGCCATGTGTCGCCACGAATCACATCGAACTTCCGCTTGTTCCGTCGAGCGTATCGTTCTCACCGCGCCCTAATGCGTTACGCCGCGCCCGCGCACAGCGACGCCATAGAGAACCATGTCGATGGCCGCCTCTGCCATCTCCCCGCGATGCACCGTCACCGGCTGCGTCTGGCTGAAAGTAATGCCGTCAAGCAACGCCAGGAAAAAGCCGGCTAACATTTCGGGGTTGATTTCGCGCACCTCGCCGCGCTGTTGGGCTGCCACAAAGACGTCGCGCAGGGGAAAGAACAGCGCTTCATACGCCGACTGCGCCAGTCGCTGGGCGCGCTCGCGGCTGAGCGCGGGCAGGTCGGCGTACATCATGCCGATGACATTGATCGGCCTGTGTTGGGCAAACCAATCTGTGACCGCCAGCAGTTGGCCGCGCAGATCATCGCCAGCCGCGACCATCACACGGCGCATGCCTTCGCTGTGCGTCTGAAAGGCGCGCTCGGCCATCTCGATGTAAAGCTGCTCTTTGCCGTCGGGGAAGTGGTAATAGAGCGAAGCCTGGCGCATGTCCAGGCGTTCGGCGAGATCGCGCAAGGTAATGGCAGCGTAGCCATGCTCCATGAACATGTCTTCGGCCGCGTCCAGCACCCGCTGTTTGGCGTCGGTTAGCTCGTGTTCGTCCGTCACAATCTTTCCCCAATCGCTTATCGCCACATGTGCGACCGGCTCGAAGCCGGGGCAGCGACAAAAACACATAGCGCCCAGTATAACATGCGCCTACCTAATGTTAGGTAGGCGCATTCCCAATTGCGTTGAGGGCATAGGAACCGGCGCGCCTGAGATAGGCGCACCGGTGGCAGTTTAGAGGTCAAGGATTGTCAACAAAACGGATTCGGTTGGTCGTGCAATTGTACGGTATCAGGCTTGAGAGTTCAGTTTAGTCTGGACTGCGCCAAACCCCTCCGGGACTTGCGATGCACGGGAATGCCGTAGTGTGTCGATAACCAGCCAGGAACGCAGCGGCGCCCAGAAAACCGCGAAGCCGCCGCAGATCAGGCTGATCCAGGTGAAATCGGGCATAAAGAGCCGCATAACACCGAACAGCCCGCTGGCCAAAAGAGATAGAGGCAGGGCGGCCAGCGCCAGGTTGGGAATCAGCGGAAGCAGGATGTGCAGCGCCCACTTTCTTACACCGCTTGGGGAACGGCCCGGCTCGTGACGCCAGCGGCGAATCCGGCGCAACGTGGATGCAACCCCAGCTATTTGCAGCACGGGGATGAGCAACAGACCGCGCAGCGCCCAGGGAACAACGCCATACCAGTTCGTTGATGGCGGCGTCTCACCGGCCAGCCGCAGCGCCGCGCCAAACCCCATATCCGTAAACGGCAGTTTGTCCAAGATGAGGTGATTGGCGTTGATGAGCAGCGCCATCCCTCTGTTTTGCTCCGGCGCCAGGGCCATAAAGGCGAAAAAGTCAGGGACCGTGCCGGGATGCGTGAGTAGGGTCGTCTCGCCGCGCTTCTCGACAAACCAGCCCATGCCGTAGTGTCCCATCGACATGCCCATCTCAGTGACCTCCGCCGCCGGGCGATGCAGCTCGTCGACGCCCTGCGCCGAGAGAATGCGCACATCTTCGAAGCGGCCTCCGTTCAGGTGCGCGATCAGGTAACGGCCCATATCTTCCGCGCTGACAATGAGTTGGCCGGATGGCAGCGAGCCGCTGACGAGAGGCAGATCGCGTTCTGCGACAGGCGCACTGAACCAGTAGCGGCTGCCAACGGCAAGGTTGTCGTCGCGTGCGGCGGCCTGCGATGTATAGCTGTGGCGCATGCCCAGCGGATCGAAGATATGCCGCTGGATGTAGCCGGCGTAAGACTCCCCGCTGACAGCCTCAATGACCAGGCCGAGGATGTTGAAGTTCACGTTGCAGTATTCGAACTCAGCGCCAGGAGGGCGACTAATCTCCAGCGTGGACAGATCACGCACCTGGCGTTCGACTTCGTCCGGACGGTTATTGAAATTGGTCAGGCCGATCATGCCGGGCAGTTGCGGCAGGCCGCTGGTCTGATTGAGCAGGTGGCGCACCGTGATCTGGGCGGATGCCTGCGGATCGGCAATGCGGAACCAAGGCAGGTAATGCTGCACAGGCGTATCCAGTTCAACCTGCCCGGCCTCGACAAGCTGCAAGGTAGCCAGGGCCGTGAAGGACTTGGTGAGCGATCCGATGACGAAGGGCGTCTGTGGCGTGGGCGCCTCACCGCCGGGTCGCGCCTCGCCAAAGCCGTGGAAGTGGGCAATCTCGTCGCCTTCGACAATCACCAGCGCCGCGCCGGTGACGTTTAGGCGCCCCATCTCCCGTTCGAGGAAGGCGTCGATTTCGCCGAATGGCTCGCCGTCAGTGACAGACCGGGCCGAGACGATCCGGCTCAAGAACCGGGGCGCCAGAGTTAGCGCAGCGCAAACAGCCAGCGCCGGAATGATGCATTTACTGAAGTTCACAGGTTTGTCTCCTTGAATGCAAAAGTCGCGTTATAGCGAGGCGCCTGCCATTTGGCCATGACAACCGTCGCAATGACGCCCCACACCACAGCCCGCGCAAGAATGTAGATCAAGAGATCCCGGTCTGTTAGCGGGGGTTCGATGACCACCAGGCTGACAACGAGGCTAGCATGCATCAATATGGCCACGAATAGGCTCTCAGTCCGCTCATACACCCAAACCATCAGCACTCTATAGAACGGCAGACACGAGAATAGACGAGCGAGCAAGAGAGCGAACGGGAGCGCGCTACTGAAGCTGTCGCTTTCCCAGAATAGAATGAAGTGCCACGCGCCCCAAAGCATGCCGACGATAATGCCGCCGGTAACAAGCACGCTGTAGCGCTCTCTTAATCTGGGCACGGCGAAACCGGTCCAACCGAGTTCCTCGAAGACGCCGACCACAAGCCCCGCGGCGATACCTGATAGCAGCAAGACCAGCCTGTCGTCGGCATTGACTATGGCCGGAACGTAATCAGATGAGAACAGCGAGAGCGCAAGTAGCGCCGCCCCAATCGATAGCGGAGCGGTCAACAGCGCGACTGCGTACCAGCGGGCGTTAACCCGCCACTTGAAAAAGCGGGGGCGCAGATCGCGGAAGCCGCTTCTTCCGTAGACCAAGCCGGTCAACGCGAGGCCCGCAATGCTAGGTCCGAGGAGCATCGCCGCCCCTAGCAGTTCCAACTGATCCTCGCTTACCGGAACGCCCCCAGCGACTATCAGAACTGCACCCCATGAGATAGCAAACGCTAGGACAAAGTAGGCCAACGCCGGACGCCCCGTGATGAAAGACTTGACAATCTTCATGATAGATACCCTCCGCGTACCAACCTAGATGAAGCGTGGCTTATTTGCGCTTCTCTGTTTCGGGATTTGATCCGCCAGTAGTGGGACCGCCACAGATCACCGAGAGCAAGGTCAGGTTGAGGTCGCGGATGCGTTCGAGCAGGCCGTAGAGCGCCGCCTGGTCGGGCAGTTCACCTGCAAGCAGGGTTTCATCGCCCCGCGGGTGCGTCAACGTTAAACCGGCGAACCAATCCGACCACCCGGCATCGAGATGACCCTTGATTCTGATCTCGTAGTGTTCCGACATACAGCCCTCCTGATGCGTATCTGCCAACACTGTATCAGCGAGCAGGGGAGCCTTCATCTGCCGGATGGAGTATTTCGGGGTTTATTTGTGGGTTTAGGCGTAAACCCGTTGGCTTGGAGGATGGTTTAGGGGAGGATGCCGAGCTGCCTGGCGCGTGCGACTGCTTCGGTGCGGTTAGCGACATCCAGCTTGCGATAGATGCTGGCTGTGTGCGCTTTGACGGTGCCGCGAGCGATCACGAGTTGCCCGGCGATCTCCTCGTTCGTTTTACCCAGCGCCATGATGTGGAGAACTTCCAATTCGCGTTGGCTCAATGGCTCGACGAGTTCGTTGCCTAAAGAGGTATTATCTTGCGCTGCCGTCATCAGAGGCGGCTCGGCCCTGAATTGGGCGACTAGGCGTCCGGCGAAATCTCGTAAGGGATTCGCACCGGCATGGGCCAGCCATTGAGCGATCAGCATTTGCATGGGCGGCCCCTCATCCAGAAAGAAGCGGATAAACCCCTCCGTTTCGGCCAGGGTAAAAGCGTGTTCCAGATCCACAAGCGCCTTGCGCGTGTCTCCGCGCGCTGCCAGCGCCAGGGCGCGGAGAATGAGCAGTTCAATCGCCACGCCCCATCGCCCGTCGCGCTCGGCGTGGACAAGGGCTGACGTCAAATGGCCAACGGCCTTATCGGGACTGCTCCGAGCAGCCAGCGCCCTAGAGAAGGCAAGCGCCGCTATCTGTCCGGTTTGCCCCCGGTCCTCGCCTACCAGTCGCACTGCCTCCTCAGCGCACTGTGTCGCCTCGTTCAGCCTCCCCTGCCGGATCAGTATCCTGGTCTTGAACGAGAGCAACTCGGCCTTCGCCAGGGGATATGGCTGAGCGCCAAGCGCCGCCTCCGCCTCCTGAATTGCCGACAGCGCCCCACCCGTATCCTGCTGCGCCTGCCTGAGCCGCGACAGCGCGTAAGCGGCGTTCTTCGCGGCATCCAGGCGACCGCTCCCCTTTCCCAGGTCGATGCCCAGTAAGAGGTGCGCTTCGGCCGCCTCCAACTCATTGCGCTCCACCAGCACTTCGCTCATGGCTACGTGCAAAATGCCGGTCGCGGGCAGGCGGGACATTCCCTGCGCCTGGATGTACGCCAGGGCTTCACGGCATACGGCATCAGCCGCCTGCAGCCGCCCCAGCAGACGCAGGCTCCCTACTAGACGGTAGGCGGTTCCGGTGACCCCGGCGGCGTTTGCGCCGATACGATTGCAACGGATCGCTTCGACATAAGCGCCGGCGGCTTTTTCCAGATCACCTGCTCCGTCGCAGGCCGAGGCCAGCGCCATATAGATCAGCCCGCGCAATTGGGCGCTAGCCTGGGATGGCGCCTTATTCGGTATCAGATGGAGCGCCTGCTCGGCCAGAGTGATAGCGGCTGAAAAGTCATTGTTGTAGCGAGCGACAATCGAGCGCAGCGCCGCCAGTTCTGCGTGAAGCCCTGCCCAGGCCTCATCATCCGCGCCGGGAGCAATTGCATTGTGCACCGCACGCTCCGCATCGACCAGGTGCGGCTCGATGGCGCCGGTCTTACCCTGCAGCCAGAGTAGCCAGCAATAGGTGACGCTAAGGGGAGCGCTGTTGCGAATCGCGTCTTTTGGCAAGGCGCTCAGCCAGTTCCATACGGCATCGATTTCCCCCTGGCCCGTTGCATCCGCCCAATACAACTCGAGCAACCCGGCAGCACGCTCAAAGTCCTGGGCGGCGAGCGCATAGTCAACGGCCTCTACAATCTGCCCATTGTGCGCACACCACTCGGCTGCGCGCGATTGCAGGCGCCGCACCACATCAGGGCCCAAACGGTAGAGCCGCGCGTGCAGCAGATCGGCAAAGAGATGGTGATACCGATACCAAGTCCGCTCATCATCCAGAGGCACGACGAAGAGATTGCGCCTCTCCAGGCTTTCTAGCATCTCCTGGCTGTCTGCAGCGCCTGTCACCGCGTCACACAGCGGCCCGGCAAGTCGGTTGAGGATAGCGGTCTGGAGAAGAAACGCCTGGACTTCTTCCGGCTCGCGTGACAGCACTTCTTCCAGGAGGTAGTCCAAAATGTGGCGGTTCGTGCCAGAGAAGTCCTCGATGAATCCGCGTATATCATCACGGTTGCGCATGGAGAGTGCGGCCATCTGCAAACCGGCAATCCAGCCTTCGGTACGCGCTTCCAGCATAGCGATTGAGGAGACGTCCAATTGAAGCCCCATGACATCGTTCAGGAACTGAGCAGCCTCAGATTCGGTAAAGCTGAGATCCGCGGCCCGGAGTTCAACCATCTGGCCGCGTGCGCGCAGGCGGCCCAGAGGAAGCGGGGGATCCGAACGGCTGACAATCACCAGGTGAAATATGGCGGGACAATACTCCAGCAATAACGCTACGGCAGCGTGTACAGCCTGGCTGCTGATGACGTGGTAATCATCCAGCACGAGGGCAATCTCGCCGCTGAAGGCATCCAGGTCATTGGCAAGGCTGGTTACGACGGCCTCGGCGTGTACGTGAGGGGACGCTGCGATAAAGCTTGCAGCCTCATTGCCGATTCCACTCTCGACAGCTTGCAGGGCCGCGATCACATAGGTGAGGAAACGTCCCTCTCGATTGTCATCCTTATCGAGCGAAAGCCAGGCGATGAGACACTCACAATCAGCGACTGAGGATGCGATCAGGGTGGTCTTGCCAAATCCAGCCGGGGCGGCAATCAGGGTTAGCGGTCCTCGCAGCCCTTGCCGGATCTGTCTCTGGAGTCGGGGGCGCAGAACCAGTTCCGGCCGGGTGAAGGGCGGGCGCAGCTTGGTTCTAATCAGGGGATCGGTCATGGTTTGCGACCAGCTCAGGCACATTCATGGCTGCCATGCTCTACTCGGCAACTTGAAAGAGGGGCAGATCGTAGTAGAGACTCTTCGCACCCCGCTACTGACGAATATGACGGAGGGAGAGGATTCTGTCAAGCGTTCGGTGTGGATCGCATAAGCCTTCAAACGGGAAGGCGTCCTCAGGCTAAGCGCCGCGCATGCACCCCGCGCCGTTCCTGCAACGCGGCCTGCAGGCGTCCTAAACTCGTACAGATTCAGCGGCGCAGGCTCGGCAGGTACAGCTTGGGGATAGGCGTTGCGGTCGGCGGCGCCAGCAGCGGGCAAGTGAACTGATTAGTCTCGCCCACTACCACGAGTCCGCCGCTTCCTGTGTCCTCGGCGAGCAGGGTCAACGTATAGGTCATGCCGCACCGCGCGCCAAAGTCAAGCGCGACGAGCGAAGGGGTATAGACGTTCGCCGGCGGGTTGCTGGCATCGGTGCGGAGATTGTACAAGGGCTCATCGTTGGCGCGCAGTTGAACGCCGAGCAGTTTCTCTCCAGGGTTAACGGCTATGGGCTGCCAGCCGGCAACGTGGATCCGGCATTGCGCCGGTCGCGATGCATAGCAGGCGCCATGAACCGCCCCGCTGAAACTGCCTGGAGCCGCGACCACAAGCGCAGGCCGGTGCGGCTGCGCATCAGCCCACAGCAGCGCGAGAAGAACGCCGGCAACTAATGCAAACAACAGTCGAATGCGCATGGGAGGTCCTCCGATCCAGCCTGTGGAAGCCGCAGACCGTCAGGGGACTTCTGACGGGCAAGCAATCTCTTGCGCTTGCCCGTAATTCAGCGGGTTGGCGTCGGTCGTGTCCTTGGCAATCAGGTTGACCGTGTAGGTGACGCCGCAGGTTGCCGCGAAATCCAGCGCGACAGGGGAAGGCGAATAGTCCACGCCGGGCGGGTTGGACACATCCGAGTGGAAATCATAGATCGGCTTGCCGTTGGCATAAAGGGTGAAGAACTCCAGCTTGGCTCCCGCCCCGTCGTTAATGTTGACCGTAAAGGGATCGACGTGGATCTTGCAGACGTTTTGTGCGGCGATATAGCAGCCGACGTTGATGGGGCTGGCGAAGCCTTCCGGTCCGGCGATAGCTGTCTCTGCGCCGGACCGCAACAGGCTGAAGACGGACAACACAGTAACCAACAAAGTGACCGCCACGACAGTGATCCGGCGCATGTCATCCTCCAGAAAGAACAAGGTTAGCGCACCACGCCACAGCGAGTTCGACGGAACGAATTGCGTGCCATTCGATGAGGTCAGTCCGCGGCAACTCCGAAGAAGGGCGAAATTATGGCACAACGTGCGCGCCGGTGCAAACGCCGATTTTTCGCTTAGGGCAAAATCGAAGTCTCGCTGTTTGACTGCCGACGGCGGCTTCCGGTATACTGTACCTTTGTGGGCGAAGTCGGCGCGTGGCCGAAAACAGACGTTGTGAGCGGCGAATCACTGCTCCCAGCGGATGACGCCAACCTTTTGAAATTGCGACGGCATGAAAGTCGCAAAGCCGCTCCGCAAGCGCCAGGCAGCGATCGCTAGGCCCTGGCCGCGGCTCTAGGAAAGGATGCAGCTAATGTACGCAGTGATACGAACCGGCGGCAAGCAGTATCGCGTAGCCGTCGGCGATTCCGTCGAAGTAGAGAAGCTCGACGGCGAGGTCGGCGAGACGATCACCCTGAACGACATATTACTCGTCGCCGACGGCGATACCGTCCAGATCGGCCGGCCCACCGTCGCAGGCGCCTCGGTTTCCGCCCGCATCACGGGACAGCATCGGGGCAACAAGATTCGCGTGTTCCGCTACAAGCCAAAGAAACGAATTCGCGTGCGCGGCGGGCATCGCCAATATTTGACCCGCTTGCAGATCGAGTCTGTTAACCTGTAAGTTCCGGTGAGCGGTACGGACAGCGAGTAAGAACGGAGAAATAAGCAATGGCACACAAAAAAGGCGGCGGTTCCAGTCGCAATAACCGGGACAGCAATGCGCAACGCTTGGGCGTGAAGCGCTACGGCGGGGAATTCGTCTCAGCCGGCAGCATCATTGTTCGCCAGCGCGGCACAAAATTCCACCCAGGGCTGAATGTCGGCAAAGGCAAAGACGACACCTTGTTTGCCAAATCCGACGGTTTTGTCGCCTTCGAATGGGCGCGCGGCGGCAAAAAGCAGGTAAGCGTCTATGATGAAAAGGCGAGCGCTTAAATGAAACCGAATATCCATCCGACCTATTACCCGAACGCGGTCGTGACTTGCTCTTGCGGCGCGACCTGGACCACGGGCAGCACCGTGCCGGAGATCCGCACGGATGTGTGCAGCACATGCCACCCCTTCTATACGGGCGAGCAGCGCATCGTCGACACGGCCGGCCAGGTCGAGCGCTTCATGAAGCGTCTTGAACGCCGCCAGACCGACGCGGCCCGTCGCCAGTTTCAGCAGCAGGTGCGTAAAGAGGCTGACGAAGCCGCCCGCCGCGCCCGCGCTCGCGGCGACGATCCCGAAGCCGCAGCAGCCGAAGTGCTGGCTAAGTACGAGCAGGAATAAGGCGCAGGCCGCACCGCGGCCGCTTATAAGTCCATCTAGGGCAGAGGCCTATTGCGCCTCTGCCCTTTTGATTTCCGCCGCGCTTGCGGTATTCTGTTTATGAATCGCGGTCCTGCCTGCCGCACTGCAATTCACCGTCAAGCCTCGCCTGGGGACTGCACGCCATGCACTACCAATCGAACGAAGGATGGATCGAGATCATTTGCGGCTCGATGTTCAGCGGCAAGACGGAAGAACTGTTGCGACGCATCCGCCGCGCCGAGATCGCCCGCAAAAAGGTGCTCGTCTTTAAACCGCAGATCGACCACCGCTACGGACGCGAGCAAGTCGCATCGCATGTCGGCAAAGCACGCGCCGAAGCGATCGCAGTCGCCAGTTCGCAAGAGGTCCTGGAACTTGTCGAGCCGGACACGCAGGTGGTCGCCATCGATGAAGTCCAGTTCTTCGACTGGACCATCGCCGACGTGTGCAGCGTACTGGCCAACGCCGGGTTGCGCGTGATTGCGGCCGGGCTGGACCAGGATTTTCGCGGGGAACCCTTTGGCCCCATGCCGCTGCTGATGGCATTGGCCGAGCAGGTGGACAAACTCCAGGCGATCTGCGTCGTGTGCGGGTCGCCTGCCAGCCGCACGCAACGTCTGATCGACGGACGGCCCGCCCGCTATGATGACCCCATCATCCTGGTCGGCGGCAGCGAAAGCTATGAAGCCCGCTGCCGCCGCTGCCACGAAGTTCCGGGCAAACCCGCGCTAAACGGCTCGCTGAACCTGCTGCGGCCCAAATCGCCGGCATCGTAAAAGCAGCGTTGCAGCCGGGCCTTTCGTCGCGCAGGAAATAAAAACGGGACAGCTGCGGGGCTGTCCCGTTCTGTTCTATCATCGCCGGATGCCGGCGCTATTGTGCATCATGTCTACTGCACATCCATCGCCAACACGTCGCCCGTCTCCGCATCGACAACCACCGTAGCCGTCTGGCGGCTCGTGCTCAATTCCACCACCCACACGTCGGCGCCGTCGCGCTCGTCGGGCGCGGCGACCTTCTCGACGATCGCCCCGCGCAACATGCCGGTCTCTTCGACCGCTTCCACGGCGATATCAATCGCTTCTCGGGCGCTAATGCCGGGGCCAGGCTCTCGCGTTTGCGCGGTCGCGTCCTGAACCGGACGTTCGCCGAGCGTCACGTCGATTTCGAGGGTCTCGCCGTCGCGCACCACCGTCAGCGTCACTTCCTGGCCAGGTGAGGCTTTGGTGACGAGATAACTCACCAGGTCTTCGAAGCGCTGCACGGGCTGGCCGTCGATGGCGGTCACAATGTCACCACCGCTGCGGAACTGAATGCCGGTCGGCCCTTCTACGGTGCGATCGCCGCCGCGCAGGCCCGCGTCATCCGACGGGCCGCCCGGAATCACCTCCGCCACATACACGCCGAGAAGGCCTTCGGGCAGTTCCAACGTCTTCGAAAGCTCTGCCGAGATCGTCGAGCCGCTCAGCCCCAGATAGGCGTAGTTGTATGCGCCATCTTCGATCAGGGCGGGCACGACACGGCGCACCACTGCCGCCGGGACGGCGAAGCCTACGCCGGAATTGCTGCGCACCTCAGAGCGAATGGCAAAGTTTACGCCCACAACCTGACCATTCAGATTAAGAAGCGGACCGCCGGAGTTGCCGGGGTTGATGGCCGCATCAGTCTGAATGACGTCCGGCAGGGTGTAGCGTGTTTCCATATCATCGCCGACCGGCAGGCCGCGGCCCAGAGCGCTGACAATGCCGGTCGTCATCGTGCCGGCCAGTCCGTAGGGATTGCCGATGGCTACCACCGTATGACCAACGCGCAGGTTATCGTTGACCTCAACCTGCAACGGTCGCCATTCCATGCCTTCCGGCGGCGTCACTTTGATCACAGCCAGATCAGCCTGGGGGTCCGCAGCCACTACTTCCGCATCAGCCCAACGGCCGTCGTTGAAGATGACAAGCACGCTAACTGCGTCTTCCACGACGTGGTTGTTGGTGACAATGTGACCTTGCTCATCGTAGATAAAGCCCGACCCCTGGCTTTCCAGTAGAGGGCCTTCTCCCTCCGGCATGTTGAACCCGGGGAACATAGCGGACTCGGCCTGCGTCGTCACCTGGATGTTCACCACCGAAGGAGCCACGCTCTCATACAGATCCGCCAGCGCCTCCTGATCGGAAAGCAGCGAGCTTTCGTCTACAGACTGAGGCGCGGCGATATAGGCCGCCTCCGCCGTAACCGATTGCAGAGACTGCGTCTCTTCCCACAGCACGGGAACATACAGCGCCGCCAAAACGACCACTGCTGCGCCCAAGAGAATCCA
The DNA here is from genome assembly GCA_964649875.1 of uncultured Caldilineaceae bacterium. Taxonomy (GTDB): domain Bacteria; phylum Chloroflexota; class Anaerolineae; order Caldilineales; family Caldilineaceae; genus JASGTU01. The sequence goes on from CAZYSJ010000045.1 coordinate 19,456, forward strand.
AAGCGCTTGTTGCACCCGCTTGCGCGGCGTGCGCCGAGGCGTAGTTTGCGTCGCCTCCACCAACTCATACCGATCTTCTATCATAAGTGTTACTCCCTGATTCAATACATGCTCTCGATTGTTTTTGCTTCCATGACTGCCGCCGGCAAACAAGCCCTCGATTAGCGACATCATAAACAGCATACCGAGGCCAGCTTAAGTCTCGATTAAGCGCTCTAGAACAGCGCCTTAGAAGAATTGCCGTCCTACGGCTCTTCCTCAGTCTCCGGCTCGGTTTCGGCCGGTTGCGGGGACGCCGCATCCGAGAGCGGGAGTTGAGCGCCAGCCGCCGCCGCTAACTGCTCCAACGTTACACGCAGCGCATCGATCTCCCGGCCGTATCCGGTCCAGTCGCCCTGACCCGCCAACTCCTGGGCGCGGGCGAAGTGCTCGTTCGCCGCCACGACCAGTTGCTCGAGCGACTGGGGCGACGCCCCTTCACCCGTCGGCGTGGCGATCTCGCCGCCTGCGGTGACCAACTGGTCGACCGAGAACTCGCCGCCATAGGTAGCCAGTTCTTCCATACTGGCGTCCGCCAACAACTCGCTGCCATACAGGGCGATAAAGGCAAGCCCCATGTTCTCGGCCATCTTGACGACTTCGCCGTCAGACACAATGACGCGCTTCAACTCCGGGATCTTGCCGTTGGCCGCCTGCAGGTACAGAGGTTCCACATAGACCAGGCTGTTGGCGACTGGGATCACAAGCAAATTGCCGCGGATGACGTCGCTGCCCTGTTGGCTCCACAGGCTAAGCTGCGCACTGATCGTGGGGTCCTGGTCGATGCGCGCCTCGATCTGCTTTGGGCCGAAATGCAGCGAATCCTTGCCGAACTCAAAGACGAGCATGTCGCCATAGTTCTCCGGGTCGCTCTTGGCCGACAGCCAGGCGATCATGTTTTCGCGGTTAGCCGGCGTAAAGGGCAGAATTTGCAGATACTCAAGCTCTTCTTCGCCCGGCAACTCCATGAGCACGTAGTAAGGCTCCATCAGCAAGGGCTGGCTTCCGAAGATCTCTTCCGGCCACGCCCACATATCTTCCCGATTGTAGAACTCATTCGGATCGGTCATATGGTAGGTCAGATACATCGTCGCCTGGAGCGTGAAGAGATCCGCCGGATAACGCAGATGGGCCGACAGGTCCGCCGGCATTTCGCTCATTGGCGAAAACAGATCGGGGAAGATACGATTGTACGCGGCGATGATCGGGTCGTCTTGATCCACAACATAGAAGCGCATCGACCCGTCATAGGCGTTCGTCACGACCTTCACCGAGTTGCGAATATAGTTAATGTTTTGCACCGGCTCGCTATACGGAAAGCGATTGCTGACCGTATATGCATCGTGGATCCAGTGCAGATGCCCGGCTGAGTCGACAACGATGTAGGGGTCGCCATCATAGCGCAGGAACGGCGCGACCATCTGCACACGCTCGCGGATGTTGCGTCGCCATAGCAATTGGCTCTCCGACTCGATGTCCGAGTTCAACAGAATGTTGATGTCGGCAAAGCGCACCGCAAAGAGCAAGCGCGACCACAAGCTCATTGCGATGCCCGTATCGGCATCGAAGCGGGTCATCACGTTGCCTTCGCCGCGCGGGTAACTGAACTCCATCTCCTTCGTGCGCACGATCACGTAGCTGTCGGTCAGTTCGCCGAAGTAGATATTAGGCCGCGTTACCGAAAGGGCGCCCTGCGGCGGCAGGTCCTTCACGTAGAAATCGGGCAAGCCGTCGCGCGTCACCTGGGCCACCGGGGAAGCCGCTACGCCGAAACCGTGTGTATAGACCAGCCGCTGGTTCACCCAGGTCTGGGCGTCTTGCGACAAGTTATCGGGGACCAATTCACGCGCGGCCAACATGACCTGCCGGCGTTGGCCGTTGATGACATAGCGGTCGATGTCGATATCGTTGAACTGGTAATACTGGCGCAGCGCCTGCACTTGATTATAGGTTTGCAGCAGCGGGCGATAATCCCACAGCCGCACGTTCGTCAGCGTACTAGCCTCATTCACCAACGCATTAACCGTGACTCTGTCCTCCACCTCGTAATCCTGGACTTCGATATCCGTCAGGTTATACGCCTCACGCGTCAGGCGGATGTTATGTTCGATGTACGGTCGCTCCAGGTTCAGTTCGTTCGGGCTTACCTGGAAGCGCTGCACAAAACCGGGAAAGATGTTGCCGGCCAGCACGGCCACCGAAACCCAGACCACCAGCAGCACAACCATCGCCCGCCAGGCGCGCCGTTGGAAGACCGTCACCAGCAGCGCCACGGCCGCGATTAAGGTTACGATAGCCAATATATTGAAAGCGGGCAATTGCGCCCTCACATCCGTATAGCCGGCCCCATATACCGGGCCTCGCGGGCTGTACACCAATTCATAGGCGTTAATGCGGTACTGCCACGCGAACAGCGAGAGAATGAGCGCGGCCAACACGCCGAGATGCACCAACACCCGCTTGCGAGCCTCCCAGCCGCGCCAGCCTATGCCGCTGGCAAGCGCTGCGCCGGCAAGCGAAAATACCAGCGCCGCCATCAGCCATGTCCGCACCGCCTTCCAGATCGGCAGCGTGAAGACGAAGAACCCGACATCGCGGCCAAATACCGGATCCGCCACGCCGAAATCAGCTTGGTTAAAATAGAGAAGCACGTTCTCCCACAGAGCGGACGCCGACAACCCGACCAAGAACGCCACGACACCGGCCGCCCCCAACAACGTAGGGATCACGCGCAGCCCAAAGGCCCCAGCGATCTGCTCTAGGGGCGTGCCGGACAGCCCTCGCGGGTCCAGCCGGCGTGCAAGGTAGATGTTCAGCGCCACGATCAGCCAAAACAGCCCGCCGCCCACGACGAACAAACTCAGACGCGCCACAATACGCGTCGAAAGCACGGATGTCAGCCCCAAACTTCCGAACCAACTCCAGTCAGCCAACAGCCCGATGATCTGGTTGAAAAAGATGAAGATCAAAAACGGAATCAGATACCACAAAACGCGCCGCGGATTCCCGCGCTGGGGGGGACGCCCCCGGCCGCGGTCGATAGGCGGAGGCGGGCCTTCTTCTTCACCGCTTTGAAGGTTCTCTTCAAGCGAACGGATGAGATCGGAAAACGGATCATTGTTGCGCATAGCAAATCCTCTCGGTAGTCTTTGACATACTATTGTAACAGAGAATTCGGCGGCAGACCGTAAGACCTGCCCGTTTAGCGCTATGTTATAATTCGGGCCATGTCACCCAATTGGCCCGACGCCTTACACGCGCCCGACAAGGCACGCATCCAAGAGGCGCTGGCGGAGTTCTGGCTGCTCCTGGCCGAGCTGGCCGAGTCTCTCGCCGCACGGGAGATCCTGCTTTGCTCGGAACGGGCCGCGGCGCTGCGCAGCCTTGTACTAGAACTGATGCTGGCGCTGAACGGCATCCGGCGTCCAGTCGATACGCGCAGCCTCAACCGCTACCTGAGTCAAAGCCAACGGGAAGCGCTGGAGAAGACGCTGATCACGCCTCGGCCGCACCGCGACGCCTACATAGGTCAAGCGGTCGCTCTGGTCGTGATCTATCGCTGGTACGCGCCGCAGTTGGTCGACAAATTCGGGCTTGCCTACCCCGCGGCAGCCGAGCAAGAGGTCTGGCAGCGCATCAGCCGGCTTCTGCCCGACTGGCCCCGCGCCGTCACCACCGACTGAGCCAAAGATGTCCGAATCGCTTCGCATCCTCTTTGTCGCCCCCTTCGGCCTTGCCCACAAGACCACCGTATGGGCGCGCACCCTGCCGTTGGCGAAAGAACTGCGTGCGCTTGGTCATCAAGCGGACATCCTGGCGCCGCCGTGGGATAGCCCGGGAGATGCGGGCGTCGACATGCACATCGACGGCGTGTCCGTACACAACCTGCCCATCGGCGGCGGCTTGCCGGCGATCACGGCGCGCCTGCTGCGACGCATTGAGGAGGCCAAGCCGGACATCGTCCACGCGGTCAAGCCGCGCGCCTATGCCGGCATCGCGCAGTGGGCGCTGTGGCAGCGACGGCGTTTTCGAGCCTCGCCCGCCGTCTTCCTCGACATCGACGACTGGGAGCAGCCCTGGGCCGAGATCAACGGCTACCCCTGGCACGTAGCCCGCTTCCTGGCCTGGCAGGAGGAATGGGGCATCCGCCATGCCGACGGCATCACCGCGGCCAGCCGCTGGCTGACGGAGCGCGCCGCCGGCGCCTCACATTCCATACCGGTCGAATACCTGCCCAACGGCATCCATATCGCGGACACGGCGCCGAGACGCCAAACGCAGAGCACGCATGATGCGCCCGCAGTCTTGTGGTTCACGCGTTTCGTCGAGACCTCGCCGCAGTGGATGGCCGCCTTCTGGCAAGCCCTTCGGAAACGGCTGCCGGCGGCAAAGCTGCTGGTTGCCGGGCAAGCTCTGCAAGAGGGAAAAGAGCGCGCTTTTCGCGTCGCGCTGGCGGATCCTCAGGTCGAGTGGATTGGCTATGTAGAGCGGGAGCGGCTGCCCGCCCTCTTCGCCTCTGCGACCTGCGCCGTCTTCCCCTCGGAAGAGACGCCGCTGCTCCAGGCTAAATGCAGCGTGCGCATGGCGACCGCTCTGCAACATGGCGTTCCCGTAGTCGCCGGCGCCGTGGGCGAACAAGCAGCCTACGGTGCAGAAAGCGCTGCGCTGCTCATCCCGCCCGATGCTACGCCGGAGGAGTTCGCACGGCGCGTGGCTGCGCTGCTCCAATCGCCGGACGAGCGGGCAGCCCTGAGCGCCGCCGCACAAAGCCGCATGACGAGCCGCTACGCCTGGCCGCGCCTGGGCGCACAACTCGAGCAGTTCTACATGGACGTCCTCCGCCATGCGGATTGAGGAGAGGCGGCAGTTCGGCGCGACCGCGGGCAGAAGTGAACTGCGCCAGCGGCTCGTCGCCTGGCCGCTGCAGTGGGGGCCGGCGATCGGCCTCTCCGCCGCGATCTTCTGGTTCAGCAGCCGCCCGAACTTCGGCCAACCGAATCTGATCTTGACGTTTCTTACCGGCCTCTTCACCGAACAGGCCTGGTTCGTCCGCGCCTTGCCCATCGTACAGCTTCTCGACGCGGTCAGTTCATGGCTGGCCCACTTCACCGAGTTCGCCCTGCTTGCGCTGGCCTGGCGCTGGGCGTTGCGCGGCGTAACGCTCAAGCGGCACAATAAGACCCTCGTCGCCTGGCTGCTCACCGCGCTCTATGCCGTGTCCGACGAGTGGCACCAGAGCTTTGTCCCCGGCAGGCACGCCGACTGGCGCGATGTCGCCGCCGATCTGCTGGGCGCGACCTTCGCCCTGGCGGCGCTGGCCTTCATCCTACGACGCCGAAATAGGCGAACGGGCAAGTCCTAGCCGGGCAGCGGCAAGCGCGGATACTTGCGGCCCGGTTCGCCCTCGTCCTGGGCGCGGGCCTGCGCCTCCTGTTCGATGCGTTCCTGAAGGCGCATGCGCGCTCGATAGCGTTGGCGCTCCCTGACCTGCCAACGCGCCGGCTCATCAAGCGGCCCGACAAAGCGGGCGGCAATTAGGTAGCCCGTATGCGCGATCATCGAATCCTCCGGTCGCAAACGCTCCGGCACCGGCTTGTAGGCGCGCAACAACACTTCCTCCACGGTCACATCGATAAAGCTGTTCTCCTCCAGCCCATTGAGCAACTCCGTGACCTGGTTCGTCGTCGGCAGCAGGCTGGCGAAAAAGCCGCTGCGCCGCAGAGCGCGGCCCACTGCGGGCAGATGCCGCCAGGGGTCGCGCACATCTAGGAACACGGCGTCGACGCCCTCCTCCTCGAACCCGCGGTCGATGGCGGCCAAGTGCAGATGCACAAAAGGCAAAAGCCCAACCCGCTCCAGGCTGCGTCTCGCCAATGCATGGATATCCGGTCGCGCTTCGTAGCTGTAGACCCTTCCCGTGGGCGCTACAGCCCAAGCCAATGCCGTCGTCAGCCCGCCGCTGCCCGTGCCGGCCTCGATGACGCGGCTGCCCGCATGAAGGTTGAGGCGGTGAACCAGCCAAGCAGCATCCTTCGGATAGACGATCTGCGTTACCCGCTTAAGGTGGGTCATCAGGTCATACAGCGACGGCTCAAGCAGCAACGCCGGGTTGTTGAGCCGGCTGTACACCACGTCGCCCAGCTCCCGCCCGATCATGTCATCGTGGGCGAAAATGCCGAGATGCGTGTGCAGCGTGCGCCCGCTCCTCAATGTGACCAGATAGCGCTTCTGATCGGCGGACAACAACAGCACGACGTCCGACGCTTCCGTCTTGGTTCCGCCCCCCCGATACCAGGGAGACGTGTGCGTTGATTGGGTTGACAAGAGCGCCTCTCCCCTGCTGCTCACCGGCGGGCTTATGACTATGCGATATCGCGCCGCCGGATGCGTGAATTTAGACCTGCATTATACCGTAGACCGTGCGCGAATCGGCAGCGCTCGCGCATGCGACATGCGCTTGTCTCGTCTCGCAGGCGGATAACATAATCACAACCGGAATTGACACCCATCTACAGCCTGTGTACAATGGCTGCATATAACGTAACCGAACGATTCGCGCCCGCCGGAACACAGCGGCGACAGCCTGCGAAAATTCGTATAGTACGACCCCCTTGCCACGACGGCAATTCCTGGATAATCCAATACGGATTCATCGACCGAGTTCATTTACCGAACGGCTTCATCCTCAGGAGGGTTTATCGAATGCAGCATTCGCGAGTTACGACATGGGCGGCGATCCTCATGGTTGCCGTTTTGGTCCTAGCCGGCTGCGCGCCACGCGCCGGCGGCGGTGCAGCCATCACGGCGCCCGGTGCGGAAAAGCTTGCTGTGGACCTGCCCGCTCTGTTGATCGACTTTGACAACGCCGGGCAGCCCAGCGTAGGCAACGTGCCTGTGGCGCAGTTGGCTTCTCAGTTCGCCCCCGGCATGCTCGACAGCCTTGTTCTGTCGCCGGAACTCGTCCGGTACATGGTCGACAGCAACATCCAACACCTACAGATCTCAAACAGCCCGGAAGGTCTTATCCTTCAGGTCAACGGGCGCAGCCTTCCGTCGCTGAAATGGGACGGCCAAATCCTCGAAGATACCGCCGGCGCAATTGACCTGCTTGGCGCCGAATTGGGCGCTGGCGTAGCGCTGGTCGAGAAGCTGCTTCCGTTGATTGCGCACGTCGGCATCGGCGTCATCGCTCGCTTCCCCGTTGCCGACGGCGTCGCCCAAATCCCGCTCTATTCGACTGAGGATCCGGAAGCTGCGTTGGCGACCAGACAGATCCAGGAGAATTTCCTGGACACCGTCGATTCGACGCCCACGATCACCGTGCCCGTCTTCTACGACGCACAGGGCAACTGGCGCGTCGGCGATCTGACCGATGCCGAATGGATTAACCTGACAGGCCTGGCGGTCTTCGACAGCTTCCGCATGCAGCCTGCCGCCGTCAACCAGTTGATGCAGCAGGGAATCAGCCAATTGAGCGTCTCCACCGACGCCAGCGGCATCCACGTCAGCATCAACGGACACAGCCTGCCCTACATCGGCTGGGCGGACGGAGAACTCAACAACGTTCTCGACCTTGCCGAGCAAATGGGCCTGTGGAATACGCTGGCCGACCGCAACATGAACACCGGCGAAATCGTGGCGATGATCGAACAGCTTTTGCCCATTGTCCAGACCTCGGAAGTGACCATCACCGCCCACTTCCCGGATATGGCGTTGGCCGCGGCGCCGTAGACGAGCACCAGTAATACATGAGAATGATTGCCCGCTGCCCCGCACAAGTCTGCGGGGCAGTCTGTTTTCGCCACATTAAAGGTTCAGTGATTTTTCGCCGCCGTTGACATTGCCGGTTATGAGCTTCCCATGAAATCCGTACAAACCCATTCCCCCGAACAGCCGCCGGCGGAGCCACAGACGCTTCGCACCCTGAATCCCGTTGATCGCCGCAACTTTATAGCCGGCCTGTGGCATGGCGCCTTCCTCGCCCTGGGTATGGCGCTGACGCAGCCGACCACCGTCATATCGGCCTTCGTGGCCGAACTCACCGGTTCAACCGTCTGGGTCGGCGGTCTCGCAACGCTGCTGACTGTGGCGGCTGCCCTGCCCCAGCTTTTTGTCGCCCGCTGGCTAGAGCCTAAGCCGCGTAAGAAGCCCTATCTGCTGGCGGCTATCACGCTGCGCGTCATCAGTTGGGGAACGCTAGCCGGTCTCATCCTCGTTATCGGCGACCAACACCCCCTCGTCTTGGCCTGGATCTTGGTGTTGATGCTGATCCTCTTCTATGTCGGAGGCGGTCTCGCTAATATCCCCTATACCGACATCATCGGCAAGATCATCCCCGCAAACCGGCGCGGCGCCTTTTTTGGAGGCAAAGGTCTTCTGGCAGGGCCGCTATCCGTCGGGGCGGCATTGATGGCGCGGCGCATTCTGGCGGATGTGGCCTATCCCGCAAACTACGCCCTGTTGTTTGGGGCGGCCGCGTTGGGTTTAGCCATTGCCTCATTGGGGTTCTGGGCGATGCATGAACCGAGCGGGACGGCCGTAGTCGCCCAGACGCACACCTGGCGAGAGTATCGTCGCCAGCTCGCCGTGGCGGGACGCCGCATCCGCACGCTCATCGCCGCGCAGATACTGACGGGGTTCAGCTTGATGGCGATGCCCTTCTATGTTGTATTCGCGCGCAGCCAGTTGGAAGCTCCGGCGCAGGCGGTCGGCTGGTTCTTGCTGGCGCAAGTATTGGGGGCGGCTTTGTCGAACTTGGTGTGGGCAAAGCTGGTCGACACGTCCGGCAGCCGGCGCATGCTTTTCACCTGCTCAGTCACTTCTACCCTAACGCCGCTGCTGGCCATTGCCCTCAGTTCATTCGGCTGGCAAGGGATGCTGCCGGTATTCTTCCTGGCTGGGGCAATCACCGACGGCCGGATTGTAGGCTTTCAGAGCGCTCTGCTGGAATTAGCCCCGGAAGCGGAACGCAGCGTCTATGCGGCGCTGAACGCCGCGCTGATCCTTCCCGTCGCATTTCTTTCGCTCGTGGCGGGGCTGCTGCTGCAGTACTGGTCGTACACAACCCTGTTCCTGATCGCTGCGGCCTTTATCGGGGCGGGCGCCGTCGTCATCTATCGCTGGTCCGCCGAGTAAGCGCGCCCCTCGGCGCACGCCAAGCGCATGTTAGCGCTGATGCAAGCTATCGACGGTTGCAAAACACGATCCAGCTATACGAAATCAGGCGTTCAAATAGGGAAGTAAGTCAACAGAAAACGCACTAAGCGATCTGCGACGCGCGCGCCAGCGAGCGCACCGCCCTAACCAGCGGCCCGATCTCATCCGGCGCCAACGACGTGATTCGTGCGCGCACTTCGAGATGCGGCGTGCGCTCCTTTTGCACCGACACGCGCAGCAGCGCCGGCCCCAATCGTGTCAGCAAATCCTGGAATTCGTAGCAAATGGCGCTGGGATTATCGCCGCGTGTGGCGTACTCGACGGCGGCCACGTCCAGACGGCGCGAGGTCCACACGCCGGCGCCGGGATTGGTTCCCAACGCATTGAGGGGAGGCGTGTTGCGCACCCAAATCATCTCGGATACGGGCGCGTCCGGCAGCATGCCCGCAAACACAAGCTCGCCGCGTCGCCCGGTTGATTCTGCCTGTACGCTGAGGCTGCGAAACGGGGCGGGCGCCGGATCGTAGTCCGCCGCGAAGCCGCGTGCGCTCAGTTTGCCGCGCAGCTTCAGATGAGACGCCACGCTGTCCGCCAGCGCCGCGTAGAGGGCTGCCAATCGCCGCCGCCGCATCTGGCGGACAAGCGCCCAGGAGAGCACAAGCAGCGCCGCCAACGCCGCCGCCAGTACATCGGCACGCCCGAGCCACAACGGCATCTGGCCCACGCCTCAAGCCGTCCTTTATTACAACAGTTCTCAACTACGAACCGGAAAACCGATCATGGATTATGCCAACAACGTCACTCGCCTGCTCGACAGCCGCCGCATCCCCTATCGCGTCCTCCTCTACACATACGGCGAGGGCCTTCATTCCGCAACCGAAGTAGCAGAGGCCGTCGGCATGCCCGCAGAACGCGTCTTCAAGACGCTGGTCGCTCTGCCGGATGCGCCTGGCCGCAAACCGCTCCTGGCCGTCATACCCGGCCCGAATACGCTTGACCTGAAACGTCTTGCCAAAGCTGCCGGCCTGAAGAAGACGAAGATGGCTTCGCATGACGACGCCGAAAAGCTAACCGGCCTGCAGACCGGCGGCATCAGCGCGCTTGCCCTGACGAACAAAGGGTTCGACGTCCTGCTCGACGCCAGCGCGCTGCAACATGCAACCATTGTCGTCAGCGCAGGCGAGCGCGGCGCGCAGATCGAACTGGCCCCGGCGGACTTCATCAAGCTAACGCGAGCGCGCACGGCGGAATTGACCGGCTGAACGCGCCCCCCGCTTCTTGCGCAACAGCCGGAATGAGAATCGGGCGGCGGAGGGAATCAGGTGGTTTCCGTCACCTTGCGCAGCCCACGCGGGTGGTCAGGGTCGTAGTCGCGCGCATGGGCGAGGTAGAGCGCCAGCAGTTGCCCCGGCACAATTGCGGTGAGCGGCGACAGCCACTCCGGCACGCCCGGCGGCAGAGGCAAGCGCGTGCGCCCCAAATCAAGCGCGACCGCATCATCGCTGATGACAACCGCTTCGGCTTCTCGCTCCTGGAGCAGACCGACAAAGCTCTTCATCTCCGGCAGCATTGCCCCGGATGGTGCGATCACGATAGCAGGGAAGCCATACTCGATCACCGCCAGCGGCCCGTGCATAAAATCGGCGCTGCTGTAAGGTTCCGCAATCGTATAGGTCAATTCCTTCAACTTCAGCGCCAGTTCAAATGCCGTCGCGTAGTTGTAGCCGCGGCCGATCACCACGCAGTCGCGCATATAGCGATAGCGCGGCGCAATCTCGGCCACCTGAGCGTCGATCTCCAGCGCCGACGCCACGCTTTCGGGAATACGCGCGATTGCATCGAGGCTTGAGCGCTCCTCCGCCAGCGTAGCCGCCAACAATGCAACCGCGGCTAGTTCACTGGTGTAAGTCTTGGTAGCGGCGATTGAACGCTCCTCGCCGGCGTGCAGCGCGATCACATGATCCGCAGCGGCTCCCAAGTCCGATTCCGGGAAATTGGTAATGGCCGCGGTGAGCGCGCCCTGCTTGCGCGCATCCGCCAGAACGCTGACGATATCGGGGCTTTTGCCGCTCTGGCTGATGCCGATGACAAGCGCATTGCGCACGCGCGGGGTCCGGTTGTAGATTGTGTAGAGGCTGGGCGTCGCCAATGCCACCGGCAGCCCGTTCAAGGCGCCCAAGAGGTAATTCGCATAGCGTCCGGCGTTATCGCTGGTGCCGCGCGCGGCGATCAGCACATATTGTACGTCTCTCCGGCGCATGGCGGCGGCCAACTCGGCAATCGCTTTGCGTTCGCCCGCCAGCATCTGTTCGAGCACCGCCGGCTGCTCGTGGATTTCCCTGTAGAGATACGATTGCTGGGGCATCGCCTCCGCTCCTGACTAGTTGATCCCGGCTTGCCGGTCAATGCCGGCGTCATTCGGCGGGCTTGATGGCCTTGATGTAGTACATCCGCTGCACGAATTCAATCGTGTTGCCGTGCCGGCGCGCGTTAACGCCTGCGGCGTCGGTTTCCAAACTGGCTTCCATCATCTCACGCACGACGGCGCCGTCAGACTTATCGATGCGGTACGCGGCCAGCCATTCTTCTAGCTCACGTTCAAGCGTAACGGCCTGCTTGGCCGCAAGCTCCAGGCCGGCATCTGTGACGATCTTGGCATATTGCTCAGCGCTGCGCGCAGCCACATGCGAAGGATTGCGCCGCTCCTCAATGGCGTTCTGGGTGGCGCGCTTGACCGGGTTGTCCACGCTCAACAACTCGGCTAACAACAGAATACCGCCAGGCTTCAGCACGCGCACCGCTTCCTTGACGATTCGTTCGGGCGTGCGGGCGTGGTTCAGCACCAGGCGACAGGTCACCAAATCGAAGCTCTCGCCGTTAAAAGGCAGTTCCTGCGCCGTCGACAAGCGGAAGCTGACGCGTTCGGCGCCCGGCGTGCGGCTGCTAAGACGCAGCAGTTCGGCTTGTTCCAACATGCCGGGGCTGATGTCGATGCCGATGACGGCTGACGCGCCTTCCTCGGCGAGCATCATCGCCAGCACGCCTAGCCCCGTGCCGACGTCGAGCGCGCGCAGCCCCTCCGGCAGCTCGGCGAAGTCGAGCAGGTGGCGCATGCGCTTGCGGTCGTCCTCGATCTTCTGCTCGATGTCCGCCTTGGAGACGCGGTTATACACCTGTATGACGGGAAGCAGATCTTCTTGCTGCTCGGCGTTGGCAGCGGGCAAAGGTTTGGCCTCGACCGGCTTGAGAGCAGGCAACGGCAGATGCTCGCGCCGATTGGCATACTCGACCCGCCAGACGCCGTCCGTCTGGGTCAACTCGGAAATGCTCGTATGCGTGATGCGCAAATCTGCACACGTAGCGCCAAGCGCATGGTTCAGGATCGCGGCAATATTGGCGGCGCTGGTAACCAGGGCAATCGAGCGGCCCCAGTTCTGGGCCAGCAGTTCGTCGACAGCGCTGATTAGCGCCTCCGTCTGGGCTTGGTCTTCGGCAGACTGCGGGCCTCTCCGCCCAATGTGCGACAGACGGCGAGCGGTCTCTTCATCCTGTCCGCAAGGCGCGCTTGGCTGTTTCGCCAGGGTAGGGATATTTCGATTGACGGCGGCTGAAAGCCCAAGCGCCTGGCCGATGCGCTGCGCCGTCAACCGGCTTTGCAACAGCGGCCCGCAATAAAGGGCGTCTATAGTCTCACGGGTGCGCAGCCAAGAGGCGAGCTTCTCCGCCTGTTCCCAGCCCGCGGCGGTCAAGCCCGTATTCATGGCCGGCAGGTTGGCGTATCGATCCTGCATGCCTTCGGCGTGGCATAACAGCAGAAACCGCACGCCGACAGCTTGTGCGCCGCGCTGATCCTGTCTCTGTGAACCGGTTGGGGACTGGGCGTTCGTCACCGCTTCAGGCGACATCATGAGTAACCTTCGCTGCTGGGCCGGCGCTCTCCGACAAATCGCAGACGCCAAAACGGATACGCGCCGCCGTATGGCGGTTCCCGCGCGCCGGTCTTGTCGGATAATACCAGATGCCGCCCGCCTATCAAAATCGCCCCCAAGTTGCACCTGCGCCAGCCGAGCGCCACTCCTCGACAGGCGCCCCGCCGGGCCCCTGTTTATTTTCACAACCCAGGGCTTCTCAAAAGTCGTTGGGGTAGGAAGAGGCAAGATGCAAAGAGCT
>CAZYSJ010000046.1:0-32605 GCA_964649875.1 uncultured Caldilineaceae bacterium
GAGATGGAATCTCGTGACTGGAGTTCAGACGTGTGCTCTTCCGATCTGGAAGTTGAGGCGGCGACGTTGACTTTGCTGGCAACGGTGAATGTACGCTCCGGTCCTGGCGTTGACTATCCGATCGTCGGCACGCTGCGCATCGGCACGGTGGTTGAACCGGTGGGGCGCAGCGGCGCGGGTGCGGATGGCTGGTATCAGATCAGCAATCCGGGAGAAGGGGAGGAGTTCGTTTGGGTGTCGGGCAACCCGCAACTGGTCGACGCATCCGGGGCGGAGGATGTGCCCGAAGTGACGCCGGTCGCGGCTGCTGCGGCTACGCCTGCGGCGAGCGCTGCGCTTGCCGCGCGCAGAGGGACGATCTACTATTCGGCCACGGATTCCTCGGGGATGGAAAATATTTACCGTGTTTCAGCGGAAGGATATGACGAACCGGAGTTGGCGGTGAGGGAGGGCAGACAGCCTGCGCATCAGCCGAACGGTGATATGCTGGCTTTCAAGAGCATGGCCGGATCGGCGCTTGGCATCGCCGGAACGGACGATGCCGGCCAAAGCCGGACGCTATACAGCAGCAACCCGGAAGATGCCGTGCCGAGTTGGAATCCTGGCGGCGACCGCATTATCTTTGCAAGCAATCGCGAAGGGGATCGCGACTGGCGGCTCTATGTGACCTGGCCGGATAGCGGGGGCGCGTTCTACCAGTTGGGGCGCGGGGCGGACCCGGACTGGCACCCGACGCAAGACCTGATTGTGTTCAAGGGCTGTGACGACTTCGGCGCGCGCTGCGGCCTATGGACGATGGCGACCGGCGGTACGGCGCGCCAGCCGCTGACCGATAACCCTTCCGATTCGCGACCGCGTTGGTCGCCTGACGGACAGACGGTCGTGTTCATGAGCGCGGAACGGCATGGGAACTGGGAACTGTATGCGGCGGATGTGGCCAGTGGGGAAGTGCGCCGGTTGACAAATGACCCGGCCAACGACGGTCTGCCCGCCGTCAGCCCTGACGGGCAGACCGTCGCCTTTCTCAGCAGTCGCGGCGGTTCGTGGGGCGTCTGGGCGATGCCGTTACGCGGCGGAGAAGCCGAGTTGATTGTCCGGCTGGAGTCGCCCCTGCCGGACTGGCTGGCGCAGGGGCTTTCATGGACGCAATAAGGCCGGCTTTCGTCGAGAGAGGGGGAGAATGCCGGCCTTATGCGAGCGATAGTTATTCGATCTCTTCTGTAAGGGGTATGTCTTGTGTGAACCACACATACGAACCGTAGGCCACCTGTGTCAGGACGACGGCTAAGAGCAGCAGGAGCAGTATGGGATCGCTCATGGCGGCGCTGAACGCGCCGAGGGCGATGGCGGCGAGGCCGGCAACAAGCTTTAAGGTAGGACTTAGCCGCGGATGCGTCGGTTCGTAGTCATCCCGGCGCAGCGTCATTTCCAGAACGCCGGTGGTGAGTAGGGCGATGCCGACGGCGGCGGCTATGACGCGTTTGGCGATCTCACCGCCTTCGAGGTCGCCGACCAGGACGAGAGTTCCGGCGCCTACGGCGGTGAGGCTCATGACAAGCGGGAGATGTCCGTAACTCCAGACCGCTGTTATGTTGAATGACGGTTTGGGCGCGCGTCGCGCCACGAAATCGAAGTAGACCCACCACAAGCCGAAGGCGAGGGCCATCCCTAATGCGCCGACGACGCCAATCGCCCAGGTGAGATGGTGGTTGGCTGACATTCCCTGGACCGCGCCCACAATCGTTTCCCCCAAGACAATGATCACAAAGAGGCCGAACCTTTCGGGAAGCCGGGTGCTGCTGAAGCGAGGCAGGACTCGCTGCTGTTTCTGGCTGAGGACCGGCGTGAGGAAGTCGATCAGCAGCGCTATGAGCCAGAAGGTTGGCCGGAGATGCGGCTGGACAAAGACCGAAGCCATAACGATGGCAATAGAGATGCTGAAGCCGGCGAGATAGCGATTCGTGAGCGGGCGTGCTTGCGGGATATGGTAGCCGGCGCGTGCCCACAAAAAGAGGTGGATCAGCCTGACCGCGGCAAATGCCAGCGCAAACTGCGCGCCGGTTTCGCCCATAGCGTCGTGTACAAATAACGCCATAGCCGCTACGGCGAGCATCTGTAGGAAGGCGAAGATGCGGCTATCCATCCCATCCGTGTCAAAACGTTCGCTGTAATAGGTGCCGCCGATCCACGCCCACCATGCGGGCAGGAAAAGGATAATGAACGCGGCCGCGCCGCCGTATGTCATATGGCCGGCGAAGTAGTGGCTGACTTCGGCGATGACGACGACGAATACCAGATCGTAGAACAGCTCCAGCCACGTCACCTTTCGGTGGCGGTTCTGTTCTTCCTCTGTGTGAATGTAGGGCTTTTGCCACCATGCGCGACGGCTAACGGTGCGTGCTTCCTGCATCGGGTCTCCTTGTGTCTTGTGGGTGTTGCGCTTCGTTATATTGACTCTGCTGCGTGGGCGGCGATGGAGTAAGGCGCATCATGCCATAGAGGGCGCAGCGCGATACGTAAGGATGCGTCCAAAATGGAGCGGCTGGGCAGTTGCAGGCGCGTTGCGCCTAGTTGCCGAGGGCGCGCAGCCCATAGTCCCAGAGTGTGAGGGCGTCGATATCGCCGGTTACGACCAGCGCGCTGCGTGCGCCATGCGGCCAACGTCCGAGGCGAACGAGCGGGAAACCGCCGTTCTCGATATCGGCAAGCAGCGGGCGTTCGTCGAGCGGGCCGAATTGCGGGCGATCCAGGAAATAGGCGTGTTCGCCTGGGGCGGGGGCTGTCTCGACGATGTAGCCCTGCTGGCGCAAGAAGCTGACGAGCGCAGCGTCAGAGGCGGGCGAAATGCCAATGAAGGGACGGATAGACGACGAGAAGGTGAATTCGGGGCTCTGCGCCAAGCGGCTATGGCCGTCCCAGCCCTCTGTCGGGCTAAGGCAGGTCACGTTGCGCGCCAAGAGCGTCAGGCCGGCTGGTCCCTCGGCTTGCAGTCTAAATGTTGCGCCGTCGCCCGTCGTGACGGCGATGCGTGTGTCCAGGCGAGCCCGCCACCAGCGCGCCGCCTCATCGAGACGGGTGATCCAGACGTGCGGCGACAGGCTGTGCGCCCGGTGCAGCGTATCCGTGAGCCAGGTCTTGCAGAGGCGGATGCGCTCCGGATGCAAGCCGAGCGTGAACAGCTCGCCCAGGCGATAAGTTTCGGATAGGATCGCCAGCCAGGGATTGGGTTCGGGCCGGTTTGGCTGCAAGCGAAAACGGTCAATCAGCGACTCGTCGTCTGGCAGGCAGTAGGGAATGCGCAGCACGCCCCCGTTGATACGCGGCAGCGCGGGATAATCTTGAGCCGAGACCGCACCGTAGAATTGCAGCACTTGCCGATAGGACTCAGTTTCGAGGCCGTTGGCGACGTCCCACACGAGACCTTGACTGCTGTCGTATAGGAAGCCGGCTTCGGCTACGGCTGTGATGGTGTCGTCGTTCCAGCGCAAGTAAGGGCAGCGGAAGCCGTTGCAGACGACGCCTCTTTGCTGGAAGAGCCGCTGCGTCTTGCCGAGTTGCGCGATCTGCTCCTCCAGGGTGAGTTGGGTATGGTCGACGTGGTAGTAGCCGTGGACGGCAAACTCGACGTTGCGCTGCTGGTATTTCTCCACGACGCCCTTGCTGCGCGCCAAAGCTGCTGCCGTGATGGGGAAGGTGGCGCCGCAGCCGAACTCATGCAGCGTGCCGACGAACTCGCCCAGGATGCGGTCCATCTTCCCCGCGGTTAAGCCGTAGCGGCTGGTGATTGTCTTGGCGCGTGCCATCATTCCCCGCAATCCCTTGCCTTGTACGGCAGTTGCTACCGGACCCATGCCGATCCTTTCTCTGTGATAATCAGCCGGTTGAGTGCACTGACCGGCGCGCTTGAATTCAAACTCAAACCGCACCGCGATCCGCCGGATCGCGGTGCGGCTGCTCACTTCGGGCAGGCCAGCGTCATCTAGCGGCCGTTGACGCCCCGTGTAATGATCGGCTCCGGTATAGGCTGTTCGAATATCGCCGGATTGGCATCGACCCAGCGCCAAAGCCGTTCCAGCCCCTCGTGCAGCGAAACCTTGGGTTGCCAGCCAAGCTCTCGCTGCGCCTTGCGGATGTCACTGACGTAGACGGTCTGGTCGCCTGGTCGCCAATCTGCGAACTTCGTCGCAATCGGTCGCCCGGACAGCCGTTCGAGGATAGGGCCGAACTCCGTCCAGATGGCAATGGTGTTGTCGGGGCCGCCGCCTACGTTGTAGATCTGCCCGGCGGCTATGTCGATATGTTGCGCAGCGCTCTCATAGGCGTCGATTAGATCGTCCACCCAAAGCACGTCGCGCACCTGTTTGCCGTTGCCGTAGACGGTAATGGTGCGACCAAAGCGGGCGGCGATGCAGAAATGGGCGACCCAACCCTGATCCTCGACGCCGAGTTGGCGCGTTCCATAGATGCACGACTGGCGCATCACGACGGTCTTGAGGCCGTAGATGCGGGCGTAGTCGCGCACGTATTGGTCGCCGCTGCCCTTCGAGCAGCCATAGGGGGAGTGAAAATCGAGCGGCTGATCTTCCGGCACGCCGAAGGGATGGTCGCGGTAACGGTAGCGCGTGTCGTCTTCGATCACAGTAAGGGACTCCATGCCGCCATAGACCTTGTTGGTCGAGGCATAGAAGACGATAGCCTGGGGAGCAGCTTCGCGCACTGCCTCCAGCACGTTGAACGTGCCGTAGGCGTTGATCTGGAAGTCTTCGCGCGGATCGCGGACCGAGGTGGTGACGGCAACCTGCCCCGCCAGGTGGTAGACGCGATCCGTGTCGGCGGAGAGATGCGCGACCAGCGCGTAGAAGTCGCGAATATCCCCGTGGACAAAGGTGAAGGATTCTCCGTGCCGCTCGCGCAGCCAGGCGAGATTGCTGTTGGTTCCTTTGCGGGAGAGGTTGTCGAATACGACGACATCATCCCCGCGGCGCAGATGATAGTCGGCCAAATTGCAGCCGATGAAGCCGGCCCCTCCTGTGATCATGACGTTCATGTTGGTATCGCTCCCCTCTGTTTAGTGGCTTGTGCGCACTCGATTTGAACCGGCTGCGGCGCTCGAACATGCCGGTTACGCCTACCTTCTGTATGGCTCCTCTTGAAGCGGTATTCTCATGGCGTGGCCGCGGGTTCATCTTGATTGCCTGGAACGCGGCGTGCGGGGTGGCGGCGCGGGCCATCGTCTGGCGCAGCCATCTCCTGAAGTTGGCGCATGCGCTCGCTCCACAGGAGGCGGCTCTCGGCGCGGAACGGTTCGATCTCTGTGGCCAGTTCGGCGGCATGCTCGCGCATGTGGATCACCGCCTGGCGGATGCCCTCTGCCGTGTTGGCGGCGAACACCGTGCCGCCCGTAAAAAGCTCCTGCAGATACGGCCAGTCCGACGTGATGAGCGGCGTGCCCACAGCGAGCGCCTCACAGCCGCCGAGTTGCAGGGTGTAGTTGCGCGTGGTGAGGACGATGGCCGCGTCCGCCGCACGCAGCAAGCCGAGGTACTCGCCGCCGGGGTCGAGGAAGCCGGTGAAGGTGACGTTGGCCGGCGCGTGGGCAAAGAACTCGGCAGGCTTTTTCGCCTTGTTGCCGGTGATGTAGAAGTGAACGTCCGGCAGATCTGCGGCGGCCTGTAGGACGGCATCGACCGGCTCATCCGGGGCGAAGGTGCTGATGAAGGCTACGTTGAAACCCGGCTTCAGCGGGTAGGGCTTGCCTTCCGGCAGGTCGAGGTACGGGTCGTACATGACGATTGGCTTGCCTCCCCAGCCGGCGATCACATCGGCCCAATGCTGGTTGGTGACGATGTTGGCGGCGGCGCGACGGACCATGAACTTCTGGAAAGGCAGCGCCCAATCCCACGGCGGGTCAAACGCAGCGCTGTGATGCTCGAAGACGAACTTGGCGCCGGTGAGCAGGCTGTAGAGATAGACGGTTAGGCCGCACACGAAAGGCGGGTTCTGGACGTGCACCGCATTTGGACGTTCGCGGAAGAGAATTTGCAGCGTGCGGAGCGCCTGCAGCACGTATTTCAACGGCGCGTGGAGCGGGTATTGGAAGCGCAGATAGTGGATGCAGTGCAGCTTGCCGCCAAGCTCGCGGGCGAACATTTCGCTCCGGCGGCTATATGGCGCCCAGGCGACTGCGGCCCATTTGGTGTTGTGTTTCATAGTCGTTACCCTCTCCTTTTCAACCGTCGATCGGTGAGTCGCTAAACCATGCAGGCCACAACGCAGCAGCGAAGCGTCGCACGTTGCAGTCCACGTCAAATGTGTCTTCGATAGTCCGGCGTGCATTGCCGGCCAGTTGCGTGCGCAGGTCCGGGTCATCGAGCAGGCGCGCAATCGCAGCCGCTGCGGCGGTCGCGTCGCCCGGAGGCGCCAATAAGCCGTTGACGCCGTCGATCACCAGTTCCGGGATGGCGGAGACCGTAGTCGAAACAACAGGCGTGCGCATCGCCATCGCCTCGGCGATGACGTTGGGGATGCCGTCCATGTCGCCCTCGGCTGTTACAATGCACAGCAGCGCGAACAAAGTCGCCTCATCGTATTTTTTAATCACCTCGCCGTGGGGCAAGGCGCCGAGGAGCGCAACCGTATCGCGCAGCGCCAGCGCGTCGATCATGCGCTCCAACCGCAGACGCTGCGGCCCTTCCCCTACAATTTCGCAGCGAAACTCATGGCCCTGCGCTTTGAGCAGCGAGCAGACCTCGATCAACTGCGCAAAGCCCTTGCGTTCGGCCAACTGGCCTACCGAGAGGATCAGCGGCTTGCCATTGGCCGAGAGGCGAGTCTGCGGCCGGTAGAGGCTGAGGTTCAAGCCGTGGCGCACATGGCTGATTTTGTCCTTGAGATCGACACCGAGAACCTGCTCCAGATAGGTGCGGTTGTGTAGCGTGCAGGTTACGGCGTGGCGCGCCTCGGCGATCTTCTCGGCGACAAGCACGCGGTGTACAAAGACATCGGCCCCGGCATGGATGGACAGGCTATAAGGAATGCCAAGAAGCCGCGCTGCGACCAGGGCGAGCGTAGCCGTGCGGTCGACGAAGTGCGCATGCAATTCGGTCAGCGGTCGACGACGCAGGAGATAGGCGGCGTAGACGGCCATGCCGAAATGCTGCACGGTGCGCAGCCGGCTGCCCAGTGACGGATGCGGCCGCGTGACGAGGAAGGCGAGCGTGCGCAGATAGATGAGCGGTCGCGCTAGAAGAAAGTAGAGATGAGCGAGCAGCAACGTGATAGGCGCAGCCGGCAACAGGTAGATCGCCCCTTCTTGCAGATCTTTCTGCTCCGGCGAAAGGGCTGCCGGGTTGTCGGGGCGATGGATGGCGACTATCTGTAGGTCGACGCCCCACCGGCGCAAGGTGCGAATCTCCCGGTCGATGAAGGTGGTCGTCAACCCAGGATATGTGCCGATCAAGTAGGCCAGGCGCAATGTCGCCGCCGGCCTTTGCCCGTTGCCGTCCATGATGCTCCTTTGTTGCGCTGTGCGTGCAAGCTTAGTCATCTGACGGCCGATCCATATTTGAAATGTGATCGAGTTGTTGCAACAGATAGCCGAGGATGCCGGAAGGCGTGGCGAACGAGCCGGTGTTGGTCGTCATCAAGACGAGCGGGCTGGTTTGCGCGATGGGGGCGCCGCGCTTGTCTTGGGCCGTAACCGTAACGGCGTATAGCGAGTACGGCTCCAAGTCCGTCAGCGTGTAGGCATGCGAACCGGCGGGAATGGCGTCAATGAGCCGTTCGGTTAGACCATTCGTGAGGCTGATGGCAAGGCTGTCGGCGGTTGGCGCATCGAGATCGGGCCAAGTCAGCCGAATCTCTGTCAGCCCGGCGCTGCCGCTGAGCGGCGCACGGTATTCATAGGCGCCCATGTCGGGCGCGCCGATGCGCGGACGGCCGAGGATGTCTTCGACGGGAGCCAGTTCCGAGTCGGCGGCGTCGATAGCCGGACTATCGACCGGAATGCTTGCGTATTGCTCGACCAGCCGTATGAACTCCGCACGAATGGAGGCTCTGCCGCTTAAGAATGCGGAACCGTCCCAGCGCGGCAGAAGCAGGTCATCATGATCCGCGTTCAGAAGCGGATCGGCGTCGATTGGTCGCGGGTCATCCTTGAGGGGACTGACGACCGAGCCGCGCGGTATCTTCGAGCCGCCGTTCCAATAGAGGTTGTTATCTAGGAGCAGCCCCTTCGTTTCGTCGGGATCGCCGGCCGAGAAGCGATTGTCGGCGGAAGAGCCTTCCTTGCCCATTGTGCCGGCCGGGTCCGACCAGATGTTGTTGAAGAAATGAATGTCGCGGTTGACCGGGTTTTCGTCTTTGAGACTGATCCAAAAGCCGTAGGATGAAGCCGGCAGATCTCCGACGATGGTATTGTTGTTGAAGACGACATCTCTGGCGCCGCGCACGCCGAACCCGGCATAGAGGTGGTCGCGGTTATTGCCGATGACCAGGTTGTTCTCGACGCGGATGTCTATGGCCTCGTAATAGGGCTTGCCGTCGTTGCCGATCTGGATCAACGTTTCTTTGCCGCCCTCATAGTTGAGGAAGATGTTGCGCCGGATGATAATGCGCTCGCTGCCGATCTGTCCGTCTTCGTCGCCGTTGCTGTCTTTGACGGTGATGAAGGACTTGGTTTCTTCGTCGTTGGGCCGGTCGCTGCCGGCGAAGTCGTTGAAGAAGATGTTGTCCTGAATCGTGATGTCCGTCACGCTGTTGATGTCGATATGTTCTTCGGCAGGCGCTTGGTTGAAGAAGATATTGCCTTCGACCGTTATGAAGCGCGCGCCGTTGAAGATCTTGAGGATATCGTCGTTGTATGAGTCGTGGAAGATGTTGTTGCGCAGGACGATATTCTCCGACCAGTGATCGTCGGCCTGATCGATTTTCACGATCTGCGGGTCGTCGCTTGGGCCGGTATGGCGCACGCGGAAGCCTTCGATCACGATGTTCTTGGCGCCGTCGAAGTTGAGGACTTTGCCGGCGTTCTCCAGCACGACCTGATAAGGCTCGGCTGCCTTCAAAGTAGTCTCGGTCTTGAAGCGGCGGACGAAGTGCGTTTCGCCGGCATACACGCCCGGCTCTACCCAAATGGTGCAGTGATCGTCGGGTGCGTGCTCGACTGCAAAGAGCAGGGTGGGCCACGGTTCTCCGGCTTTGCCCGAATTGCCGATATTGCCCTTGGGCGGCGGGGCAACCCAATACTCGCAGCCTGCGGACATAGCCGGGCCGGTGAAGGCAAGCGCCATCGTCGCCGCCAGAGCGGACGCGCACAAGGCCAGCAGCGCAACCCGCCGCCGGCCATGAAGACGTTTCGGCCTGTTTCCCGTCAATGCGCCTGCGTGAATGCGCATGTTATTCGGCCTCATCCAAGTCCGCCATGATTTTGGAGGCCGGGATGCGTTCATGGTTGATTGTCCAAGCTTGCAGGGCCATCCAACCGGCCATGCGCAACGAGTTGAAGGGCAGTTCAGCTGCATAGAAGGTTAGCCCGTCGCGCGGCGAGAGATCGGCCCCGTTGCGCGGGTAGTCGTAGCGATCCATATCCCGCTTGGCAAACAACTCGATGAAGCGAATGTCGGAAGGGGACAGGGCTTCGCGATAGCGACCGACGGAACGCGTCGAGATCACGGCGCGCTCAAACGTGCCATACGAACTGTTGCCGCCGCGTTCTTTCATCTCCGGCACGGCATCCATGCGCAGCATCTCCGGCGCGTAGTCTTCATTGATGAATGCGCAGACTTCTTGCAGCGTCTCTTCCGGACGCTCCACCAGAGTTTCGTAACGCAGCACCATATAGTTGTCCGGATATCTGCGCTGATTGCGCTGCGCCGCTTTGGCCGAGGAGATCCACCGGCCTGTGGCTGCGGCGACGCGGCCCTGGTTCTTTTCGTAGCGCTTCATCATCGAGGCGGCGCGGTCGCGCGGGTCGCGCATCATGTGGACGACCTTGGCGTTGGGGTATTCTGTGAAGATCTTGTCGGCGTAGTGTTCGGTGTGCAGCGACTTATCGCCCCAGCGCGGCTTGCCCATGCGCTCGGCGTGGTGTTCGTGGACGAGCGCGAAGAGGCGGCCATAGGTCGGCTCGCCCTGCTGAAACTCGCGGCGGATGCGGTCCGGGTCGGGCTGTAAGTGGCGCATGCGCTTGAATGTGACCATGCTGGTGAGACAGCGTTCCAGGTTTTGAGGATCGCTCAGGTCGCCGAAGCGACCGTAGAAGTAGCGCCACATGTTGCTGCGTCGCACCATCGAGATATTGGGATGGGAAGCGAGCAGAGTGTAGATCAAGCTCGTGCCGCTCCGGTCTGGGCCGGCTAGGAAAATCGGTTCAGGGTGTGTCATGTTTGCGCCTCTGCTGCGGTGTGCGTGTTGGGGCGCACGCGCCCGTGTTTGTCCAGATTAGTTCGATATAGGTCGAGATGTTCTTGCGCCTGCTTTCGCGCGCCGTAGCGTGCGTCGACGCGCTGCCTGGCGGCTTGCCCCAACGCCGCCGCCAGTGCGGGGTCGGCAAGCAGCCGGATCATAGCCTGCTCTAGCGCCGCCACGTCGGCGGGCGGGATGAGCAGGCCGGACTCGCCGTCGACAATCACTTCGCTGGAGCCGGACACGGCCGTGGCAATGACGGGCAAGCCGGCGGCCATCGCCTCGATGAGGGCCATAGGCAGCCCTTCCCACAGCGAAGGCAGCACGAAGCAGTCGCCGGCGGCGAGCAAGTCGGGGACATCTTGGCGAAGTCCCAAGAAGTGAATGCGGTCTCCGAGCCCGCGCTCAACCGCCTGGGCGGCGAGTTCGTCACGCAGTTCACCATCGCCGACGAAAAGGATGTGCAGATTAGGAAAGCGGGCGATGACTGCGGGGGCGGCGTCGATTAAGTAGCGATGCCCTTTTTGCCGCTTGAAGGTGGCGACCACGGCGGCAATGCGCGCGTCCGGCGGCAGGCCGAGCTCGGCGCGTATGCCGGACTGGTCTTTGACCCGCGTGTAGCGCCTGATGTCCACGCTGTTGGCAATCACCGCAATCTTGTTGTCGGGGATCGGCCCGTAGGTCTGCTGGATGCCGGTGCGCACGCCATCGGAAATGGCGATGAAGCCGTCGACCCAATGCGCCGCCAGGCGATACAGCGCCCGATGGGCAGCCTGTTTGGGGCCTCGCAGCCACGCAAAGCGCGGCAGGTGGTCGCGGCGCAGCGTCAGATAGGCATTGTGGAACGTCCAGAAGACGCGGACGCGCCGGCTGAGTTTGAGCGTCAGAACGAGAAGATCCATGATGCGCAGCAGGTGTGTTTGGACGACCTGAATCCGGTATTTGTCCGTCAGGCCCAGCAAGGCGCGCCGCGTGCGCAGCATCTCGGCCACAAAGAGCGGCAAGGCGATGACGCTGTATCGCCGGTCGGGCAGAATCTCGACAGGGATGCCCAGACGTTCGATGTCCTGGCGCAGAGGGCCGTCCACGAAGGCGCACACCACCGGCGCGCAGCCGATCTCGGCCAGGTTCTCGACCAGGGTGCGGACGACCTCCTGGCCGCCGCCGATCTCCAGATTGCTGATGACGTGCATCACCCTAAGCGGCTCGTCGGCCATGCCGGGGCCTCCTTTCGATGACGCGCGGGAGCGGTTGTGTACGTGTCTTCATGCGCCGCTCCGGGCGCGTACGCCGTTAAAACGCGCCGGCGACGCGCCGTCGTTCAACCTCGCCAACTCATCGGCGTGGCGCAGGGCATACTCGGCCTGGGCGACGGCATCGCGCGCCGAGTGCAGCTTGCGTTCCGGGCCGTTGGTGGCGTAGTACGAATTCCAGTACTGGACGGCGCTCTGATAGCGGTAGAATGCCCAAACCTGCGGGAAGAGCCGCCATTCCTCATCGCTCAACGGCAGCACCCGCTGGTAGCCTCCCAGAAACCAGCCTATGCTTTCGTAATCGTAGGAAATGTCCTCCAACGCACCGTAGCGGAAACGGGAGAGGCAGGACACAAGATCGCTAAGTCGCCACTCGATGCGCGCCAGCTCGAAATCGACGACGACAACGCTGCCGTCCTCGCGGACAAGGAGATTGTGCAGGCCGTAATCGCCGTGGATGATCAGTCGCGGCAGGTCGGCGTCGCTAAGTAAAGCGTCCAGACGGGCGATCTCGTCGCCGATGCGGCCGCTGTTCTCCACGAGCCAGGCCATGATGCCGCCCGGTTCGGGCGGCTGCGTCTTGACGGATTTGGCCTTTAGTTCCTGCAACTTGCGCTCGTGCCATTCGACATCGCGCCAACGGCTGCCCGTGTAGCCTGCGAAACCCATGTGGTGGCGGCCTGCGGGCATGAAGCCGCGCAACTGGCGGTGTAGGCGGGCCATCGTCTCGCCGGCAAGGGCCATCAGCTTGCGCCGGTGGGCGCGTACCAAGAACCGTCCGGAGTAGTTCATGCCCTCGTCGAAGTCGAACAGGGTGAAGTAGTCGCCCCTTAAGTTGGCATAAGTCGCGCCGTCGGGGGCAGGGCTGAGGCGCGAGGCCGGGAAGCCGGTCTCCGCCAGGCGAGCCAGGATTGAATGGGTGTATTCCACCGTATCGGCCTGCCAGTTTGGGCGATAGCCCTTGAGTAATTTCCTGCCGCTGGTCGTGTCCAGATCGAGATTGCGATTGCGCCGGCCCACAGGCAGGTTGCGCGGCGGTCCTGCCAGGCGCAGCCCAAAGCGCTCCAGGATATCGTGCACATCCTGAGCGGGGATGTCGGGCGGGCGCATGCGGGCGTGCAGGCGCGCATAGAGGGTGGAAGGTCGGGGCAGGCAGTAAATGCGAAAACTGTCGGTCATACGGCCAATATCCTATGGTCTACCGGTGTGATGGGCAGCGCCACGGGCGCGGGCAGGATGGCTTCCAGTCCGGCGCGCAGGCCCTGCTGGGAAAGGGCGGGATCGGCGATGCCGTTGTCCACTTCCAACAGCGTCCAGCCGGCGCTGCGAACGTAGTCGACGGTCATGTCGACGATGCGGTGGGCGTTGCGCACGAAGGCGGCGACTTCATCCTGGCTCATGTGTTGAAAGCGCTCCCAAAGTCCTCTCTGATAGATGCGTTCCAGGCATACTTCCCAGGGCGCATGCACGGCGATGACCAGATCGGGGCGCGGGATCAAGTCGACATAAGCGGAGATGCGATCCATATCGGGCGTCTCCAGGTGCGAGGCGTACATCTGCACCACGCGGTGGATGAAGCCTTCGTCGAGGATGAGGGCTTCGCCGGCGCGCGCGTGGGCGAGCAGAAACCGGTAGCAGCCTGCCAGGTGAATGAACCAGCGCCAGGCATGGCGGCGTATCTCTGCGGGAACGGGGCGGCGCAATTGGGTGATCAGCGCCAGGCTAATCAGACGCGGGCGCCTGGCGCAGAAGGCGATCCTGCTCCATAGGCTTAGGTGATAGAAGACCTGCCAAAGCAGCGGCCGTTGCCAGGGCTGCGGGGCAAAGCGGGCGACGGCCTTGCCCGCCCAGGCGCGCTGCGCATAGGGGCGAGCCGCCTCTACGACAGTCCGCGCGTCGATGCCCCGCTCGCGGCAGACTTCCTCCACGACAGGGATTAACGTCGTCTTTCCTGCGCCGGGCGCGCCGATGAACTCAATGACCATGCGACGTTCCTCCGCGAGTCACCGGAACGGGCTGGAATGCAACCAGACTTGGCGTCATCACAGCGCCTCCCAGATCTGCGCCTTTAGGCGGCGCAACACCGCGTCAAGCGGCTGGCCGGCGTCGATGTGGACGAGACGGAACTCCGCCGGGGCGTCGCGGCCCATCGACGCCAGTTGGCCGATGGCGCGGCTTTTGGCCTCTACAGCGGAACGATCGTGGTCCGGCTTGCGCTGCAACGCGACCTCCGGGCTGACATCCAGCACGAAGAGGATGTCGGGCGGGCGCATGCGCCGGTAGAGTCGCACCTCCGCCGCGGCGAGCGCCGACGTGATGAGGCCGCGTCCGCCGCCGTTGGGTGAAATTTGCGGGCCGTCCAACAGCCGGAAGCCCGCGTCGGACCGGATCGATTCAAGCGGGTAGCGGTCGTAGAGGACGACCGATCCTGACAAGGCCTGCTTTACGCCCGCCTGGTAGCGTGCGTCGCGGTCCCAGCCGATGGAGATGTGGTAGATGCCGAGCAATGCGTCGCGCAGAGAGGCTAGTGCCTTCGCCGGCAGGCTTTTTTCACCGAACCACTCTTCGGCGTGCCGCTGACTGCGCCGCGCCATGCGAAAGACGATATAGAGCGCCCGGCTGCGGCGCGATGGCTGCTTACTGCCCAGGTAGTGGGCGTGTACGTCGAGCTTCCAGCCTAGCCACTCCGCCAACAACGCGGACAGTGTAGACTTGCCGGCCCCGTCCGCGCCGACCAGCGCCAAGGCCAAGCCGCCCTGGGCGGACGTCATTTGGCGGGACGGCGCAAAGCGGAGGAAGGTGTTGCGACGGCTCCATAGCTCGCGCAGGTAGGTGTATGAGGCGCTCAGCCGACTGGTTCGTTGGAAGGGGCGCAAGGCCTGGCGCGTGCGGCGGCGCAGGCGGAAGAGTCGATAGCCGGCGCGCGGCGATTCGGTCAACAAGCGCTGCGCCTGCTGTACGACATCGGCAGGCACGAGGCCGGCGAGGTCGGTCAGCGTGCGCTCGACTTGATCCGCGGTCGTCTGGGCAAGGAGATAGCGCACTTCCTCCAGGATCGGTTCGGGAATGCCGGGTGAACGAATCGACAGGACATCCTTGACCACATCGCGGTCGCGGTACTTGAGCAGGGCGCGCAGCGTGAGGACGATCAATTCCAGTTCGGGCGCGGGAACCATGACGCCGTTCTGCAGGCGCGCCGAGGCAAGGAAATGCTCCTCCAGCGGCAGCCTGTAGTTCTTGACGAACTGCTCCCCTAGCACGAGCTGATAGTGCACGTGGAGATGGAACATGCGACCGCTGTCTGCGTCGAATCCCAGGTAGTCCTCGAGCCCGGGATAGCGTTTGCCCGGAGGGGCTACCACCAGTTTGACGTCGTGTTCGAGCAGAACCGTGCGGAATCGCTGCGCATGTCGCCGGTCAACCAGCAGGTCGAGGTCGGTGCGACCGTCCAGGCTTACGGCGAGACGCAGGTTGCTTTTCCAATGGCAATAGCGGACGCCCTGAGCGGCGAGCGCCTGCATGAGTTCGGCGATGGCGCGCAGCCCCGGCGCAGCGGGAGCCATAGTCGCGATCGCATGCGCCCCTTCGCCGTTTTGGGCGGGACGTTGCGACGGAATCTGTTCGCCTATCTCTGCGCGGGCATGGCGGCGGCCTGTCCGCTCCAGGTTTCTAGCTGTCAAAGGAGTAGCCTTCTAGGAAATCGAACTGCTTGATCTGACGCTCGACCTCTTCGATCCAATGATCCTCCCATGGTACAAGGCGGCGCGTTTGGTCGGGCGAATCGTGCAGGATGCCGCTGCACGACTTGAGGTATTCGTCGTCATACGGCAGGTCTAGGAAACCGCAGACGGCGCGCAGGTTCTGTTCCGGGCGGCGGACGACGTCTTCGTAGCGGACCGCCAGCAGGTTGGACTCGTCGAGCCGGCTGCGCGTGTCGGCCAGCATGCGGCAGGCCTCGAAATAGCGGCCAACGGCGTTTTCCACCGTGCGCTTGCCGCGTATGCGCATGGCGCTGATCGGATCGAAGGGGTTTCTGATGACCTGGATGAACTTGACGTCGACGCCTTTCATCATGCGGCGCAGGTTGTCGATCAGACGCGGGTCTTTGGCAATGCGGCGGATGGCAGTTTCCGATGTCGTATCGCCGATCACCTGGAGCCTGTCGTAGCGGCCCTGCCACTGGTCGGGAACTTCGAACGAGTAGGGTGTTAGACGCCGGGCGGTGACGCGTCCTTTGAGCGCCTCGCGCCGTGAGCACTTGACGAGGAGGTGGAACAACTGCTCCTTATTAAAGCCGGCCGGCACGTATTGCAGCGCATCGGATCCGTCGGCGATGATGGCGTTGCGGTGCGCGTCCAGCATCGAGCCGAGCAAGCTGCTGCCGCTCTTGGTATGGCCGATGAAGACGCAGCAGGTCTTTACGTCCTTGAATCGCGCGGGGTTGGCGACCGTGTGGCCGTAGGACGTGAGATAGCGTCGCGCCATGCTGAGGCGTCGCGCTGCGTCGCTTTCGAGCAGGGAGACGCCAATGCTCGAATCCGCGAGCCGGCGGAAACGGTCGGAGTTGACCAGCGACACCCACAGGCGTTCAGTTGTTCCACTCATGAATTTCTCCTTCGGATCAGTTCGGCCAACGCCGGAGTCTTGTACGACATAGGTGCGATGGCGGGAATGCGGTAGGTCGGCAGCGTTCGGGCATTATCGGAACCAACGGCGAGGCAACCGGATACAAAACTGCCTATCAGGCCCAGCGAAATCCACCAGATTCCAAGCCCGTACGGGATGATCGTGTTGAAGAAGTTGTTGACAATGAAAGCATGGGCGACGATCAGCCAGAGGACGACAAGCAGTTTCCGGCTCCAGAAGCCGTTTTTCGGGAGACGCGGCAGCGCAATAATCGAGAGACCTAGCCACCAGAAGAACGGCCCCAGATAGAGCGAGATGCCGAGCAATCCTTGTTCGGCCAAAATGGTCAGGTGCAGATTGTGCGATGTGTGGTCCTTTTCCGGGTTGACCAGGTCGGCCACGCGTCCTTGAAACTCTCGGTCGTAGCGGTCGAAGTTGCTGTAGCCCCAGCCGAACAGCGGCTTAGCTTGGAACATGCGGAGCGACGCATAGAAAATCGGCAGGCGGCTCAGGGCGGACTCTTGGGATTGGTCCGAGTCGAGACGATATGCAGCCTGGCCAATTTGGTCTGCGAAAAGTGCGCCGCCTACGCCGCCGATGACAAGCGCGCCTATGAGAATCAGGCGGATCATGAAGCGAGGGTAAAGATAGACCAAGCCGGCTATACCGATCAGCCCGCCGAGCCAACTGGAGCGGGTGAACGAGATGAAGATGCCGTAGGTTCCTGCTAGGAACGCACCGATGTAGGCGATGCGGATCAAGCCGGACTTGGCGTTCATTCCGGCGTGCATGGCAAAGAGGCTGCCGAACGCCAGCGCCATCGTATAGATGACGGGGTTCTCCAAAGAGCCAACCGTGCGGTCTCCGACGTGCACCGATTTCCACATCGACGGGAGAAACTGCGGCGCAACCCAAGAGACCATGCCGATCAGCGATTGCGCCATGCAGATGGTGAAGGCGATGACGGCCAACTGCCGGAAGTCTTGCTCATCGGGATTCAGCAGGCGAATGATGAAGTAGAGGCACATGGGCGCAAATACGCGGTCGTAGAGCCAGATGGTTGTACCTCTTGGATTGTTGTTGAGATAGATAATCGAGAATTCGGTGGCGACGAGATAGCCGACCATGGCGAGTTCGGGCCAGCCGAGCTTGGGCAACTCTCGCCGGCTCAGCCCCAGCCAGGAACTGATAACTATGATGAGAACCGTGAGGGGCGGCAATGCCCGGTGAATTGCCCAGTAGACCATGCGCATTGCCGATGAGTCTGCGTCCATGATGAACTGCGCGATGACGAGCCATGCAAAGAGGCCGAACAATGGACGCCGGTGCAGGACGACGAATCCTAAGGGAGCGGCCAGAACGGCTAAAATGACGGCCCACATATCGGCGACGATTAGATATGCCGCCGCTACGCCGGCGATCAGCGCTAGCGCGATCATATACCAACTCCGGGCGAGTTTGCCCAGGCCGTAGGTGTCGGGCTTTTCGGACAATGGCGGTATGTGCAGCGTCATAATCTCTCTGAACATAGGCGGGCTTAAGCGCCCGCAGAACGACGTGTACGGACTGACGAAACTACGCGGCGGCGCCTGCCTCGGGCACGAGCCGATAACTGGGCACAGGACGGCCTAAGCGATCCTGGGCGGCTTCCATGGCGTGCCAGGCTACCATGCGCGCCGCGTTGAGCGGCCATTGAGCGAGCATGTAGCGTATGCGTTCCTTCGCCTCAAATGTTACGGCGTCCGGCTGGTAATCGAACGCCAGCATTTCCGGCGTGGCGCGAGATTGGACGAAGGCGATTTCTCCTTTAGAAAGCACACGGCGGAAACGGCCAATCGAGTCGGGCGAGATCACGCCGGGCTTGCGTGAGCCGTAAGAGCTGTTGCCGCCTTTGTCGAGGAAAGTCGGCGCGCCCTCCATCGTGAGCATGTCGGGGGAGTATGGTTCGCCAATGAAGTCGCAGATTTTTCGCAGCGTTTCTTCCGGTTGCAAGGCGAGCGTTTCGTAGCGCAAGATCATGTAGCGGTCGGGGTAGCGCTGCTGATTGCGGAGCGCCAACTTGACTGACTCCAGCCACATAGCTGTGCCGGCGCCTACGCCGCCGCGACGCACTTTCCAGCGCGTGATCACGGAAGCGTAGCGGTCGCGCGGGTCGCGCATCATGTGGATCATGCGCGCGTTCGGGTAGGCTGCGAAGATGGGGTCGGCGTAGCGTTCGGTGTTGAGCGACTTATCGCCCCAGCGCGGCTTGCCCATGCGCCGGGCGTACTGTTCTTCGAGCAGGGCGAAGAGCCGGGCATAGGTCGTCTCACCCTGCCAGTACTCTTGGCGCAACGCCTCCGGGTCCGGTTCCAGCACCAACAGGCGCTTATAGCGCATCATCATGGTGAGGCAGCGCTCGAAGTTCACCGGGTCGCTGATGTCGCCGTACTGGTTATAGAAGTGCGTCCACAGGTTGGTGCGCCGCGTCATGGCGATGTTGGCATGGGAAGCCAACAGCGCGTAGATCAGGCTTGTGCCGCTGCGTTCGAGTCCTGCGATGAAAATCGGTCCGTTGTTCATTGTTCCATACACCTCGGTGTTCTATGCGTAGCGTCCGGGATTCGCGGTCCGCCAAGCCGCCATGGCGGCGCGGTTGGCGGGCCAATCGACTAAGAGAAACAGCAGCCAGTCGCGCAGAGAGAGCTTGCCCTCTCCGAGCGAATAGCCGAGTGCATGCAGGTCGCGGCGGGCGTAGGCGCGCATGAAGGCCACTTCGCCGGGGGACATTCGGATGTGGCGTTGCGGCGTATTGCCGTCCGTTGTCCGGCTGCGGTTCCTTTTGGGGTTGTCTGTAACAGCTGCCGCAGGCATTCC
Source organism: uncultured Caldilineaceae bacterium (assembly GCA_964649875.1). Lineage (GTDB taxonomy): Bacteria > Chloroflexota > Anaerolineae > Caldilineales > Caldilineaceae > JASGTU01. The sequence goes on from CAZYSJ010000046.1 coordinate 19,140, forward strand.
GGGGTGATAGTCCTCGCCAATGAAGCGACAGATTTCGCGCACGGTCTGTTCGGGCTGCGCCATCAGGGCTTCATAGCGGACCATCTTGTAACGACCGGGGAAGCGGGCGAGATTTTCCTTGCCGGCATTGACAGAGCTGAGCCAATCGGCGATAGTCCAGCCGACTTTGCCCTTGCGTTGGCGGCGGCGCGCCATGGCCTCTTCGTAGACGTGGCGCGGGTTGCGGACCATGTGGATCATGCGGGCTGTGGGGAAGGCGTCGAAGATCGGTGCGGCGAACTGCTCGACATCGCCGAGCTGATCGCCCCAGCGCGGCTTGCCCATGCGCTCGGCGTGATGGGCGTGGAACAGGCCGAAGAGCCGCGCGTAGGCCGGCGCGCCTTGGGCAAACTCGGCGCGAATGCGCGCGAGGTCCGGTTCCAGTTGGCGGATCGGCTCGTGCGCCAGCATGGCAGTCAGGCAATTCTCCAGATTTTCAGGACGGCCCAGATCGCCGAAACGCGCGTAAAAGCGGGTCCACATGTAGGTGCGCCGCGTGAAACAGAGATGCGGATGCGCTTCGAGCATGAGGCGCAACTCGGTCTTTCCTGAGTTTGCAAGTCCGCCGATAAAGATCGGCCCCGTCTCCATATATTCTTTCCTCGTCCTAACTCGAAGCGGGCAGGCCGGCGGCAAGACGACGCCAGGCTGCGGCGCGCAGCAGATTGACGGGCCAGTCGGATAGCCAAAACGCGGCCCGTTCCGGCGCGTTCATGCGCAGCGGTTCCGTCGCATAACCGAAAGCAAGCATCTCCGCCCCGGCATAGCGTTGGATGAAGGCCGCCTCGCGGCGCGGCAGGGCGCTGCGGAAGCCGCCGATGTAGGCGTCGGAGAGCGGGCTTTGTCCGGGCGCAGTTGACTGGCGGAATCTGGGGATGTCATCCATCGCCGGCATGGCCGGATCGTAGTCTTCTCCGATGAAGGCGCATACTTGACGCAGCGTTTGCTCCGGTTGCCGGACCAACGTCTCGTACCGAACGGTCAGATAGTTGCCGGGATAGCGCTGCCGGTTGCGCCGGGCGAACCGGGCGGAATGCACCCAGGCTGCGGTTACAGCTCCCACTCCGCCCTTGCCGTGCGAGCGACGCTCCAACACAGCCGCGGCGCAATCACGCGGGTCGCGCAGCATGTGGATCATCTTGGCCGACGGGTAAGCCGCAAAGATGCGATGTGCGCACGTTTCGATCATCTCGGTCTGATCTCCCCAGCGCGGCTTGCCCTGTTGTTCGGCGTAGTGCTCGTGCAAGAGTGCGAAGAGGCGGGCATAGGCGGCAGGTCCCTGCCGGAACTCGCGACGAATGCGGTCGGGGTCGGGATTGAGCAGCCGGACGTGTTTCGAGCGCAGGAGCGCGTCTAGACAGCGCTCGAAGTTGGCGTCGCTCGCAAGGTCGCCGTAGCGTCCGTCGTGGTCGGTCCAGAGATTCGTGCGGCGGCTAAAGCAGATATTCGGGTGCGAGGACAGCATAAAGCGCATCCAGGTTTTGCCTGAGCGGGCGATGCCGCCGATGAAGATAGGTCCTCGTTCCATGCGTATCTGAGTCATATTCTGCGTTTAGGTTGTCTGCGCCGCACTTCGCCCGCCGGTTCGGGAGGGCTTCAGCGTTTTGCGGTCGGGCCGGCGACCGAAAAGCGCGGGCAGCCGGTTATGCGCCGCTTCGCGACCGCGCCATGCGGCCATGCGCGCCAGGTTCGCCGGCCAGTCGACGAGCCGGAAGCGCAAGTTCTCCGCGGCGGAAAAGGCGACCGGATCAAGCGCGTAGCCGTATTCGACCATCTTCTTGCCGGCGACCTGTTGGATGAAGGCGATATCGCCGGGGCTGAGCGACTGACGGAAGCCGCCGATGAAGTCTATTGAGAGCGGGCTTTGACCAGGCGCACGGCCTGCCGTGCGCGCCAGTTTGTCCCGCTGCAGCGGCGAGCCGTCCATCGTGAGCATGTCCGGGACATACTCCTCGCCGAGGAAGGCGCACACCTGGCGCAGCGTTTGCTCCGGCTGTGCGATCATTGTCTCGAAGCGCACGACCGTGTAGCTATCCGGGTAGCGGCGGCAGTTGCGCTCGGCCAGACGCACGGAGTAGAGCCAGCGGGCGGCTGCGCCGCCGGCGCGGCCCTTGCCTTTCGGGGCGCGAGCCAGCGATGCGGCGTAGCGGTCTCTGGGGTCGCGCAGCATGTGGATCATCTTGGCCGCCGGGTCCGCGGCAAACAGATAATCGGCGTATGTCTCGATCAACCCGGACTGATCGCCCCAGCGCGGTTTGCCCTGCTGCTCTGCATAGTGCTCGTGCAGCAAGGCGAAGAGGCGGGCATAGGCGGCAGGCCCTTGCCGGAACTCGCGGCGAATGCGTTCCGGATCGGGGTTTAGGGCGACTACGTGCGAATAGCTCAGAAGAGCGGCAAGACAATTCTCGAAATTTTCTTCTCGCGAGAGGTCGCCATAGCGCGCGTAGAAGAAACTCCACAGATTGGAGCCGGCATATGGGATGGCGATGCGCGGATGCGAGGCGAGAAAAGCCTGCATCGTGGTTTTGCCGCTGCGGTCTAGGCCGCCGATATAGATAGGTCCGTCATTCATTGCCGATACCGTATTTCCAAAAAGAGAACCAACAGAGAATCAGAGCCGAAGCCGAGACGCCGATCTGCACGTGAGAGCGACTAATCGCCGGCGCCGGCAAAGAACCTGCGCGCCCGTGAACCGCGGTCCAGAAAAAGCGTGCGGAAGCGTTCTAAAGTTCGGGCTACGATGAGTCTGTCCTGCGGGGCCAGGCCGAAAAGCAGCAAGGCCGCGGCGTAGACAACCAGAATAGCCGTCGCGTGGATCGCCGCGACGACGATGTTGGCATCGGTGTGGAATTGCCAACGTGTATAGAAAGCCAAAGCCGACGTCACTGCTGCACTCGTTGCGGCTCTGGCAAACCAGACGTCGTAGGGCTGCATGCGCAGCAGGATCGCGGTCTGCACAAGGCGTGCGATCTGTGTGATGCCGATGGAGAGAAGGGCGGCTGTGGCGGCGCCGACCACGCCCCAGCGCGGGATAAAGAGCACAGAGGTGACGACGAACAAAGTGAGTTGCGAGACCGAGTTGATCAGTTTCAGGCGCGTGTAGCCGGCCATCTCGATGACTGTTCCGGCTAGCCCGGTGCTCACCGTGACCAGCGTCGTGAGCGATAGCAGGATGAGCGCAAACGATCCGCTGACGAAGCTCTCTCCGAAGATGGCGAGGAGCGGTTTGGCGAAGAGGATCGTCAGCAACACGATGGGAAAATTAAGCGCGAACATCCAGCGCGACGTAGCGCTGTAGAGATGCTGCATCTGGCTGCGATCTTCTTTGGCGTGGAGTTCGGCGAAAGCCGGCTCCGCCGAGGCCATGAGCGAGAATGAGGAGATGCGGCCAATCATGTTGACCTTGTTGGCGACGGTAAAGACGCCGACGCTGGCAACGGCATAGGTGGCGCCAAGCAGGATCGTCTGGATATCGCTGCGGAAGGTTTTGAGCATCTCCGAAAGGAAAAGCGGGACGGAAAAGTTGAGGATGTTACGCAGTTCGCGCCGTGCGGTGCGCAAGGGGCGTTTCCAGGGAAACACGCCGTTGAGCAGGTAAAGAAGGAGGACGACGCTGAACAGGTCGGCAATGCCGTAGGTCAATAGGGCAAGGTAAGCGTTCATGCCCACGAATGCTAACGCGCCAAGCAGGACCAGCCTGACGAGCAGATGGACGATGTCTTGGGCCAGCACAGGGAAGTGCATGCGCTTGAAACCGCGACTGGCGCCGATCAGAATGTCATTGAGAACGGCCACGGGGACCATGACCGCGCCGAGACGAAGCAGCGATGCCAATTGCGGCTCGTGGTAGATGCGCAGAGCGATGGTTTCAGCGAGGATGAACAGCCCAAGCCCTATCAGAATGCTGGCGCAAAGGGCGAAGGCCAGGGCGATTTGCAGAACGCCCCAGACGCCCGCTTCATCCTTGTTGCCGGTGAATACGGCTACGAAGCGTACGACCGCGGAGTCCATGCCGACCTTGCCGATGCTCGACGCGAGGGCTGTGGTCGCCAGCGCGAGGGTATATTGGCCGAACTGGTCCGCCCCCAAGACGCGGGCAAGCAGCACGGCGACGACAAACCTGCCGCCAGTTTCGATGACTTTTCCGGCTGCCAAGATGCCGCTGCCCTTCGCTGTCGACAGAATGGCGGCATCGGCGGCGGACACGGTCTTTGGCGCTTTGCGTTTCGCTTCGGGGGCGATTTCCGATGACAAAATGGATGTCCTCTGCCTGAACTGGCCTGAACTAAACGGAACTCGGTTCGCGCTCCGGACGCCAATCCGTCAGGCGTCCGGTTGAAGGCTCGATTGAGCCGTCCAATTGCGAGTAGAGGGTGACTTTTCCAAAGGCGAATATATCGGCGTCGTTTAGGGCCAAAGCCGCTTGACCCCAAAACTCGTCGGCATCCAACAGCGCATCGAGGAAGCAACTGACTCCCGCCGAGCAATGGAGGCCCCACGCGCCGTTTTCGTCAAGCCGGGATGAGGGCTCGTCGGCCTGGAGGCGAATGCAGAGTTCCTCGACTGTCTCTTTGGCAATAGCGCCGGCGGTTTCAGGCAGAATGAGGGCGAAGATGGCGTCGCCTGCATAGGCCAGGACATCTTCTTCGCGCAGTCTGGACTGGAACACCAGTGCGGCGCGCTGGAGCGCAACTCGTTCGGCCGGATCGCCGTTTTGTGTGATGCGAATCAACGCCAGCGAGAACGGCCGGCCGGTTCGTTTGGCGCGGCTGACCTCGGCGCGCAGGCGCAGCCGGAAGTAGGCGAGGTTGTTCGCCCCGACGACGGGGTCAATGATGTCGAAGCGGCGCGTCGCGGTATGCGGCATGCGCAAATAGGCGATGAGCAAACTCAAGCCCACACCCAGCGCCGCGCCCAAGAAGAGACCGAGCGCCAGGTTGAGGGGGAGGTTGGGGCTCACCGGGTTGCGCGGGATTGCGGCAGCGTCAAGCGGTTCCAACTCGAAAACTTCGTAGAGACCGCTGACGAATTCGACTGTTTCGATGCCGACCTGGTTGGCGTAATCCCTGGCGATTTCCGGATCAACGCTTTGCGCCGAGATCTTGATGATGTTGGTGCCGGCGACCGCTTCGCCGTTTACGCTGAGATTCTCCCGTTGCAGGGCGGAGAGGTTGAGGCTTTCGGCGGCGCGCTGTTTAATCAGCCGGCTTGAAGCCACCTCAACGTAGGTGGAGGCGATCGACAGGTGTCGCCCCAACGTTTCTAGAACGCGGACGGAGTCATTTTGGTCTTGGACCAGTTCAGCACGCGGGCGCATGATGAAGGTCGCCGTGCTTTGGTAGATGACCGGTTGGCGTTGCGTTAAGACGTAGGCGGCGACTAGCGCTGTAACGGTGCAGAGCAGTACGACCCACCATTCTCGCATTAGGATGTTAAGGTAAGTTTTGATTTCCACCTATGGTTTCCTCATTGTCTGGCGGCTGTTAAGCCGGTCAACCAAAGCTGCATAGTGGGCGGAGACCTGAGGCCAACTGTATTTCTCGTCGAACTTCCGGGCGTTATGGGCATATCGCTCTAGAAGCGGGCGGTTTGTGTACAGGTCAAGGATGGCGTTCGCCAGGTCTGCGGCATCGCCTGGACGGAAAAAGCGCACCATCGAGTCATCGAAGTAGGCGGCGATAGTCCGGGTGCGCGCAGCGATTACCGGCGTATTCAAGGCGACATATTCCAGGAGTTTGGTCGGGAGCAACGTGTCTGTGAATAGGTCGTTGCGGTTGGGCACGACGCCTGCATCCGCCTGTGCGATGAGCGGGGGGAGCTGCGATGCGTATACCTCGCTGCAGAAATCTACCTGGTCTTCCACGCCGAGTTCTTTTGCCAAGCGCTTTAGGTCGTCCAGCGCATCGCCGGCCCCGATGAGGGTAAGGCGGATGCCGGGAATTTCGTCGCGCGCTTGGGCTAGGGCGCGAAGGATCAGGTCGACGCCATAGCGGTGGGTGAGCGTGCCATGATAGATTAGCCGGAAATCGCCGTTGGCGTGAAGCGACGGCAGATCGTCAGGGTTGGGGCGGAAGATGCGCGTGTCGGCCACATTCATGACCACCGAGACTTTTTCGGGCGATACGCCTCGGCCTATGAGCGTCTCACGCCAGATATCCGTCACGGTGATGACGTGGTCGGCGAACCGGCAGGAGATTTGCTCCTGCCAGATGACCAGGCGAACGGCGAGGCTCTTCATCGAACGGCCTCCGCGCGCTGCGTAGAATTCGGGCATCAGATCATGCAGGTCGAGGATCACGCGTGCGCCTAGGAGTTTAGGGCCGAGCGCGGCAAAGACGAGAAAGTCAGGCAGATTGTGCGTTTGGATTACGCCATACCGATTGCGCCGATGAAGGCCGATCAGCTTGATCGAGGCGAGCAGGAAAAAGACGAGGTATTCGATCAACTGGAACAACTGCCCGCGACGCTTGCCGCGACGCACCGGCAGACGATAGATGTTCACGCCGTCTACGGTGTCCTGCGCCGGTTCCCCGACATTCTGAAGGCATACGACATCCACGTCGTAGCCTCGGTCGATCAACGCCAGCGCTTCCCGCTCGACGCGGGTTTCACCAAGCGGATAATAGGCGTGGACGACCATGCAATGTCGTTTGACCGGTTGTTTGCCGGCGGAATGCGTCATCACGTTCGGTTCGCTTTCTTATACATTCAGGCGCGGCGCCGTCTGCCGCATGAGCGAGCGAGCGTTCTCCAGTACGGCTAACAAGCGCCGATATAGGCTGTAGCTGCGCTTGCTGACTTCGAGCAGACGAGGGGCGTGGACGCAGACGTTGCGCCCGTAGTTCACCAGTTCTCCGCCGAATTTGGCTTTGAAATCGCGCACGCCGTACTCTTCGTCCGGCTTGCCGGCGCCGCCGAAATCATAAAGGCCATAGCCGTGCTCTTGCCCCCATTGGAAGAGGCGCCATTGCAGCAGTTCAGTCGGATTCAAGTTGGCGAATCGCCGATCCGTGCCGCCGTAAAAGCTGTACATCGTCTCCTTAAACAGCAGTTCGACTGTGCCGGCGATGGGAATGTCGCGGTAATAGACCATGAAGAACTGGGCCATTTGCCAAGGGCGCAACACTTCGAAAATCGACTGGAAGAGTGAGAAATCCGCTAGCGGAATGCGGGCGTATTCATAGGTCATGCGCAGAAGCGAGTAGAAATCCCGCAGTTGTTTTGGGCTGCTTGCTTCGACAACTGCCAGGTCTTCTTGTCTTTGAGCTCGCCGGATGCGTTTTCGAGCGCTCTTACTCATCTTCTGCCAGAGAACGTCCTCCGGTTGTTTGAGGTCGACAAGAAAGTTTAGGTGATCTTCGTAGATGAAGCCGGACCGATCCAGGGCCGGCTGGATGCCGGCGGTATTCGAGAGGTTGCGCAGTTCGCTGAAGAGACTGTAACGACCTGCGGCGCGTTTGTACGTGTCGATTAAGCGGACGACGGCTTCTTCGCCGCGTTCGCCCGGCGCGCTGAGCAAGCTGCCGTAGGCAATGTCTCTTGATGTGACTCGGTTCAGCGGTCCGTTTGTTAATGTGATCTGTACGGGCGTCAGCAACGCCAGAACTTCTCCGGAGCGGTTGTCGACTGTCGCCCACAGCGAAGGACGATAGCCTTCTGCGCGAGAAAACGCCTCGAACATCTCATGCGTGTGGAAAATGCTGCTTTGCGGATGCTCGCTGCAGAACTGCCGCCAGCAGTCGGCATCGAGATCGGCGACGACTTTGAGCGTTTCGCCAGAGACGCTTGCGGCGGCTTGCGAATGTCGATTGGCGCTGCGGCTCGTGGAGCCGGGCAATTTGCGTAAACCTGCGTGCATCATTCCTTGCCTCGAAGACTCGGCTTGCATACAGAAGCAAGCCGGCGGTTATGTTGATTGGCCGGCAGTTACGCCGGTGAAAAGCGCCGGTACATGGCATATCCGAGCTTGCTTAGGCGCAACCGGCGCGGCGCATGGACGTAGACATCGCGTCCAAGGTTGACGAGTTCTCCGCCGAATTTGGCTTTGAAGTCTCGCACTCGATATTCTTCGCCGGGCTTGCCTGCGCCGCCGAAGTCGAACAAGGTGAACCCATGATCGATGCCCCACTCGATCACGCTCCAGCGAAGCAGTTCGTTGGGGTGGTGCGCGCCATATGCTCGGTCCATTCCGCCATACCAGTAATACACGACGCCTTTGTATAACAGGTCTACGGAGGTGGCGACGGGTACGTCATGCAGGTAGACCGAGGTGATGTGGGCCAACGATATCGGGCAGAGCGTCGTAAAGATGGCATGGAACAGCGAGTAGTCGGCCAGCGGAACCTGCGCATGGGCATATGTCTTGCGCAGCAATGCGTAGGCGTCATGAAGGCGTTCGAGTGAATCGACTTCTACGACTGTGAGTTCGCCTTCTCGCTGTGCCTTGCGGATATAGCTGCGAGTGCGGCTGCTGACTCTTCGCCAAATGGCCTCGCGCGGCTGGCGGAGGTCGATCAGATAGTTGAGGTGATCTTCATGTTCAAAGCCGCAACGGTGCAACGCGGCCCGAATGTTTGTTGTATCCGATAGGTGGCGCAACTCCGTCAGCAGGACCGAACCGCCAATCTCGCGTTGATATGCCTTGAAGAGCAAGCTAAGCGCCCTCTCTCCCAGTTCGCCCGGCTCGGCGAGGACGCTGCCATAGGCCACGCCTCGGGCAGTGAAGCGGTGTAACGGGCCGCCAGCCAGTGCGATTTCCACAGGCGTAAAGAGCGCGGCTGTGCGGTCGGCGTTGTCGAGAACGGCCCAAAGACTTGGCCGGTAGCCGCGCACCTGGGCGAGCGTCGAGAACATTTCCGGCGTGTGGAAGATGTTGCCTTGCGGGTGACGGGCTACGTATTCCTGCCATACGCCGGCGTCTAGGCGCCGCTCCACGCGCAGCCCTTCATCGCTGCGAGAGGAACCGGCGCCATTGCGACGCTCGATATTGCGACGCTTGCTCTCGGCTGCGTTGCCGGAGGCGTCGATCATCCGGTCATTCCTCAACGGATTAGCCGGCATCGTGCTGCCCTAAAACCTGCGCCACGGTCCACCAGAGGATCTGCATATCGAGCTTGAAGCTCTGCCGGCGCACGTAGTCGAGGTCATGTTCGACAATCTCTTGGAAGGTGACATTGCTGCGACCGCGCACCTGGGCCAGGCCGGTGATCCCGGGCAAAACGGCAAGGCGTTGGCGCTGTATATCGGTGTACTGCTCCACTTCCCAGGGCACATTGGGCCGCGGGCCGATCAGACTCATATCTCCGCGCAGCACGTTCCATATTTGGGGCAGCTCATCCAGGCTGGATTTGCGCAGGAAGCGGCCGACGCGCGTGATGTGTGCGTCCATAGCCGGCTTGAACGTTGTCTTGCCGTCGCCGTCCAGGTTCGGGCCGACAGCGCCGGCGACAAAGGCGGCCATGTACTTGCGGTCCTCGCGGCTGTCGTAGCTGCTCGACATGGTGCGAAACTTGTAGATGCGGAAGGGACGGCCGTCCTTGCCGATGCGCGTCTGTACAAAGAGGAACGATCCGGGAGAATCAAGCGCGATCGCCAATGCGATCAAACCCATGATCGGCAGCAGCCAGATAAGGGCCAAGGCGCAGATGATGAGATCGATCAGGCGCTTGACATACGGATAGACCTGAGCAGGGGCCGACTCGGCTAAGCGTTTTACCTGATAGATCTCCATTTCAGACATTCTTCCCGCCTCAATGCGGAACTCAAAGGATCCGCGGCAATGTTGTGAACTATCCATATGCCCCCCAGATGTGGCTAGACGGCCACGCCGTTCAGCGGCACGGGAACCAGGCGCCGCACCGAACCGGTTTGTGACGACTCGATCAAGGCGGTTGCCAGCGCCATCGCTGCATGACCATCGCGGCCATTGGCGGCGGCGGTGTTCTCGCCTTTCACTTGGCTGATAAACGCTTCCAACTCCAGATGCAATGGTTCTCTCTTGGGGACGGCAAACTTTGTTTCGGGGCCTTCTTTGACCCCGCGCAGCAGACTCAGGGCGGCCCAATCGTCGCCGTTGGTCTCGGCGTTCTCGCAGAAGCGCAGGTCTTGGGTGATGTAGTCAACATAGAACATGCCTCGTTCGCCCGTGACGTACAGTTCGCGAATCTTGCGGGGCGTGAGCCAGTTGATCTCCAGCACGCCCAAGGCGCCATTGGCAAAGCGCACCATGCCGGCGAACATGTCTTCGTAGGACGGATGCACCTGGCGACCGACCTCGGCTATGACGCGGATCGCCTCGCTTCGGGTCAGATAGCGCATGATATCGAGATCGTGCGTCGCCAAGTCCATGATGACGCCCACGTCGTGGATGCGGCTAGGGAATGGGCCGAGACGCCGGGCGTGAATCTGGAAGATTCTGCCGAGCTGCCCTGCGTCCAGACGGCGACGAAGCTCGATGATGGCTGGGTTATAGCGCTCGATATGCCCGACCATCAGAATGCGTCCGGCTTGCTCCGAGAACTCAATCAACTGCTGCGCCTCATCCAGCGTGGTGGCGAGGGGTTTCTCTACGAGCGCATGACAGCCGGCGGCGAGTACATCGCGCGTGACCGAGAAGTGATTGGCGCTAGGCACGACTACAGATACGGCGTCGGGCCGCTCGTGCATGAGCATTTCCCGGTAGTCGGCATAGCCGGGCACGCAGTACGTTCGGGCTATGCTCTCGGCTGCAAGCGGATTCTCGTCGGCGATGCCGACCAGTTCAACTTCGGGCATTTCGCGGTAGACGCGCACGTGATTCCGGCCCATTGAGCCAACGCCGATGACGGCGACAGTTGTCATAATCGATTGACCTCCGCTGCAATCGTCTCCAAGTCGTCGGGAGAGAGTTGCGGATGGATGGGAAGTGATAGGACTTCGTTGGCGAGCTTCTCGGCGACGGGCAGGCGAGTGTCTCCGAGCACGCCGCGCAGCGACGGCTGGCAATGTACGGGCACGGGGTAGTAGACGCCCGCGCCGACGCCAGCTTCGGCCAGTTTTTGCAGACTTGCATCGCGTGACCGTCTGCCGTTGATGCGCACCGTATATTGATGCCAGACGTGTTCGTAGCCGGACGGGACAACCGGCGTGCGCACCGACTCAATTTTGGCGTTGAGGTAGGCGGCGTTGGCGCGGCGTTTGGCGATCAACCCCTCGATGCGGTCAAGCTGTACCAAGCCCAGCGCCGCCTGAATTTCGGTCATGCGGTAGTTCAGCCCCAATATCTCGTGATGATAGCGGCGCGTCATGCCATGCGAACGCAGCAGGCGACAGCGCTCGGCAAGGGCTGCGTCGTTGGTCGTGATCATGCCGCCTTCGCCCGTCATGAGGTTCTTGGTGGCATAGAAACTGAAGGCGCCGGCGCCGAAGCTGCCGGCATAGCGGCCGCGACATGTCGCCAGGAACGACTGGCAGGCGTCCTCGATTAACTTGAGGCCGTGTTTGGCTGCGATCTCTTCGGCGCGCGGCATATCGCTCATCAGGCCGTACAGATCCACGGGCATGATGGCCTTGGTGCGCGGCGTGATGGCGGCTTCGACCAGGTCGAGATCGATGTTGAACGTATCCTCGTCGATATCGACCAGGACAGGCGTCGCCCCTGTAAGCAAGATGGCGTTTACAGTCGCCATAAACGTGAAGGGCGTGGTGATAACCTCATCGCCCGGCCCGATGTCATATGCCAGCAGAGCAAGATGTAAGGCAGCCGTGCCGGATGAGACGGCTACGGCGTGGTCGACGCCGCACATTTTGGCGAAACGCTCCTCGAAGAGCGGCGTGCGCGGTCCCTGGCTGAGCTGTCCTGATTCCAAGACTTCTAGCACGGCTGCCTTTTCTTCCTCACCGATGTAAGGTTTGGAGATTGCGATCAAGGGACTCTCCTATAAACTGGTATTCGCTGCCGCAGTCCGGGCAGCGGGCGAAGCCGCGGTCATCTAGGGCCAGCCGGCAGCCGCAGGCGCAGACATAGCCGATCTGCCGCGCCGGGCTGCCGATGACGAGGGCGTAGTCGGTAACGTCATGCGTAACCAGGGCGCCGGCGCCGATCATGGCGTAGCGGCCGATGCGCACGTTGGGCAGGATGATGGCGCCGGCGCCGATCGATGCGCCATGGCAGACGCGAATCTCGCCGACGGTCCAATCGCTTGCGCCTTTGAGCTTGCCGTCTGGGGTCGTGGCTCGCGGCCGTTTGTCGTTCGTGAAGACCACACGCGGTCCGACGAAGACGTTCGACTCGATGGTCGTACCGTGGTAGACCGAGACGCCATTCTGAATCTTGACGTGGTCGCCTACCTCGACGCCCGCATCGATGTAGACGTCCTTCCCTAAGATACAGTCCTGGCCGATGACGACGCGCTCGCGCACCTGGCAGTTGTTCCAGATCTGTGTGCCGGCGCCGATGCGCGCTGCATCCGAAACGTCTGCGGAGGGGTGAATACGAACGCTGAGGGTGCGCCGGGCGTGTCCGCCTATTCGCACCCTGCCGGTGTCAGGTCTATGGGAATTGCGCGTGATCCGGATCATTTCTTGCCGTCTTTCCGGAATAAGGCCAACTGTTTTGGCCGTTCCATTGCTGTGACTGATCGGTGCGCGCTGCCGGCTGCGGCCGGAGGAGCAGAAATCTCGCCCCTCCGGCCAAACGCCTGCGCGGTTGATAAGCGTATTACCGGCTAATCTGCGGCAGGAAGAGCATCAGGTCGTCACCTGTCGGCTCGGTGATGATAGTGAAGGCTTCCGGCAGCAATGCAGATTCTCCGTCCGGCATGGTTACACGTACGCTCCAGGTCTCGTGGGTTGTCGCGCTCATATCGCCAATGGTCAGCTTCGCCGTCATGAGCGTGTCTTCTACCACAGTGACATTTGAGACAGTCGGCATCGGTCCAATGCCGTCTTCAAACGAGATGACCGCTCCGTCGTCGAACCCGCTTCCGACGATCTGGACGTCCAAATCGCTCGCGGCCCTGAACACCTCCCATTGATCGGGAATGATCTCCGCTACGGTAAGCTTCGCCCGGTTGACCTTGATCGTGACAGTGTCAGAGGCGGATAGAGCGCCGTCGTTGGCCGTGAGACGCAGTACATACGTACCGGCTCTTCTGAACGTGGCGGTGGTGTTCAGGCTGTTGGCATTGGCGAACTTGACCGGCCCCGGACCAGAGACCTTGCTCCAGGTCGTGGTCAAGCTTGGCGGTGTGGGCAGGCCGTCGTCGGTGACCGTGCCGCTCAACGTCGCCTTGCTCGGCAACTTGATGATCTGGTCTGGGCCGGCGTTGACCGCGGGCGCCTGGTTGACAGGCGGTGCGGCGTTGACGGTGACGGTCACGTCGTCGAAGGCGGAGAGTGCGCCGTCGTCAGCCGTGAGGCGCAAGACGTAGACGCCATCGACCGAGAAG
>CAZYSJ010000047.1:0-32532 GCA_964649875.1 uncultured Caldilineaceae bacterium
TGTGTCGCAAGAACCTCCTATCCTGAACATAGGTTGAGGAACCCGTAAGCGCGCCTGGTCACACCGCCGCAGCCCACACGTTTCCAACCGCCTTGTGCAAAGACAACAACGGCATCCATTCGTTCATGCCGTGCCGTTCATATAATGGGAGGACAACATGCGGCTCCACACGCGCCAGGTCATCATTGGGATACTCGTTGTACTAGCGTTAGTCACGCCCCTCCCGCTCGGGTCAGTCGCACGGGCAGATGACCTATCAACAGGCCCCACGATCATCGAATATGATTCGTCCCGCTTAATCGTTCAGTTGAAGCCGGATGCGGAGATGACCGAGTTCGCAGCAGCCTCCTCCTTTGTCGGCGCTGAGATATTGGATGCACTGTCCCCTATCCGCACACAGATTATGGAAGTGCCCTCCGGCCAACTACAAGATGCGTATGAACAGCTAAAGGCCAATCCGCATGTGGCCGAGGTCTACTACGACACAGTCATCCATCCTGCGTACGTTCCCAACGATCCGTATTTCAACAACGGCAGCCAGTGGGGGCCTCAGAAAATCGGCGCTACAGCCGCGTGGGACGTCACGCAGGGAAGCGCAGTCATTATTGCCATCGTCGACTCCGGCGTTGATCCCAACCACCCCGACCTGTATGACAGGCTGATACCCGGCTACAACATCTATGACTCGAACACCGACACGTCTGACGTGTGCGGGCACGGCACACATCTGGCCGGCATCGCTGCGGCGACGTCCGACAACGCCGAAGGCATCGCCGGCATTGCACCACAAGCCAAGATTATGCCGGTCAAGGTTCTCAGCGACAACTGCGCGGGCAGCTATAGCCGCCTCATCAGCGGCATTGCCTATGCCGCCGACCACGGCGCAGATGTGATCGTCATCTCTTCCGGGGCGACGGTGTACAACCCCGGTCTCCACGCTGCAGTCACCTATGCACGCGATAGGGGAACAATCGTCGTAGCCGCAGCCGGCAACTACAATTCCAGCACGCCTTTCTACCCGGCGGCTCATCCTGAAGCAATCGCAGTTGCCGGCTCCGATCAAGACGACAACCGCTACTCGGTTTCCAACTATGGCGACTACATCGATATCGCCGCGCCGGCGCCCGGCATCTACAGCACATACATCAGCAATGGCCAGTCGACGTACGCCTACATGGGCGGCACGTCGATGGCAGCGCCGCATGTAGGCGGCGTTGTAGCGCTTCTCGCCGCGATCGCGCCGGATGCCGGCGTAGAGACGCTAGAGCAGTACCTGACGTCTAGCGCAGCCGATTTGGGCGACGCAGGGTGGGACATGTATTTCGGACATGGCCGCGTCAACGCACAGGCTGCGCTGGGAGCCGCCTTGGCCGATGCGGCGACGCCGGAGTTACCCACGCCCACGCCTACGCCCGTACCGCCAACGCCGACCCCCACGCCGACCGAGATCCCTCCCACGCCAACGCCCGTGCCGCCAACGCCGACCCCCACGCCGACCGAGATCCCTCCCACGCCAACGCCCGTGCCGCCAACGCCGACCCCCACGCCGACCGAGATCCCTCCCACGCCAACGCCAGAACCGCCAACACCTATGCCCACCCCTGAAACCCAAACAATCCACGTCGACAACGCCTCCCTGAGGTATGTCAAGCGCTGGTTTGATTGGCAGGTTACGGCCACCATTCTGATTGCGAATTCTGCTGGCGAGCCGGTCAAAGACTCCACCGTTTCATTCTCTTGGGGAGGCGCCTATTCCGGCACAGCTTCCTGCATCACGGCCGACGACGGCCGCTGCTCCGTTACTTCACGAAGGGTGCGTTACTCAAGAGGCCAGCTCACACTGTCTATCGACCATGTCGCTCACGCCAGCCTCGCCTATGATCCCGCCGCCAATAAAACGCCAAACCCGCTGACCGGCATCGCGCCGCAGAGAACAGAGTTGGATGCAGCGCCAACCGCCATCGTCGACGGCAACAGTGTTCATCTGCACTGGGTAATTCATGGCGCCACGCCCGTTCAGAACGTCGTACTCTACCGCTCGTACGGCAATGATCCAGAACGAGCGCAGCGACTGACGAACAACGTCACGGCAGCCCAGACCGAGGCGACCAGCGAGTTCGAGTATACCGACCCGCTGGTGACCCCTGACGGTCTCTATACCTACTGGCTGGTTACGGTCGAGGATGGTCAAGAGACTGATCTGATTGACGCGCTAGAAGTGACGATTGGCTCTCAAGGTGAATTCGAGGAAGCTCTTTACCTACCGATGTTGTCTCGCTAACCGATTCGAATGTGTTGTGTCTCCCCGCGCAGGACGCCGGAGCCAATCTGGCGTCCTGCGCTTTTCTGTTTCGCCCGCCTCCCAAGCTTCGGGCGGCAAATCTCCGCTACATGGTCATCAGCCCCAAGTCGCCCCGACATTTGACGCAGCGCGCCATGCGTTTGTCGCTGACAATCGCTCGGCAAGACGTTTCCAAAACGCCTCATTGCCCCGCCCAATAGCTCCACACAACGGAAAGCGACGCTCTGACACTTAGCCCATGCACAATCCGCTTGTCGCGCCTATCCTAGAACCAGGAGGATGTGCGGCTACAACTGCTGCTTGGACTCAACACCCGCTTTCGTCGCACTCAAGAGCTGGAGCAGCCGCACGCATAATCGAAAAAAAATGTCTCGCACCGCGCTTATACTCTGCCTTCTGCTGCTCAACGCCCTGCTTTTCCCCCACCCGCTGCTGGCGGCAGAAACGAATAACTCTATTGCAGACCCCCCGGTCTCCAGCCGGTTCCTGGTCCGCGCAGACGATCCCCTCGCCGCGGAAGCGCTCGATGGGCGTCCCGGCCTCAGGGTCGTCATGTCTCTGCCCCAGATCAACGCAGTCGTCTTAGAAATGGATGCGGAGATCGCAGCCGGCCACAGTTTCGCCGCCGCAGAGACCGGAAACGCCCTCTACGCCGACGTAGTCACGCTTCCTACGGCCGAATTGAATGATCCGATGCTGGCCGGCGGCGGCCAATGGGCGCCCCAGCGCATCCAAGCGCCGGAAGCCTGGAAACAATCCGACGGACGCGATGTGATCGTCGCCGTCGTCGACTCCGGCGTCGACCTGAACCACCCCGAATTGCGCGACCGGCTCGTCCCCGGCTATAACTTCTGGGAGGACAACGACACCCCCGCCGACCGCTGCGGGCATGGCACGCATGTCGCAGGCATTGTCGCCGCCTCCGCCAACAACGGCGAAGGCATCGCCGGCATTTCCTATGGCGCCAAGTTGATGCCTGTCAAGGTCATGGCCGACGAGTGTTACGGCACCTATAGCCGCCTCATCGCCGGCATTCTCTACGCCGTCGATGCAGGCGCGCGCGTCGTCGTCATCACCTCAGGCGCTTATATCTATAGCCCGATGCTACACGACGCGGTCCGCTACGCCCATGACCAGGGTGCATTGGTGATCGCGGCGGCGGGCAACGACGGCACGGACCGGCCTTTCTATCCCGCAGCCTTCGACGAAGTCGTCGCAGTCGCCGGCGCAGACCAGTTCGACGGTTCGTATTACCGAACCAACCATGGCCCGCACATCGACATCGCCGCCCCCGCCGTGGAAATCATCAGTTCTTACTGGGCTAACGGCCAATCGACCTATGCCATCCTGAGCGGCACGTCTATGGCCGCCCCGCACGTGGCAGGCACAGCGGCGCTGGCTCTGGCGCTCGATCCCGAACTGCCCCTCGCCGACTTGGTAGAATTTCTCTACACCGGCGCCGACGACCGCGGCGATCCCGGCAAGGACACATACTACGGCCATGGCCGCGCCAACGCATGGCGCACCGTATACAACACCCTCATGGCGGTTGGAACGGATATGGAGACGTTGTACCTGCCGGCGTTGCTGGGCGGGCGTTAATCCCCCTCTCCGGCAGAGGTAGGTTTATGTCGCCTTTACCAGCATAAAAATGGCAGTGGTGGCGCGCAGGTTCTTGATCTTGCGCACGTGGATGCGCCGCCCGCGCGAGAGGTAGATTTGCTGCGTAATCTGCACGCCGATCCGCTCGCAAAATTGCGCAAAATCGGTCACGGTGAGCGCCTGCCAGCGCGGAGCCTCGTACCAGCGCTGGGTCAGGTCATACGCCTTGGGAATGCGCCCGGTGAGCAGTAGCTCCAGCCGGCAGCGCCAATAGCCCCAATTGGGCAAGCTGACGATCGCCGACGATCCGACGCGCAACATTTCATGCAAAATCATGGCCGGATCGTCGAGGAAAGGCAACGTCTGGCTCAGAATCACATAATCCACCGAGCCGTCCAGATAATCGGCCAGCCCCTCCTGCAGGTTCCCCTGCCGCACGCTCAACCCGCGGCGCACGCAGGCCAGCACCCCCTCTTCGCTGAGCTCGATGCCGCGGCCCTTCACCTGCTTGTGGACAGTCAGGTATTCCAGCAGCTCCCCGTTGCCGCAGCCGAGGTCAAGCGCTGTCACGCCGGCGGGGATCATCTCGGCGATGGCGCGCAGATCGGGGCGCAGCGCGGCCGGCGCCCCGTCGCTGCGCGGGGTAACTTCGTGGCTCACATGGCGGCTCCGGTCTGGGCGACAAGCGGCGTTGTTTCGGCGTCTCCATCAGTTACGGCGCTCACCTCGACCGGCGGCGGCGCGGCGACGTTCTCCTCGCGCGCCAGACGGCTGAGAAATCCGTCGATGAGCTTGGTCATCGTGTCGACTTCCAGCAAGAAGGCGTCATGGCCCCAACTGCTCTTGATGTCTAAATAGGTCACGTCAGCGCCTGCTGCGGTCAAGGCGCTCACCAGCCGCTTGCTGTGATAACTTGGGTAGAGCCAATCGCTCGTAAAGCTGACAACCAGGAACTTGACGGCTGTCGAGTTGGCAAAGGCCGCCGCCAGCGATCCCGTCGGCTGGGTCAAATCGAAGTAGTCCATCGCCTTGGTGATATAGAGGTAGCTGTTGGCGTCGAAACGACGCGTGAAGCTATTGCCGTTGTATTTCAGATAGCTCTCGACCTCGAACTCCGTCTCGAACTCGTATCCGTATCGTTCCAGGTTTCTCAGCTTGCGGCCAAACTTCTGCTGCATCGACTCCTCGCTGAGATAGGTGATATGCCCCACCATGCGCGCAACCGCCAACCCCGCGTCCGGCTTGACGCTATGTCCGTAATAGTCTCCGTTGTTCCAGTTCGGGTCGGCGTAGATGGCTTGACGGCCTACTTCGCTGAAAGCGATCAGCATCGGGCTATGCTGAGCCGTCGTCGCAAGCGGGATGACGGCTTTGACGCGCTGCGGATGACGTGCAGCCCATTCCAACACCTGCATGCCGCCCATCGAGCCGCCGGCGACGCATAGCAGTTGGTCTATGCCCAAGTAGTCGATCAGTTTGATCTGGGCGTGAACCATATCGCTGATGGTGACGACGGGAAATCCCAACCCATAGGGCTTGCCCGTCGCCGGGTTGATGCTGGACGGGCCTGTGGAGCCGTAACAGCCGCCCAGCACATTGCTGCAGATGACAAAATAGCGGTTCGTGTCGAAGGCCTTGCCGGGGCCGATGCACTCATCCCACCAGCCGGGCTTGCGATCATCCGGGCTGTGATAACCGGCTGCGTGTGCGCTGCCGCTGAGCGCATGCACGATCAGAATGGCGTTGCTCCGCTCTGCGTTGAGCCTGCCATACGTTTCGTAAGCGACCATCACAGGGCCCAACGCGGCGCCGCTTTCGAGCTGCATCGGCTCGTCTTCGGCAAACGTAAAAACCTGCGGCTTCACCAATCCTACCGAACGATCATCGATCATGATATCCTGCCATTATACCCAAGACGCCTAGAGCAGAGACGCGAAGGGAACGTGCCGTCATACTGCCGGCTGCTATTATTAGCGCACTGATTGCCGTTGCAGTTCCCTTCGCCTTCCCGTCTCTGCGTTCTCTACCCCAAACGCGGCTGCCGGTTCGCCTAAGCCGTCGCCACGGCAAGCGCCTGATCCAAGTCCCAGAGAATATCCTCGATATCCTCAAGACCGATGCTCAACCGAACAAAGTCGGCGGAAACGCCTGCACCGGCCAACTCCTCTTCCGATAGCTGGCTGTGCGTGGTGCTGGCCGGGTGGATCGCCAGGCTCTTGGCATCGCCGACGTTCGCCAGGTGGCTGAACAGCTTGAGGCTCTCGATGAACTTGCGTCCGGCGGCCACCCCGCCCTTGATGCCGAAGCCAAGCACCGCGCCTGCGCCTTTGGGCAGCAGATTCTTTGCCCGCGCATGGTCCGGGTGGCTGGGCACGCTCGGATAGGACACCCAACTGACTGCTGCGTGCTCGTTGAGATGGCGGGCTACAGCTTCGGTATTGCGCACATGCCGTTCCATGCGCAGGCTGAGCGTCTCCACGCCTTGCAGCGTCAGCCAGCTATTCATGGGAGACTGGCATGCGCCGACGTCGCGCAACACCTGCACGCGCGCCTTGAGGATGAAGGCGGGGGCGCCGAGATCGGCATAGACCAGGCCATGATAGCTCGGGTCGGGCGTCGTGAAGTTGTCGAAACGGCCGCTCGTCCAGTCGAAATTGCCGCCGTCGACGATGATGCCGCCGATGGTCGTTCCGTGCCCGCCCAGGAACTTTGTCGTGCTGTGCAGCACGATGTTAGCGCCCCACTCGAAGGGGCGGAACAGATACGGCGTGGCAAAGGTGTTGTCAATCACCAGCGGAATGCGGTTCGCCTGGGCGATGGCCGCAACGTCCTCGAAGGGAAACACCGTGATATCCGGGTTGCCCAGGGTTTCACCGTAGATGATCTTCGTATTGGGCTGCACGGCGGCGGCGAAGTTGGCGGGGTCGCGCGGGTCGACAAAAGTGACGTCGATGCCGAGACGCGGCATCGTATAGCGAAACTGATTATAGGTGCCGCCGTAGAGCCGGCTGCTGGTGATGATGTGATCGCCGGCCCCGCACAACGTCAGGAAGGCCATCGTCTGCGCGCCATGACCGCTGCTGGCGGCCAAAGCCCCCACGCCGCCCTCCAAGTCCGCCACCCGCTGCTCCAACACATCCGTCGTCGGATTCATGATGCGGGTATAGATGTTGCCCATTTCCTGCAAGGCGAACAGGTTGGCGGCGTGTTCGGTATCGCGGAACTGATAGCTCGTCGTCTGATAGATAGGTATAGCCCGGCTGCCGGTGGCGGGATCGGGCTGCTGTCCTGAGTGCAACTGCCTGGTCGAGAAGCCTAGCTTACGTTCTTCGGTCATCGTTTCCTCTCTTGGTTGATGATCTGACTGCGATACTGCTTTCTGTGTAGATAGACAACAAAGCCCTCTCACTTGTGGAATGAGAGGGCCGGCGTATTGGCATGGCGACGCGTCTTGTGCTATCCGGCAACAAAAAATCCCCTGTACCGGGGATGAGCAGAAAGGGCGACAGCGCCTTCTCTCATCTTCCAGAACTTGTCTGCCGGAATTGGCACCCTAGCGCCAAGAGCCGCATCATTGCGATCTCTCCGCCGGGTTGCCGAGGTTTCGTCGGGCCGGTCCCTCCGCCTCTCTGGATAAGAGTCCGAGTATTCAATTGAGGGGGATGATAGCGCAGACGCCGCGCAATGTCAAGCAAAACATTGCCGGCCGCGGGTCACCGCAGATGCGGCAACACAAAGGCCCGGCCAAGGCCGCCTGCGCGGTGCGAGTGTGGCGCTCCAGACCCGGTTACAAAATGTATGCGGGAGGTGAACGGCGGAGGCTAGCGCAGGCGAATCTGCTGTCCGGGCTGCACCAGGCTGTCTTCGCTCAGGCCGTTGAGACTGAGCACTTCCAGCCAGTCTACGCCATGCGCCAGGGCTACGCTAAAAACCGTGTCGCCCTCACGCAGCGTGACCACCTGCGGGGCAGCGTCCATCACAGCGCCCGCCGCAGCAACGACCGGCGCATCGTCCGTTTCGGGCTCAACGTCCGCCTCAGACGCTTCGGCCACGGGCAGTTGAATGACCTGGTCGATCTGCAACACATCGTTTTCGCCCAGGCCGTTGAACGCGGCTAACTCCTGCCAGGTGAGGCCGTTCTGGGCGGCAATGCTGAACAATGTCTCGCCGGCCTGAACGGTGTAAGGCTCGCCGGTGCGCGCCGCCAAGCCGCCGGTTCCCGGCGCAGCGGACGCTTCGCCCGAACCGGGAATTCGCACCGTCTGCCCGATCTGCAGCAACGAGTGCTCCCCCAACCCGTTGGCTGCGGCAACTACGGTCCAGTCCATCCCATGACGAAGGGCTATGTCTAACAACGTATCGCCCTGCTGGATGACGTACTCTAAGCCCGAAGCGGGCACGGCGACCGGCGCAGGCGCCGCAGCGGGAGCCTGCTGCGGCGCGGACGCTGCAGCAGCATGAACAACGCCATCCCCGCGCCCGGCAGAAAAGACCGTAACAAAAATCATTTCTCCGTTCGACTTGGCCGAAAAACCGACGCCGATCTCCTGCCAGCGCGGCGTCAGGATGTTCACCCGGTGAATATAGTCATTCATCCACCAGTTCATGGCCCTGTCGGGGCTAGTGGAGGAAACCCAGTTCTCGCTGACCGCCGGGTTGCTGGCATAGCCCGTACGCGCCACGCGCTGCGCAACACTCGATCCGTCGCTGCCATAGTGGCCGTACACGCCGTTCCAGGCAATGTCATCCGCCTGGGTTTGGGCGGCTTGACGCAGCAGTTCATTCTGCGCCAACGAGCCAAGCCCAGCGTCGGCGCGCGCGCCGTTTATCGCGTTCAGCACTTGCTGCGCCTCGGGCGCAAGGCCGCCGGCGGCTTCGCCCTCCTGCGCCCATACGCCGAGAGGGGTCAAGACAATTAAGGTGAGAGAAAGCATCGCGGCCAGAAGGAGCCAAGTCAGCCGCCGCAACTGCGTGCGCTTCAGGGTGACGTTCATGATTGGGCATGCTATCAGATGGCGCACTGTTCGACAAATCGAGCGCAATTTCAGACACAAGCCGGACCGAAACCGGACCATTTGCCTATGCCCAAGCGAGCGAGCGCCTGTCCAGTTCGTCCTGGCCCTATCTACAGACTATAATGGCAGGTACGCGACGGACAGGTCGTGCGCCGTCGCCGGGATCGCCGAGGCAACGATTTCCCGCCGAATAACATCCGCTACACATACCCGACCACAGCCGAAAGGGGCTGCAACCATGTCCTACGAAGCCAAACTCGCACAGATGGGCTACCAGATCGAACCGGTCGAACTCAACACAGGCCGCTTCATGCAGGCCGTGCGCACCGGCAACTTGATCTACACCTCAGGCCAAGTCTCAAGCTGGGGCGACGAGAAGGTGATCGGCAAGCTGGGCCAAGACCTCACCGTCGAACAAGGCTATGCCGCGGCCAGATTGAGCGCGCTGGGCTGTCTGCGCGCGGTGAAGTCGCTGACCGGCAGCCTCGACAACGTCGTGCGGGTGGTCAAGGTGCTGGGGATGGTCAACGTCGCGCCGGGCTTCACCGACACGCCGGGCGTGATTCACGGGGCCAGCGATCTCTTCTTGGAGGTCTTCGGCGAAGCAGGCCGCCACGCGCGCAGCGCCGTCGGCATGCAGATTCCGTCTGATTTCGCGGTCGAGATCGAGGCGATCTTCGAGGTGCGCTAACCTACGGACGGCGGCGTCAGCGCCAGTCGCTGCAACACACAGGGCCTTCCCGCGATTGAGGAAGGCCCTGTGTCGTTCTCTTGCTCAGAGCGGATTCCGCCTACATGCCGACCAGATCGCCGCGCCCGTTGTCCCTCGACGCATCGCTTTGTAGATTGGCGCGTAGAAAGTCAGCGCTTTCTTCGGGCAGCGCCGTGTTGATAAACATGCCGCTCGCCAGTTCAAAGCCTGCCGCCTGGCTCACACGCGGCACCACCGTGACATACCAGTGCAGGTAGTCGCCGCCGCCATCGCGCAGCGGCGCAGAGCGTATAATGTAGTTATAGTCCGGGTCATTCAGCCCGCGATACAGTGCGGCCAACACATGGTGCAAGACGCGGCCCAGGTCTGCTCGTTCGGCCTCTGTAGACATAAGGAAACTGGACTGATGCCGCTTGGGCAGAATCCACATATGGAACGGCGAATAGGCGGCATAAGGTACAAACGCAACGAAGTGATCCGTCTCCATGACGATGCGCGCTTGCTCCGCCAGTTCCTGGTGCAGCATATCACACATCACGCAGCGCCCGGTGTTATCGTAGTGGCGCATCGCCTCTTCGCCGCGTACGCGCAGTTCGTAGGGCACGATCGGCAACGCCATCAGTTGGCCGTGAGGATGCGGCAACGACATGCCCGCGGAGACGCCGTGGTTCTGGAAGAAGATAATCTGCACGATACGCGGGTCTTGGGCGATAGCTACACCGCGTTGATAAAACGCCTCCATCGCCAACCCCGCTTGTTCCGGCGACTCGGTGGCATGGCATGCGTTGTGCCGCCGCGAGTGAATCAGCAGTTCGTGATAGCCTACGCCGGAGATATAGCGATGTACGCCGTCGAAATGTCGCTCCACCTCCCCTTCCGCAGCGAGGGCGGGATATCTATTCTTGACGACGCGCACCTGCCACTCCCCCGTGAGGGGAAGGCGCAGCGCTTCCAAATCCGGTTCTTCATTGCCGGGGCAAAAAGGACATGACGCGTCCCACTCCGGGAGATGCTGGCAGCCAAACTCCGGGGGCAATGCAAACTCATGCGGCCGCTTAGCGCGCTCGGACGCAATAATGACCCATTCCTTGGTCGCCATATTCTGGCGCAGTTCGCCCACCGCCAGACCTCCGGAGATATTGCGTTAACCCAACTTGGTCTGGGTTTGTACCAACACGACATAACCACCGGCCCGCCGGGAACCAAGGCGGAAACCGCTTTATGCATTGTACCACGCTCACAAGCGCAGCCATAGCTTTCGACGCTTAAGGGATACGGTTCAAATCGGGGGCGAGCTGTCATGCTGAGCGCACGCGAAGCATCTCCAGGTCGAAATGGAGACCCTTCGCCGCTGCACGGCTCAGGGTGACAGCTTGTGCACCCCAAAGATGAAATGCACCTACGCTTCAGGCGCGCAGCCTCAACTATCCGTGCCCAAAGATGCGGGCCGATGATATAATCGCTAATGTCGATGCAGGCAGCGCATGTATCGCTGGCCGCTGCCGCCATCTCATCGCCCGCAACCGATTTCGCCAGAATAGGGACCTTATGAACAACGCCTCCTCTCTCGACCACTTCAAAGCGCAGGCCGCTGCAGCCGCGCTCGAACTCGTCGAGCCGGGCATGACGCTTGGCCTCGGCACCGGATCCACCTCCGCCATTTTTCTGGAACTTCTCGCCCAACGCGTCGCCGCCGGAGAGTTGCCCGGTCTGGTCGGCGTCGCCACCTCGCTCGCCGTGGAGCAGCGCGCCCGCCGCTTGGGGCTGACCGTCGCCTCGCTGGACGAACGTCCTGTGCTCGACCTGACTATCGACGGCGCCGACGAAGTCGACCCCGACCTCAACGTGATCAAGGGCGGCGGCGGCGCGCTTCTGCGCGAGAAGATCGTCGCCCAGGCCAGCAGCCGCCTCGTTCTCGTCGTCGACCACACCAAGCTATCGCCAACGCTAGGCGTCACCTGGCCCGTCCCCATCGAGGTGATCCCCTTCGGCTGGCGTACGCATCTGCCCTTCTTCGAGCGGCTCGGCGCCGAAGTCGTCGTGCGCACGACCGCAGAGCAGGCGCCCTACCGCACCGACCAGAACAACCTGATCCTCGACTGCCGCTTCGGACCTATCCATGACCTCGAAGGGCTTGCCGAGCAATTGAGCCGCCGCGCCGGTCTCGTCGAGCATGGCCTCTTCCTGAGCATGGCGGACGAAGTGATCTCGGCGTCGCCCGAAGGCATCCGGCGCTTGACGCGACGGGGCAGCGCGTGACAAAATCGCCTCTTGTGCCAAACAGCGCAGCAGTGCGAGTAGAAATGCAGTAGACGGAGAATTCATGCGAGCCGAGCAACCGCCGCAGGGCGCGATCCTGGTCATCTTCGACGGCACGTGAGGCTTCTGAACAGCCGTAGCCTCCGGCTTACGCCGGCTGGATCGCCGGCGCCGCTTGTATATCGCACCCTTCCAATGGACATGGGTGTTGGAATACGCAGGGCTGACCGCGGCCGAGTGCGAACAGGCCGCCTGGGCCGTTACGCCGGACGGAGCGAAGCATCGCGGGGCCGCGGCCGTCAACGTCGCCTTCGACGCGCTCATCGGCCGCGGACGCATTTGTTCCGGAATGTACAATTTGCCACTGATCCGCCAGGGCCAAAACTGGTTATATCGGTTCATTGCGAAGCATCGCAGCCGCTTTCCGGGCATCACGCCCGCCATCGCCGCCGAGCGCCCGTGGAAGCCGCAGAGAGAGTGAACCGTTCATGACCGTTTTTTGTGAGGAGAAACAGCGCACTATGTTCCGCACAATCTTGCCCGCCCTGCTCGTATTGGGGCTGCTTCTATCCGCCTGCGCCGCCCCGGTTGCAGCCCCCGTCGTCGAATCTGCCGATACGCCCCCGCCAGAGGAAGCGCCGGCCGCGCCGGAATTGCAGACGGTGCGCGTCGGTCACGTGCCCGTCACCATCTACTCCCCCTTCTACATCGCCGCAGCGAAAGGCTATTTCGAGGAAGAAGGCATCGCCGTCGAGTTTACGCCGGTAGACGGCGGCACAGAGAATGTCGTACAGGTCGCGGCGGGCAACTTCGACGTCGCCGGCGGCGGCATCGGCGCGGGGCTGCTCAACGCCGTGGCGCGCGGCATCGAGTTCGAGATCGCCGCGCCCATGCACACCGAACGCCCGCCCCTGACCAGCCCCTTCGTCGTGAGCAAAGCACGCTACGACAGCGGCGAACTCACCAGCATGGCCGACATGGCGGGCAAGAAGGTCTCCACCAACGCCGCGGGCGCGGCTACCGAATACTGGCTGTGGAGCGCGCTGCAACAAGGCGGCCTGGACTTCCCCGACGTCGAAGTGCTCGGCGTAGGCTTCCGCGACGTGCCGCCCGCGCTGGAAAGCGGTTCGCTCGACGGCGGCATTCTCGGCGAACCGCTGGCGACGCTCATGGAAGACCAGGGACTGGTGGCGCGTCTCTCCGAGGATTTCATTGCCGACTTCACGTCGACCTATGTCTACTTCAACACCGATTGGGCCGCGGCCAACCCCGACCTCGCCCGGCGCTTCATCAAGGCCTATCTGCGCGGCGCCCGCGATCTCAACGGCGACCAGTGGTACGCCGACGAGAACCTCGCCATCATCGAGGAATATACCGGCGTGCCCGCCGACGTCATCCGCCGCGCCAATCGCTCCTACCACGACCCCAACGGCGGCATCCCCGTCGCAGATATGGAAACGCTGGAAGATTTCTTCCGCCGCCAGGGCGAACTCAACTACGACGAGGACCTGGACCTGTCCAGCCTGGTCAACGCCGAGTATGTAGAAGCCGCGCTAGAAGAGCTAGGCGGCTCCGTGGCGTGGGAATAGGCGGCATGGCGATCATCGAAACCGCCGGTCTGACTAAAGTGTTTCCCGGACCGGACCTGCGCGAGATCAACGCCCTGGGGCCGGTCGATCTCGCCGTCGAAGCGGGCGAGTTCATCTGCATCGTCGGGCCAAGCGGCTGCGGAAAAAGCACGCTGCTGCGCATCCTAGCCGGGCTGGATCAGCCGACGCGCGGGACAGGGACCGCGGCGTCGGCTGATCCGCAGCGCCCCTTCAACAGCATGGTTTTCCAGGGCGATTCGACCTTCCCCTGGCTGACCGTGTACGGCAACGTCGAGTACGGGCTGCGCGTGCGCGGCGTCCCCTACCGCGAGCGCGACGAGATCGCAGCGCGCATGTTGCGCACGGTCGGGCTGAGCGGCTACGCCGAGGCCTATCCCTACCAGCTATCAGGCGGCATGCGCCAGCGCGTCGCCCTCGCCCGCGCCTTTGCCAATGACCCCGAAGTCCTGCTCATGGACGAGCCGTTCGGCGCGCTCGACGCGCAAAACCGCGCCCTGCTCCAGGACGAACTGCTGCAGATTTGGGATCAGACGGCGGACGGTGCGGGCGGCGGAACGCGCAAGACCATCCTCTTCGTCACCCACTCCATCGACGAGGCCCTCGTTCTGGGCGATCGCGTGCTGGTCATGACCGCCGCGCCGGGTCGCATCAAAGCGGAGATACGCGCGCCTTTTGTCCGGCCGCGCCGCACGCACGATCTGAAACGCGACCCGGTCTTCGGCGAGTTGAACTATCAAATCTGGGAAGCGCTGCGCGACGAGGTCGACGCGGCGCGGGCGTCCGAACTGCGCGGGCAAAGATGAGGCGACAGAGATGAAGAATCGAGCGTTGAACTTCATATCGCCCGTCGCCTTCCTCGTCATCTGGGAACTGCTTGTCGCACTGGGCGCGCTGGACCGGCGCTTCTTTCCGGCGCCCAGCGAGACATTCGCACGGCTGCTGGAACTGCTGCAAAACGGCGAACTGACGACCGCCACGATCATCACCTTGCGGCGCATGGCCGTAGGCTTCGTTCTGGCCGCCGCGCCCGCTGTGGCGATCGGCCTGCTCATGGGGGCCAACCGCATGGCCCGCATCATCCTCGGCCCCCTTATCACAGCCCTCTACCCGGTGCCCAAGATCGCACTGGTGCCGATGGTCGTCATCCTGCTAGGAATCGGCGAGACGAGCAAGGTCGCCATCGTCGCCATCTCCGTCTTCTTCCTCGTCGTCATCCACACGATGGCCGGCGTGCTCAACGTTGAGCAGCGCTACTTCGACATCGCCCGCAACAACGGCGCGCGGCCGTGGGACCTGCTGACGACCGTCGCCATTCCCGCCTCTCTGCCCAACATCCTCACGGGCATCAACCTGGCGCTGGGCTTCGCCCTTACCGTCATCGTCGGCACGGAGTTATTGCTGCCCCAAGGCGGCCTCGGCGCGCTGATCTGGAAGAGCTACAACATCTACGACATTCCCACGATCTTCGCCGGTCTGATCGTCGTAGCCCTGCTCGGCTGGGCCTTCACCGTGATCATGGGCGAGGTTGAGCGGCAATTACTGCCCTGGCGCGCGCCGGAGACAAGGCAGACGCGCAGACGGCTGCAAGACGAGCCGCGCTTCCGTCGCTTCGTCCGCATCTGGTGGCTGGCCGTCCGGCCCTTCAGCTTCACGGCCAGCGTAACGCCGGTCGTACTGGGGTCCGTGCTGGCCGCCTACGACGGCGCCTGGAGCTGGCTGCTCTTCGCCATTACGCTGGTCGGCTCCGTCTCCATCCACGCCGGCACGAACCTGATCAACGACTACTACGACTGGAAAAAGGGCGCCGACACGCCGGACTCACTGGGGCCAAACCGGGCGCTCAAAGAAGGCATCCTAACCCCGCGGCAGGTCTTCTGGGGAGGCGTCTTCTTCTTCGCGTTGGGTTCCGGGCTGGGCCTCTATCTGGTGGCGACGCGCGGCCTGCTCATCCTTTGGCTGGGCATCTTCAGCGTGCTCGCCGGCTGGTTCTACACGGCAGGCCCAGCCGCCTTCGCCTATATCGGCATGGGCGAGATCGTCGTCTTTATCTTCATGGGGCCAGTGATGATCATGGGCAGCTACTTCGTGCAGATGCAGAGCGTCAACTGGAACGTCTTCCTGGTCTCCATCCCGATTGGCCTGCTGGTAGCGTGCATTCTCCACGCCAACAACATGCGCGACATCGAAGACGACCGCGCCAACAACAAGCGTACGCTCGCCAATCTGTTGGGGCGCAAGGCCAGCCGCTGGGAATACTACGCGCTGATCGGCGGCAGCTATCTGACGCTCGTCCTGCTCGTCCTCTTCCGCGTGGCGCCGCCGTTTGTGCTGCTGGCGCTGCTCACGCTGCCCAAGGCTGCCGGCTTGATGCGCACGGCCGCGGTGCATGAGGCCCCCGCCCGCCTCAACAAAGTCATCCGCGGCACAGCCGACCTGCATGAGCGCTTCGGCTGGCTGATGATCGCCGGCATATTGGCGGCAATGGTCGCCCAGGTCGTCTAGCCTCCCCAACAACCGCCATTCGTTAGGAGCATTTGCTATGCCGTCTACCAGCCCCTATGTCGTGCGCGCCGTCGCCTGTGACTATCGCGCGCCGGACGAAGACGTCTATGAGGCGCTCAAACGCGCCGTCGATCCCTTGACGGATGTCTGGGAGCGGCTGCGCAAAGCCAAGCGCATCGGCCTCAAGATCAACCAGGACAAGCCGCGCGACCGCTGGGTCTTCTACGACGGCCAATTGCAGCAACTCGTCAGTTCGAAGGTGTTGCGCGCCGTGCTTCGCCTGCTGCGCGAGCGCACCGACGCCGAGTTGGTCTGCACCGACGTCAGCTACTACGCCATGTACGAAAAGACCGACCCGCTCCATACCGGCACGGCCATACCCCTGCTGCGCGAGTACGGCGTGACCTTCGTCGACGCGACGCAGCCGCCCTACCGGGTTGTCGAAACGCCGGGCGGCGGGCAGATGTTCAGCCGTTATCTGCTGCCCGCGTCTGCGCTGGACGTAGACGAGTTCATCTCCGTCGCAAAAATGAAAAACCACGCCTTTATGGGCGTAACGCTGGCGCTCAAGAACCTCTTCGGCCTAATGCCCGGCGAACCGGAAGGCCACACGCGCACCTATTTCCACCACCTCGTGCGCATGCCCTACATGCTGGCGGATCTAGGCCGCATTTTCAACCCTGCCCTGAACATCGTCGACGGGCTGATCGGGCAGGCCGGCCGCGAGTGGGGCAACGGTCGCGACGAAGGCCCGACGCAGGTCTCTAACACGCTGCTCGCCGGCAACCACACCATCGCCACGGACGCCTGCGCCGCACACCTGATGGGTCACGACCCGCAGAGCGACTGGCCGACGCCTCCCTTCCATCGCGACCGCAACGCCCTACTGGTCGCGGCAGAGGGCGGCTTCGGCACGGTGAACCTGGACGAGATCGACTTCCAGAGCGAGGTGCAATCCCCTGTCGGGCAATACTACGCCGCACTGACCGACCCGGTCGAGACGGTGATCAGTTGGCGGCGCACTACCGCCGAGCAGGCCCTCTACTACCTGGACCATCGCCGCGAACTGATCGACCGGTACGCAGGCCAATACATCCTGCTCCAGGATGGCCAGGTGCGGTGGCACAGCGACATCAGCGACTTGCGCCGCAGCCGGCGCGTCCTCGCCGGGGAACGCCGCGACCAAGCCCTGTGGATGAAGTACGTGGACCCCGACGAAGCCGAAGGCGAACGCTTCGCTGTCTACGAGCACGCGCTTGCGCAGGTTGCCGAGGCGACAGCGTAAATACAGAAAACGCCTATCAGAAAACGACGAGCTTTCTGATAGGCGCGAAGTGTGGGCGCGAACGCGGCCTAAACAGCCGCCTCCGCCACACAGCAATCAACGTAAGCCCGGAAGCGCTCCATCAAATCCTGCGTGTACTCGCCCGGCCTGCCCCCGCCGACGACTTGCCCATCGACCTTCACCACCGGCACGATCTCCTTGGTCGTGCTGGTGATGAAAACCTCGTCGGCGCCGAGCAGGTCGTCATAAGTCAAATCGGTCTTCACGACTGTATATTCCCCCGCGGCGATCTCCAACACGACCTGGCGCGTGATGCCGGGCAGGATGCCGGTCTCAGGCGTGAGCAACTTGCCCTCGCGGAAGATAAAGAGGTTCGAGCGCGTGCCCTCGGTGACGAGGCCATCCGGGGTGCGGTAGATCGCTTCGACTGCGTCGGCCTTGCGCGCTTCCACCACAGCCAGGATGGCGCCGAGGTAATTGAGGCTCTTGACTGTGGGCAGGATGCGCGCCATGTGCGTCGTCGTCACCCCGACGCCCTCCGCGTACTGCCGGGCCGGCGGGGGCGAAATCGGCTCTATCATCACGGCCAGGCTAGGCCGCTGTCCGGGCATCATCAAGTCCGGCGAAGGCCCCCCGGTCACGACGATGCGGATCGCGGCGGCGTCGAATCCGTTGCGGTCATTCGTCTCATGGACAATCTTTTCCACCTCGCCCACTGACCACGGCATCGCCAGCCCGATCTGCTCCGCCGAACTGAACAGCCGCAGCACGTGCTCGTGCAGCTTGAATGGCACGCGGCGGTAGGTGCGCAAGAAGTCGAAAATGCCGTACCCGCGCACGATTGCCAGATCGCCCAGCGGAAGCGTCGCCTGGTCGGCAGGCACAAAACGTCCGTCCACGTAATAATAAACAGGGCTATTCATGCGGCCTCTCTCTGTGGCCTAGCTGCCTGCCCCTAGACGGCGCGTACGGCGTCCGGCAAAGGGTGCGGGCAGCGCGCTATGCGAGACTGCACACGTCACGCCAAAGCTGATTATAGGGGCGCTGCGCCCTTCTCTACAAGCGCCTGCACCCGCCGTAACAGCCGTGTCAACCCTCCAGCTTGGGGTGTGCCAGATGGAACTCGGTCGCCTCTTGGTAAGCAAGGGCCGCGGCCAACACAGTCGCCTCGTCGTAGAGCCGTCCGGTGAAAAGAATGGTGGTCGGCAAACCGTTCTCACGCCACCCTGTCGGCGTCACGACGACGGGGTGGCCCGTAGCGTTGGTCAGCCAACGGTTGGCGTTGCCCAGCGAAGGCGACACGTACACGTCGATGTCCGCCATCAGCTCATCCATGGCCTGCATCGCCAGCATGCGCAGCCGGTTGGCCTGAATATACTCGACAGCGGGAACCATCCGTCCTACGCGGAAGCGATTCGGCCAGGCGTCCTCCGATTGGCGCACGAGCAGGTCATCGCGGTTGCTGCGCGTCAGTTCGTCAAAGGCGGCCGCGGCCTCCACCCAGAGGATGATCTGCGCGGCGTCGATGGGGTAGTCGGGCAGCTTGATCGGGATCAGCTCCGCGCCCAGCCCGCGCAGCACGTCGAGGACAGCCGCATCCTGGGCCTTGGTCGGGCGGTCCTCCGCGAACTCGTCCTCCACAAAGCCGATGCGCAGTTTCGAGAAATCGGCGCGCTGCGGCCAATCGAAAGGCGCGTCGATCACCGTCGGGTCATAGCCGTCCGGCCCGCGGATCGCATCGAACACCAGCGCGCAGTCCTCCACCGAACGGCACATCGGCCCGATCTTGTCCAGCGTCCAGCAAAGCGCCATCGCCCCGTGCCGGCTGACGCGGCCGAAGGTGGGCCGCAGCCCGCTCACGCCGGACGCCGTCGAGGGCGACACGATGGAGCCATACGTTTCCGTGCCGATGGCAAAACCGACCAGCCCCGCTGCAGTCGCCGCGCCCGAACCGGCCGACGAGCCGCTCGCCCCTTCCTCCGTGTTCCAGGGGCTGCGCGTTTTGCCGCCGAACCAGACATCGCCCCAAGCCAGCGCGCCCATGGTAAGCTTCGCCACGAGCACTGCGCCCGCCGTCTCCAACCGTTCCACGACTGTGGCGTTCATGTCGATGACCTGGTCCTTGTACGGCGTCGCGCCCCAGGTTGTCTTGACGCCCTTCGTCGCCAGCAGGTCCTTCGCGCCCCAGGGGATGCCATGCAGCGGGCCGCGATAGACGCCCTGCGCGATCTCCTCGTCGGCGCGGCGCGCCTGCTCCAGCGCCAGTTCCTCGGTCAGCGTGACGACGCATTCCAGCCGCGGGCCGATGCGCTTGAGCCGCGCAAGATACATTTCGGTCAGTTGGCGCGAGGTCACCTGACGGGTGCGCACTAATGTGGACAGATGGCTCACCGGCCAAAAGGCCAGGTCCTCCAGGTCATCCGGCAATGGCGGCAGCTTGTGGGGACGCACCGAAACGGGCCTGCGCGGCTGCGCCGGCATGGGCGCGGGCAGCCGCGGGTCGAAGCGCAGGGCAGGCAGCACGCTGTTGGGCAAATCGACGGAGCGAAGCTGCCCATACTTGGCGAGGTTGTCGCTGACGCCGGCCAGCATCAGGGCCGCCTCGTTCTCGGTGAATTCCAGGCCCGCCAACTCGGCGGCCCGCACGATCTGCTCCGGGGTGATAGACGATTCTTGCGGCTGCTCTCGCGCCGATAGGCCCGACGGTTTTCCAGCTGGCTGTGTCATGGGTCCGCTCTCTCCGTGGCGGGTTTATCTGTCAAGCAACGTTGATCCTGAGGAGAATTCTACCAGATAGCACAGCCTTTGCGATCATAGGGCGAAGAGCAGTATCATCAGCGCCATGACGCTGCCCATCGTGTTTCATCCCGACTTCGTAGCCCCATTGCCGCCGGGACATCGCTTCCCCATGCCCAAGTACGGCGCCATCTACCGCGCCCTCGTTCGCGACGGCATCGCCGGGCTGGATCAATTCCATATCCCGGAACCCGCGCCGCGCCCGTGGCTGGAACTCGCCCACACGCCGGATTATGTCGAGTCCTACCTGACAGGGACGCTCGACGCACGCGCCTTGCGCCGCATCGGTCTGCCGTGGAGCGAGTCGCTCGTCAAGCGCACCTGCACCGCGGCGGGCGGCGTCGTACTGACGGCGCGGCTTGCGCTGCAAACGGGCATCGCCTGCAGCACCGCCGGCGGTACGCATCACGCCTTCCCCAACTTCGGCGCGGGCTACTGCATCTTCAACGATCTGGCGATCACCGCGCGCCTGCTGCAGGCCGAAGGCCTCGTCCGCCGCGTGCTGATCGTCGACCTAGACGTGCACCAGGGCGACGGGACCGCCGCCATCTTTGCCGGCGATCCCAGCGTCTTCACCTTCTCCGTCCACTGCGGGGCCAACTTTCCCGTCCGCAAACAGGTCAGCGACTTGGACGTCGATCTGCCCAAAGGCGTGGAAGACGACGCCTACCTGGCGCGGCTGCGTGACGTGCTCCCGGACCTGCTCAGCCAGGTCAAGCCGGACCTGATCCTCTACGACGCCGGCGTGGACCCGCATGCCGGCGACAAGCTAGGCAAGCTGGCCCTCACCGACGCCGGCCTTTATGCGCGCGATCACTTCGTAATCCACACCGGCGTCGCGGCCGGCTGTCCAGTCGCCTGCGTCGTCGGCGGCGGCTATGACGCCGACATCGACCGCCTAGCGCGCCGCCACTGCTTGCTGCACCGCGCCGCGACGGATGTCTTCGCCTCTCTGCGGTTGTAGGTTGGGTTCAGAGCATATCCCCAGACCGTCAGCCACAAGATCCTCACCTACAAACCCCTATTTTGGTGTATACTGGCGGTAGAGAAAACGCGGACGTCGCGAGGGTCGACAAATTGTCCGCGCCGCCTGGCCCAAGGGAGAAGCCGCCATGGCTCAGACGACTAACGGCAAGTCCGCCCCGCCTGTTCTGACCAATGAGGAGATCGCCGCCCTGCTCGACGAGACGGCCGGGCTGCTCGAAGCGCAAGAAGCTAATCCCTACCGCGTCCAAGCCTATCGCAACGGCGCGCAGACGTTGCGCAGCCTGGCGCAGCCCGCAGCAGACTTGCTAGAACGCGAAGGACTGGAAGGACTGGAGCGGTTGCCCGCCATCGGCCGGTCGCTTGCTCGCGCCATCGAACAGATTCTCGATACGGGACGTCTGGCATTGCTCGAACGGCTGCGCGGCGATGTACAGCCGGAGCGCGTCTTCACGACTGTGCCGGGTGTCGGCCCTAAGCTGGCGCAGCGCATCCACGAAAGCCTGGATATCGAGACCCTGGCCGACCTGCATGCGGCGGCCATCGACGGGAGTTTGTCCAGCGTGCCGGGTTTTGGCGACAAGCGCGTGCGGGCTGTGGCGGAATCGCTTTCCGGCCGGCTGCGTCGCCCGCCCCGCCGACCTGCACGGGCAAAAGGGGCTGCGCCCTCAAACCTGCCGCCCGTAGCGGAATTGCTCGACGTGGATGCGGAGTATCGCCGCAAGGCCGCCGCCGATCGCCTGGTGCGCATCGCGCCGCGGCGTTTCAACCCCACCGGTGCGGCCTGGCTGCCCATTCTGCACACGCGCCGCGGCGACGTGCAGTACACCGCGCTCTATTCGAACACGGCGCGCGCCCACGAGTTGGGCACGACGAGCGACTGGGTAGTCATCTACCGCGACGACGAACAAGGCGACGGCCAGTGGACGGTCATCACCTCGCGCTTTGGGCCGCTGCGCGGCAAGCGCATCGTGCGCGGGCGAGAGGAAGAAACGCGGCAATACTACGCCAGCCTTGCCGGCGAGGCTTCCATCGAAGCCTGAGTGAAGGACTGCGGCTCCGGCCGCCTGACAACGTCGCGGAGGAGCCCGCTCGCGGCTTTCGTAAACTGCCGAATCGGCGATTTTTCCGCTATTGCAGCCAGCAAACCTAGAGAATCGGAAATTTCGACATGGAACAGGGGTTTGATCGGAGAATCTTCACGCTGGAGACGTTCATCAAGGATACCGGATTTTTGCTCTCGCATATGTCGGAAATGGGCCGAATGATGCGCAGCAAGAGGATCAGCAGGGCATTCCTAGAGAAGATCATGACCGTGGTGACCGCGGTTAACGGATGCAAATACTGCTCGTGGTTTCACGCAAAGCAGGCAGTCGAAAGCGGGATGAGTTCGGAAGAGGTGCAGAACCTGCTCAATCTGGAGTTTGAGACGGACGCAGCCGAATACGAGTTATTGGCGCTGCTCTATGCGCAGCACTACGCCGAAACAAACAGAAATCCTGAACCGGATATGACCGAAAGGCTGTTCGCCTACTATGGGGAACAAACGGCGAATGATATCGTCATCATCATCCGCATGATCTTTTGGGGAAATCTGCTGGGCAACACATGGGATGCGGTCATCAGCAGGTTCAAAGGAAATCCGGCCCAAGACAGCAGCGCCGGTTTCGAGCTTCTTTTCTTCCTATTCACCTTCGTCTGGATGTTTCCCGCCATGTATTTGGCAAGAGGATATAAGGTAAAGCCCGCCCGCGGAACTATCTAATCGTCTGTCGAGGATGCCAGCGCCTTCGCTTGCGCATCAAGCAGTTGCTTGATGCCGTGCTCGGCGAGGAGCAGCATAGCGTTGAGCGCGGCGCGGTTGAACGGCTCGCCTTCGGCTGTGCCTTGCACTTCGACGAACCGTCCGTCAGCAGTCATTACAACGTTGAGATCGACGTCCGCCGCCTGGTCCATTTCGTAGTCCAGGTCCAGGACCGCGCGCCCGCCAACCAGGCCAACGCTGACGGCCGCGACGGCCTGGGTGAGCACGCCCGGCGGAACCTTGCCGGCGCGTTCCAGACGCTTGACCGCCAGCGCCAAGGCCACATAGGCGCCCGTAATCGACGCCGTGCGCGTGCCGCCGTCGGCCTGCAACACGTCGCAATCGACGATGATCTGCCGCTCGCCCAGCTTATCCAAGTCCGCGGCCCCGCGCAGACTGCGCGAGATCAGCCGCTTGATCTCCTGCGTGCGCCCTTTGGGCGTCAACGTCTCGCGCTGGCTGCGCACCTGTGTGCTGCGCGGCAGCATAGCATACTCGGCCGTGATCCAGCCGTGCTTTTTGCCCGGCCCATACTTGAGCCAGCGCGGCAACGTCTCCTCCACGGTGGCGTTGCACAGCACCTTCGTGTCGCCCAAAGAGATCAGCACAGAGCCTTCGGGGTAGCGCACATAGTCCAGTTCAAAACTGACCGGGCGGAGTTCATCCAGTTCACGCAAAGCGGCGCACACGTCTGCTTCCTTTCCGATGATGCGCCATCCGGCGCAAACGAAAGCCCCTCCGCCATCGTGGAGGGGCTTTCTCTGGTGGACCTTAAGGGATTCGAACCCTTGACCTCTACAATGCCATTGTAGCGCTCTCCCAGCTGAGCTAAAGGCCCCTATAGGCATCCTCGGCGCTGATGCCGGAGGGATATCATTTATTGTAACCATCCCTCGCGATTTGTCAAATTACGCCGGGGCGACCGGGCATTCCAGGTGGAGCTGAGGGGACTCGAACCCCTGACCTCTACAGTGCGATTGTAGCGCTCTCCCAATTGAGCTACAGCCCCGCTGCCACGACGAGGAGTATAACAGAGCCGCTTTCGCCAGTCAAATTAAGGGGGGATCTCTTTGCTCATAGCCGGATGCCGGGCCGGTTCGGTCAGCGCTTGCTAGTCGCCATACCGCTTCGCGTTTGCCGTCAGCGAAAAATCAACCGGCCGCATCGGCGAAAAGCGCGGCGGCGCATCGAGCACCCGCACAAACACCGGCCCAACCATTGAACGGCGCAGCGCAGTCGCATAGTCCACATCCACCACCCACTGGCGCGCCAGCAGCATCGGCACATGCTGCCTGGCGGCAACGTCGATCACCAGGAACGGCCCCTCCACATCGTCTTGCCCCCACTCGATCCAAACTTTGCGGTTTAGGTCGTCGCTTCTCAGCAGCGCCACATAGCCGACACACTCCGGGCACGGCGTTACCTGCCCCAACGCCAGCCGATATTCGAGCACCTGGTCCATAATGCCGGGATTGTAATACATAGCCTTGCCCTGAACGGGCAAGACGCTTGCCTTGGCCTGTTCTCCAGACTGAGGTTTAGTTAGGCTAGCAGACTGCGCCTCCGGCGTAGCCCGCACACCGGCCAAACCTCCCGCGGCGGCAATGCAACAAGGCTTCTGTTCGATAGGCAAGAGCTTGTTCAATTGAGCGTCGTACGTGAAACTGCCCCGATAGAAACGCGGATCGTCCAATGCGGCGTCGGGCTTCACGGCGCGGATCGGCTGAATTGCGGCCGTTGCCGGCACAGCAGTCGCAGTCGCCGTAGCCGGCGCGGTAGGGCTTGCAGCCGGGGCGCTTGGTGTGGCGGCAGCCGCAACGGTTGTCGACGCTTTGCGGGCGACCTGCGTCGACGCCGGTACCAGCCCGTACATCTCGTCCGCAATCAGCCGGCCTTTGCGACTGCCGTCACTCGCCACAAACTTATATGTCCCGCCATGAAACATCGACGAAGGCGGCTGCGGCGTCGGCGGAGCGATGTAGACGAACGCCCCCTCATGAAAGTTCTTCGTCTCCTCCTGCGCAATGAATCCCCCTACTGAGAGGGTCTGACGCGCTTCCGGCGTAGCATCTGCCGCCGGCTGTTCCAACACCGGTTCATTCGGCAGCGGTCGCTTGAGCTCAGCCGCCTTGACCGTGTTTACAACCAACGTCATCGCCAACCCTACGAGCAATCCGCCCAAGACGATCCGCATCGATGTCCTCGCGTCTAGTGGTGATCGCCCCGTCGACATCCCGCCGACAAGGCGAATGGACTGCACCAGTTATCCGGCGCGCGACCCATTGCCGACGCCCCTTCCTCGCTATAGATCGCCGCGTGCGAACTGCAAACGCCGCAACTGCGTGCTCTTGCAGCAACGCACCTGCACGCGCCAAGACATAATGCGGCGCCGATGGCATATTCTGAACGAGTGAAGTAGTGCGTCAACGCTGTTGGTCAGTGGATTGGTTTGGTCAGGAGTATTTTTGGCAGTTTGCCACAATTAGGCCGTTCGTGCAACTGATGTGCAAAGATAGCAGCAATGCCGAACATGACGAGAACCGCTGCAACGTCAATAGTCATCACCGGGCTGAAAACGACGGTTGCGCTTGATCTCGCTGCGCCGCTGTTTACGCCGGAGCCGTCGCTCTTTGGATGCCGCCGTTGGCGCTGTCTTGCGGCGTTTACGCGGTGACACAGCGGCTTTGCGCACCAGCGCGACGAACTGGGCCAGCGCCAGGTTGCGGTTCTCAAGCTGCGTGCGGGCGCGGCGCGCTTCGATCACCAACACGCCGTCATCAGTCACGCGCCTGCCGCCGATGCTCATCAACCGCTCGCGCACGTCGTCCGGCAGCGATGGCGAATGCGCCACGTCGAACCGCAACTGCACCGCAGTCGCCACCTTATTGACATTCTGACCGCCCGGCCCGGAACCGCGCACGAACTCCAAATGAAGCTCGTCGTCCGGTATCTCGATCTGCGGTGTGACGATCACGTTTTAGCCCTTTTCATTCTGTCAGCCTCCGTTCATGTCCGACAGTTTCTTCTGTATCTTCCCCCGATCGCTGAAGATTGACAAATCCAAGGCGCTTGGATAGCATGGCTCCATCGTCACCCGCCGGCGAGACTCCTGTTTCCTCATCCCACAGAAAGCGCAACGCTATGTCCCAATCCTCGACCCTCACCCATCTCGAATGCGGTTATTGCGGGCGCAGCGTGGATGCCGGCGCGCCGGCGAACCTCTGCCCTGCCTGCGCCAAGCCCTTGTTGGCGCGCTATGACCTGGCGGCTGCGGCGCGCACGATGACCAAGCAAGCCCTAGCGCAGAGAGAAGCCACGCTCTGGCGCTATGCCGAAGTCCTGCCTGTTCAGGACCCGGCCTTCATCGTCAGCCTTGGCGAGGGGTGGACGCCGCTACTCGATGCTCGCCGGCTCGGAGAGACAATTGGCTGCCCAAACACCTTGATCAAGGACGAATCGCTTAACCCAACGGGCAGTTTCAAGGCGCGCGGCCTGAGCGTCGCCGTCAGCCGCGCCTGGGAATTGGGCGCATCGTCGCTTGCCATCCCCAGCGCAGGCAACGCCGCCGGCGCGTTGAGCGCCTACGCCGCAGCCGCCGGGCTGCCGGCGCACGTCTTCATGCCGAAGGACGTCCCCGCCAGCTTTCGCGTGGAGTGCGCCGTGCTGGGCGCACAAGTCACGCTGATCGACGGCCTCATCACCGATTGCGGCGCGGCGGTGCGCCAGGGAGCGGCGGAACACGGCTGGTTCGACGTCAGCACCCTCAAAGAGCCCTACCGGCTGGAGGGCAAGAAGACGATGGGCTATGAGTTGGCCGAGCAGATGGGCTGGCGTCTGCCCGACGTCATCATCTACCCCACCGGCGGCGGCACGGGGCTCGTCGGCATGTGGAAGGCTTTCGCCGAGATGGAGGAGTTGGGGCTGATCGGGCCGCAGCGCCCGCGCATGGTCAGCGTCCAGAGCACGGGCTGCGCGCCGCTGGTGCGCGCCTTCGAGCAAGGCGACGAGTTCGCCGCGCCGTGGCAAGGCGCCAAGACGGTAGCCGACGGCCTGCGCGTACCGGCTGCGGTCGGCGACTTCCTCATCCTGCGCGCCCTGCGCGAAAGCCGCGGCACGGCCATCGCCGTAAGCGACGAGGACATGCTGGCGTCTGCGCGCAGGATGGGCCGTCATACGGGCATCTTCCCTGCCCCGGAAGGCGCAGCCTGCCTCGCCGCGCAGATGCGCTTACTGGAAGAAGGCTGGATCGGTCACGACGAGACCGTAGTGCTCTTTAACACGGGCACAGGGCTGAAATACGCCCATCTGTGGGCATAGGGGGAAGCGGTACTGAGTAAAAGACAGCAGAAACTCGGAGCCGGTTCTGTGGCGATCAACCATTAAGGCATTGGATACAAGGAGAAAATCACTGTGGAATACCGACGCATGGGACGATCCGGACTCAAGGTCTCCTCGATCTGCCTGGGGACGATGACCTTCGGCCACGGTACGGACGAAGCCGAGGCCAAGCGCATCGTGGACCTGGCCTTCGACGCGGGCGTCAATTTCTTCGACACGGCCAATTCCTACAGCGGCGGCGAGTCCGAGATCCTGCTGGGCAAGGCGCTGGCAGGCCGCCGCCGCGAGGCCATCGTCGCCACCAAGTTCTCCAACCCAATGGGGCCTGGGCCGAACGATTCGGGCATGTCGCGCGCCCACATCATGCAGGCAATCGACGACAGCTTGCGCCGCCTGCAGATGGATTATGTCGACCTCTATTACATTCACCATCTCGACGTGCAGACGCCGTTGGAGGAAATGCTCACTGCGTTGGACGACCTGGTGCGCCAGGGCAAGGTGCGCTACATCGCCTGTAGCAATTACGAAGCGTGGCGACTGATGGAGGCGATGTGGATCAGCGACAGCCGGCGCATGGCCCGCTTTGAGTGCTACCAGCCGCAATATAGTTTGGTCGTGCGCGACATCGAGGAGGAGCTGATCCCGCTCTGCCAATACAAAGGCCTCGGCGTCGTGGTGTGGAGCCCGTTGGCTGGCGGCTTCCTTACGGGCAAGTACCAGCCGGGCCAACGCACCGTCGAAGGCACGCGCAGCGCCGAGGATTGGGCCTACCCCCAACGCTATTTCGCACCCAACGCCGACGATATCCTGGCCGAGTTGCTCGCCGTTGCGAAGGAGTTGGGACGCAGCCCCGCCCAGGTCGCGCTGCGCTGGACGCTGGAACAGCCCGCCATCACCAGCGCCATCATCGGCGCGCGGACCGTGGAACAGGCGCGCGACAACATGCTCGCCGGCGAGTGGCGCCTGCCCGCCGAAGCGCTCAAGCGGCTCAACGACGCCTCGCAGCAACCGATGCGCTACCCGAAGTCGATGGAATACAACATGCACGAACGGCGCAACAACGCCGTCAAGATGCCCTCGCTGCGGCAAGCGTGACGCACAGCCAAACCGCGCAGCGCGCAACAGAAGCCGCGATTGCGTAACAAATTGCGGGAACATTGTGCGCCGAGGCTGCGTCCTATGCTTGAACCGGAGACAAGACGATGACGTTGCTGCGCCTCCGATTCGCTTTTCCTGGCAGATCGTCATCTGTAGGTCAATTGTTCAAGATGAAAGGGTCAAGCAATGCAGTCTCTAAAACTACGTGTCGCTATTCCCACGCTGTTTGCGCTCCTGCTGCTTGCGGTCGCGCTGGTCGCGGCGCCGTTGGCGCCGGCGGCCTATGCGCAGGACGACGATAGCCCGGCGCTGCCGCGCACGATTACTGTCGTGGGTGAGGGCAAAACCAGCATCAAGCCGGACATCGCACGCGTTAACATCGGCGTCGAGGTCATGAAGGAGAGCGTACAGGAAGCCAGCGCCGAAAATAAGGCCACGGTGGAAGCCGTCCTCGAAGCGCTCAAGGCAGCCGGCGTCGAGGAAAGGGACATCCAGACTTCCGGTTACAGCGTCTATGTGGAACGCTACGGCACGGAAGGCCCGTTGGCGGAAACTGACCTGCGCTACCGCGTGAGCAACAACGTCAACGTTAAGATTCG
Organism: uncultured Caldilineaceae bacterium; assembly: GCA_964649875.1. Lineage (GTDB taxonomy): Bacteria > Chloroflexota > Anaerolineae > Caldilineales > Caldilineaceae > JASGTU01. The sequence continues at coordinate 28,907 of CAZYSJ010000047.1, forward strand.
CGACCTCGAAAACGTCGGCAGCCTGCTTGACGCAGCCATCGAGGCGGGCGCCAACAATATCTACGGCGTCGAGTTCGCCCTGGACGATGCGAGCGAGGCGCGATCCCTGGCGCGGGCTAATGCAGTGGAGAACGCCCTCGCCAAGGCTGAGGAACTGGCCGAGTTGGCGGGCGTCGAGGTGGGCCAGATTGTGAGCCTGAGCGAGATCATCGGCTCCAGCGGCGGGTACTACAACCAGATGGTGTCAGCCTCCGCCTACATGGGTCTCGGCGGCGGCGGCGGAACGCCGGTCTCCCCCGGTGAGTTGGAAGTCACCTACCAGATCCAGGTAGTCTACACCATCGCGGACTGAGCATGTCACCCGCCGGCTGATCTTCTAACAGCATGAACGAGGACGCAGCAGGCGCAATTGGACAAGCGTCAAGACACGAGGCGGGCCGGCGACGGTTCGCCTCGTTTTATGTTACTTATACTACTCCGGCTATCCCTGCACATTGCAAATTACCTTCGTTGCGCAGCGTGTCGATTCAGCGCGTCGACGCCGGTCAATCTGTAGCGGCGGCATCCTTGCCGCCGGACGCGCGGCTCGTATGCTAAGGATAGCGCGTCTACAAACTGACGCGATGAGTACGCCAAAACTCTGGAACGCCCCCCGAGGCGGTTCGTCCATTGACAGCCGTCGTTCCCCGCGATACCATGCATCCGTCCGCCTTGCTTCCTTTTCCACACCCCACATGGAGTATAGGCCATGCAAATTCCCGCTTCCGATCGCTTCACCCCCATTCCGCTTGACGCGGCGTTCAACGCGCGCCGCACCGAGCTGCCCGCTGCGCTGCGTACGCCCGCTTATCTGGAGAGTTCGTTTGGCGCACAGCAATTTCGCGGCATGCCCTTCCTGCTCGGTGACGAGAGCGCGTTGAACGTCATCCACCTGCGCGATCAGCCGGTCGCCGTGGCCGCCGGCGACGTGACCGCGACCTACTTTCTCTTCCTGCACGCGGCAGAAGACATCGTGACCAACTACCTAGACGGTTTTGCCGACACATGGATGGACGGTAACGAGTTGGGCGCGCCCGTCTCCGACTATGTGGTCGAATATGCGGACGGCGAACAACTGCCCGCGCCGATCCTACGCCGCTTCGCCATCCAGCAGAGCCGCATTCAGTGGGGCGCTAGCCCCGCGGCAGCCGTACCCGCCGAGAGCGACAAGGTCGGCATGAGTCTGAGCGAGGAGGTCTATCTGGGCCGTATGCCCCCGCTCCACTACGGCCAGGCGGAGACGCGCCACCGCTCCGGCCGCGACGAACAGCGCGAGCACCTGTGGATCTACGCGCTGCCTAACCCGCAGCCGGACAAGCCGGTGCGCCGGCTCGTCTTGCAGCCGCGCGACGGCGCTTCCGCCATCTACGCCGTCTCCTACACGCAGCTTGCCGACCACCCGCTGCGCGCCGGGCTGCGCCGCAAGCTGCGCCTGACCTTGCCGGAGGGCGCGACCCTCAACGCCCTGGGCGAGATGGACGACATCGCCATCGACCTCGGCCATGTGATCTCGGCGCGCGCAGTCCTCGAATACGACCCGGCGCAGTGGTCCGACCCGCACGCCGTCGTCCAACCGGCAGCGTCCGAACGCGAAGTCGTCGTCGAGTACGCCGCCCATCCTGCCGCCAAGCTCTATGTGGGAAGCGGCGGCGACAGCTATGTGACCTATAACCTAGACCAGCCGAGCGCGGCGGGCGTTGCCGTGATCGCCGCGGCCGAACGCCCGGTCACGCTGCGCATCGTCGACAAGGCGAGCGGGCAACCTGTCGCCGCGCGGCTGCACCTCCACGGCGAGGCAGGCGAGTACCTGCCGCCGCGCGGCCGTCACCGCAGGGTCAATGACTTTTGGTTCGAGGACAATTACGGCGAGTTCGTCAACGTCCGCCAGCAATACAGCTATGTCGAGGGCGAATGCGTCGTCGACCTGCCGCTCGGCACGGTGTACGTCGAGATCACGCGCGGCTACGAGGCGATCCCCATCCGCGCGCAGGCGGAGATCACGCCGCAGACCGAGGAACTCACCTTCGAGTTGGACAGGGTGCTGCACTGGCGCGAGGAAGGCTGGGTCACCGCCGACACCCACGTCCACTTCCTCAGCCCGCAGACGGCGCTGCTCGAAGGGCGCGCCGAGGGCGTGAACGTCGTCAACCTGCTGGCAAGCCAATGGGGCGAGATGTTTAGCAACGTCAGCGATTTCGACGGGCGCACCACCTTCGGCGCCAAGGACTTCGGCGGCGACGGCGAGTTCCTAGTGCGCGTGGGCAGCGAAAACCGCATGCAGGTGCTGGGTCACATCTCGCTGCTCGGCTATTCCGGGCAGATGATCTACCCGCTCTGCACGGGCGGCCCGTCTGAGTCCGCGCTCGGCGACCCGCTGGAGGTGACGATGGCGGAGTGGGCGCAGCGCTGCATTGAGCAGGCGGGGCTGGTCGTTCTGCCCCATGCGCCCAACCCGCAACTGGAGCGCGCCGCCGACATCGTGCTCGGCGTGGTCAACGCCATCGAGATGATGACGCACAACCCGCTCAATCCGAAGATGATCCAGATCAGCCCCTACGGCCTAGCCGATTGGTATCGCTATCTCAACCTGGGCTACCAGATCCCCGTCGTGGGCGGCTCCGACAAGATGACCGCAGGCGCGCTGCTCGGCGGCATCCGCACCTACGCGCATATGGGCGACCGCGAGTTCACCTATGCCAACTGGATGGAGGCGGTGCGCGCGGGCAACACCTTCGTGACGGTCGGCCCGCTGGCTGCCATGACCGTGGACGGCGTGGCACCGGGTGGGCAACTGCATCTGCCTGCGGGCGGCGGTACGGTCGACGTGACATGGAAAGTCGAATCGGCCATGCTGCCCATCGAGCAGGTCGAGATCGTCGTGGGCGGGCTCACCGCCGAGCAGGTCAGCGTGGGCGGCAAAATGGCGGTTGAAGGCAGCGCGGCTATTCCCATCGCCGGTTCGACGTGGATCGCGCTGCGCGTGCGCGGCAGCTACCGCGGCCAGCCGGAAGAGGTGGCCGCGCACACGAGCGCGGTGCAGGTTTTGGCGGGCGACGCGCCGATCTTCTCACAGGCGGACGCGGTGCGCGTCCTGGAGCAGATCGAGGGCGCCATCGCCTACGTGGACACCCTTGCGCCGCGGCCGGACGCGGTCCGCTTCAAGCAATTGCGCGCCACGCTGGAAGCGGCCTACAACCGCCTGCACCAGCGCATGCACAACGCGGGCATCTACCACCAGCACACGCCGCTGCACGCACACGATCACCCGCACGAGCACTAGGCGGCAACCCGCTGCTCGTGCGCCAATACAAAAAGGGGCAGGTCTTGCGACCCGCCCCTTCTTTTTAGTCCATCAAAGCGCAGGGGCTCCCTGCGCCCTAAGATGTCCTAGAGAACGCGGACGTTCACCGCCGAGGGGCCCTTGGGGCCTTGCTCGACCGAGAACTCAACGCGCTGGCCCTCGACCAGGCTGCGGAAGCCCGCGGCGTCGATGGCGGAGTGGTGGACGAATACGTCCTTGTCGCCCTCAACCGCCAGGAAGCCGAAGCCCTTCTGATCGCTGAACCACTTGACTGTGCCGGTAATTC
>CAZYSJ010000048.1:0-31278 GCA_964649875.1 uncultured Caldilineaceae bacterium
GGATCAGGCCCTCGCCCTGATCCGCTCTTCACCCTGACTTTTGAGAAGCCCTGCTCTAGAGTAGACTTGTTTCGCTTCGGCGCATTATCGGTGCTATAATTTCTGCAATGGCTCAAGAGCAGATGTCGACGGCGGTAGCCGAGCGACGGTGTCCCAATTGCGGCGCTCGCGTGGCACGCGATGCTGAAAGTTGCTTCATGTGCGGCCACGACCTGCGTACGCCCCAACGGCGCAGGCAACGGGTGTCCTGGATCGATGCACTGCTGGTGCTGGCAGTGTTGGCGGTGCTTGCCTTCTGGTGGCGCATCGCCAGCCAGCCGCGCCAAGAGACGGAGACGGCGCCGGCGGGCGCGCAACTGCTCCCCACCAATATCCCTGTGCTGACGGCGACATTGGCCCCCACTATGACCGTAGAGGCGGCCGTGGAGCCGACGCCGACGGACGTGGCTACCCCGGTTGTTCGCTCGGACGGCGTGGTGCGCCACACGGTGCGCGCCGGAGAAACGCTGCTTGGCATCGCTAGCTTGTATGACGTGACCGTGGCCGAAATCCAAGCGGCGAACGATCTGCAGAATGAGCTGATACGCGCGGGCGATGAGTTGTTTATCCCGATCACCCGGCCTGAGGGCGATGAAGCAGGGTCAATAGCGGTTGCTTCCCAGTTCGAGTACACCGTCGAGGCGGGCGATACCATTGTGTCGATCGCCAGCCGCTTCGGCAGCACCGTCGAGGACATTCAGCGCGCCAACAATCTGACGGATAACTCGGTGATCCGCCCCGGCCAAGTGCTGGCAGTGCCCGTCCAACAGGTGCCGTCTGAGGTGCTGGCCTCTTCGGCGGAGGCGACGCCAACGCCGGCTTCCGGCGATGCGCGGCCATTTGTGACGCCGGGAGAGACCATCTACATTGAGCCGCGCCTGATCGGGCCGCCGGATAACGCTGTGTTGAATCGAGATGAGGCCGCGCTTTTGCGCTGGATCAGCGTCGACGTGCTCGATCCCAACGAGTGGTACGTGTTGCTGGTCTACCCGGTCAGCGGTTCCGCCCAGACCTTGCCCAGCATCTGGACCAAAGCGACCAGCTACCGGCTGGACGCGGAAGAACTGGCGCCGGCTGAGGGCGAATCCGCCGAATACGCTTGGCAGGTGTCTGTGGTGCGCGTCAAGCCAGGCGTCAATAGCCAATTTGCGCTAGAGGCGGCCAGCCCGCCTAGCGAACTGCGTTCTTTTACGTGGCGGTAGGTCGCGGCGATAAGCTGCCGCCGCCCGCTTGATCCCGCCGTTGAGTGAAGAGATCGCCCCTGGTTGCCAGGGGCATTTTATTTTGCCGTCCAATCGCATGACATAGACAAGAAAGGAGCAGGCTCGATGGGCCTGGAGAGTTTGACTCATGTATGGCGCGAGGTCCCATTCTTTTCCAATGCGCTGGATCGAATGCCCGGCCATGTGACGCTGATCGAGGCGGCGGCGCCGCCGGATGCGCCGTGGACCAACGCCTTGCCCGCACAGGTGATGTTCGCACACTCTGCCGTACAGTATAACGCCTCGCTCTTTGAGCAATTGCCCAACTTGCGCATGGTGCAGCGCACAGGCATCGGCGTGGACAATGTGAATCTGGCCGACGCCACGCGTTGCGGCATCGTGGTGTGCAACACGCCCGACGGGCCGACCGAATCGACGGCGGAGCATACGGTTGCCATGCTGCTCAACCTGGCGAAGCGCGTGAAGCAGGGCAATGACGCGTTGGCTGCAGGGCGTTTTGGCCCGCGTAGCGGCGTCCTCATCGGCGTGGAGGTCAGGGGCAAGACGCTCGGACTGGTCGGCCTGGGACGCATCGGGCGGCGCGTGGCCCAGATCTGCCGCCTCGGGTTCGACATGCAGGTGCTGGCCTATGATCCCTTCGTGACGCCTGAACAGGCGGCTGGACTAGGCGTGACGCCGGTGAGCCTGGACGAGGCGCTGCAGCGCGCCGATTTTGTCAGCCTGCACGCGCCGGTGACGCCGGACACCTACCGGCTGATCAACCGGGAACGCATCTCCCTGATGAAACAAGGCGCGTTTCTGCTCAACCTGGCGCGCGGGCCGCTAGTCGATGCGGAGGCGCTGCTCGACGCCGTTGATTCGGGCAAGCTGGCCGGCGCCGGCATCGACGTGTTCGACCCGGAACCGCCGGAACTCGGATCGCGGCTGCGCAATCATCCGCTGATCGTGGCGACGCCGCACAGCGCCACGCTGACCGTGGAGGGGCGCGTGCGCATCGAGGAGCTGGCCGTCGAGCGCGTGCTCGCCTTTTTCCGCGGCGAGCGTCCGCCCGATATCGTCAACCCGGACGTGTGGGACAGCCCGGCGCGCCATATGTAGCAGATCTCCGCCGCCGTATCCGCAATCTTCCTGGCGATCCGGCGGCGCATCCGCAAGATTCATAGTAACTTTTGCCGTCTCTTATCGTCAATATTAACAAGTGATATGGCAATCTGTGCAAATTATTGCGCACAAGATTGGCAACCCTTGTTGATTGAAGGTCCGTTCGAGCCGGATGACCCCCTTGCGTGGGGAAACCTGGCTGCGGCGGGCCGGCGAAGGAGACGAACAAATGGAGATGACGGCGCGCCTGCGCGCAGTGCCGACGGAGCAAGCCGGCGCCTTCCAGTTTCAACTGCTTTTCCCCGCGCCGCGTGATGACCGCGCCGGCGCCTGCGGCTTCGCCAAGTTGCAAACCGGAGATGGCGAGACCCTGGACCTCGGGCAAATCTGCGCGCCGACGGCGGATACGTGGGCGACGGAGAATACGTTGGTCCTGGCCGAGCATGCCTATGCCGGGCCTGGGCCGTATGTCGCCACGCTGACCTGGGGGGATTTGACGACCTCCGCCATCGCCGGAGAAGATGACTCGGACTTGTCGGCGGCGGACGACTACCCCGCATTGACGCTGTTTCGGGCGCGACCGAAACCGGGCAAGCCCTTGGAGATTGCGGTCGAAGCCGGGCTAGAGGATGTGCAGCCGTGGCATCGGGTGCGCATCGACGGCGGCGCGGGCAACATTCGTTGGTGGACGCCGCATAACGGTGAGACCGGCGAGGCGTCCGCACGCGGCGAGTGGCTGTTTTCATATCGCAAGCCCGGACCGTATCGCGTTCATGTCGACCTGGTCGACGCCGAGGATTACCGCATTGTGCCGTTGGGCGTCTTTCCGTTGGAGGTTTCGCCGCCGCTAGAAGACCCAGAGAGCGCCAAGACGCCGCAGCCGCCGGTGGGCGGTATGACAGCCGGCGCCATCTCTGCGCCGATAGAGGCGGGTACGCTCGACGCCAACCTGCCCGAATGGCTGCCGTATGCCTATGTGCGGCCAATGTGGGCGTGGGCGCGCACATACACGCAGCCCGGCGGCATTGTGGTGTCGCGCTATCTCGCCCTGGGGACCTATTTGGCGGTGCGACAAGAAGTCGAGGTCGGCGGCCAACTCTGGTATCAGACGGGCAGCTACGACTGGATACCCGCCAGCTCAACTGCCGCCATCACGACTTCGGAACTGCGCGGCGTCGAGATCGGCGAGCCTGCCCCGCCGCCCCCGCCCCCGCCGCCTCCGCCCCCTCCTCCAGACGAGGTGCGGCGCGGGGTGGTGGTGGCATCCGTGCTCAATGTGCGCAGCGGGCCGGGCACGCAATACGCCGTCGTCGCGCAATTGCGCTACAACAGCGAGGTGCTGATTTATGAGGAGACGCCCGTAGCGGGCGTTCCTTGGTACCGCATCGGCACGGGGCGCTGGGTGCACAGCGGGTGGGTGCGACTGGTCGATGCGCCGCCCCCGCCGCCGCCGGGAACGACGCGGCAAGGCGTTGTGACGGCTAGCGTGCTCAACGTGCGCTCCCGACCCGGCGTCTCCGCCGATAACCCGCCGGTGGACCGGCTGCGCTACGGCGCAACGGTGACGATCTACGAGGAGGCGTTGTACAGCGGCGCGACCTGGTATCGTATCGGCGATGAGCGCTGGGTGCACGGCGGCTGGATCAGGCTGTTGCCTGCGGGGCAAGGCCAGGCCGCCGGCGATCCTGGCGTGTGGAGTCTGCCTGTGGGCTGGGTCGTTTCGTCCTCGCTGAATGTGCGGGCTGCGCCCGGCGTGTCCGCCGATAACCCGGTGATCGACGTGGTGCAGCACAACCAGCCGCTTGCCGTTCTGGAGACGGCGACGGCGGGCGGGTCGTTGTGGTATCGCATCGGCGAGAACCGTTGGGTATACGGCGCCTCGGTGGGCGTGGCTCGGTTGCGGTCGCGGCCGTCGGCCATCCGCCCGGATGAACTGTGGGTGGGCGTTAACCTGCGGCAGCAGACGGCTGTGGCATACGAAGGAGATCGTCCCGTGTACGCCGCGTTGGTTGCGACCGGCATGGCGGCGACGCCTACGGTGCAGGGCGTTTTCCGCACGTGGTGGCGGCTGCGCTCGCGCAAGATGGCGGGCGGATCGGCTGCTACAGGCGGCTATTACTACCTCGAAGAAGTGCCGTGGACCTGCTACTTCTACAGCGGCTATGCGCTGCACGCGGCCTATTGGCACGACGCCTTTGGCCGCCCGCGCAGCCACGGCTGCATCAACCTCAGCCCGTATGACGCCTGGCGCATCTTCCAGTGGAGTGAGAAGGGCGGGCCGAACAGTCCTGCTGTCTATGTCTATTGGGAGTAGGGGCCGGTCAAGCGGGGGGATAGCCTTACGTCAGGGCAAATGAAAACTGCCGGGAAGCCGCGGCTTCCCGGCAGTTTTTTTGTCTTGGCGGGTTAGCGAGCTGTTTCCCCGTGCTGCGATCAGCGCGCTTTGGCCTTGCGCTTGGCAGGGGCGGGGGGCGGTGCAGGACGCCGTTGCTTGTCGATCCATACTAGGATGAGCGCCGCAACCAGGGCGCCGGCGAGCAGCCCGACCGAAAGCCCGACCTGGCCGAGCGCTTCCGGCGCTGCAATCAACATGACGCCCAGCAAGAGCATCATCAGCCCGGAGACCAGTTTAAGCACGCGGCCTTCATGCTCGGACAGTCGACGCGAACCGAACTTGATGCTGAAGACGACGACGATGGCCAGCAGCGGCACAATGTAGATGAGGTTGTATGCGGCCAGGTAGGCATAGTAGACGAGGGGCGGCAGCTCCTCCATGGTGAGGATGCGCGTATACACCATAGGGAAGCCGGCGGTACAGAGAAGCTCGTAGCTGTTGGCGGCGATGGCGAGGAGGACGGTGCTGACGAGCATGGCCCCGAGCGACCCGGCCTGCACCAGGTTGCGCATGCGGGCATAGAGGCCCGGTTTAGCGCTTTCGGGAATGGTCAAGGAGACGCCCTGTTTGTACCAGTAGAAGTCCTTGATGTTGATCAGCGCGATCACGACCGCCACGATGCCGGCCAGCGTCGTGATCAGCTTCAGTTCGCCGATCCAGAGGAATACGTTAAGCCAGGCCGCCATGAAGACGAAGTAGATCAGGCCGGAGAACAGAACGAAGATGCCGCCGATCAAAAGCATGCGGCCGCGGCTTCGGGCGTGCACCATCAAACTGAGCAGGAACATGAGCACGAAGAAGGCGCAGGGGTTGAACGCATCCAGACCGGCGATGACCGCGGTCATGACGGGCAGGGAGAGGCCGGCTGCGTTGATTTCGCCGATGAGGGGGATCGCCAACATGGCTTCGGTCTCGACGGCCGGAGCGCTATCGGCGGCTGCGGGCGCGCCGCCTTCTGAGACAGAAGCCACGGGGTCGACAGCGGCCGCTTCATCCTCCTGGGCCGGGGCGGGCGGGGCTGCGGCTACGGCTTCGGCCTGGGCGGGCGGGGCTGCGGCTACGGCTTCGGCCTGGGCGGCTGCCTGACAATCGATCAACTGCTGTTTGATCTCGGCGCCGGTGGTATCGGCCGAGCCGTAGCCGGTGATCATGGTCTCGCAGAAGAGGAACGCCGGCACATACATGGCCTCTTGCCCCAACGATGCGGCCATGTCAACATACATGTAGGCGTTTTCCTGTTGCTCGGTCAGTTCGTATTGGTGGACAACCAGCCACGGCAGTTCTTCGGGCAGGGCTTCGATAAAGGGATGCGCTTCGCGGCAGTGCGGGCAGGTAAGGGACCAGAAGAAGTAGAGATGGACTTGTGCGTTGCCCTGGTCGTCAACACTGTACCAGGTATATTGATCGGCGCTAGGCGTCGACTGCGCCGCTGTCTGTTGCAGCGGTATAAGTGCGCTGCCGGCGACGACAAAGCCGGCGAGAAGAAGGATCGCTAGTAATCGAGCGGCGAGCTTCATTATTGTATTTCTCCAGAGGGCACAGGTCGCGCGCGCCAAACGTGCGCGCAGCACGCCTCGAACGCCGGTGGCAAGATGGGGCGAATACCGGAAAGCGGGCGGCAGGCCTTGGAGGGGCGCCGAGGCGTTACCGGCGCGACACGCCCGGACGCAGCCGCGCATTCCGATCTATTGTATCAACCTATTGTATAGAAGCAATCACTCGCTCGCGCTATGCGCACGGGCAGTCTTGCGTCTAGACGGTGGATTGGTCTTTCACCTGGTCAACTGACCAGGTGACGGTTAGCGCACCTCAAGCAGTTCCACTTCGAAGATCAGGGTGGCGTCGGGCGGGATGACGTCGTCCATGCCTTCTTCTCCGTAGGCCAATGCGGGCGGGATGACGAGTTGGCGCTTGCCGCCGACGTTCATGCCGATCAGCCCCAGGTCCCAGCCGCCGATGACCTGGCCCATGCCTAGATTAAAGACGTACGGTTCGCCGTGGTCGAGCGAGCTGGCGAACTGATCGCCGTCCAACAGCCAGCCTGTATAATGAACCGCGATCACCTGGCCCGGCATGGGTGCAGGCCCGTCGCCCACGACAAGATCGTAGGTCTTGAGACCGTTGTCGAAAACGGTGTAGTCAGCCTCGTCAACGGCGCTTGGCGCGGCAGGCGCAGCCGTCTCGATGTCCGGCAAGCCGGCAGAGGTGACGTCGGCGTTCTCATTGTCCAGGGATGTTGGCGCGGGTTCGGCGGGCGCTTCCGCCGCAACCGTGGGCGCTTCCGTTGCGGTTACGGGGCTCGACGCAGCCGCGGCGGGGGCTTGCTCTGCGCCGCGGTCGCGTCCGCAGGAAGCCGTGATGAGCAGTACGATGAGCAGCCTGGGGGCGACCCAGGCGCGTAACGACCGCTTCGTAGATTTATCGCTCCTCGCGGGCGGATAAGAGTGGCGATCTGCCATTGTTGCTCCAATGATCGGGCCAAACATCCGCCCGGCGGCTGGGGAGAGAGACAGTTTGCTGTTCTTCATGGAAGATGCGGAAGCCGCGCGACAGGTAGTTGCGCAGGGCATAGGGATGGTCGAGCGTGCAAGTGTGGAGCCAGACTCTGGATGCGGCGTGCGCCCAGGCTTTTTTCACTGCTTCCGTCAGCAATAGGCCGCCCAGCCCCTGACCGATAAATTCAGGGAGCAGCCCAAAGTAGACGATCTCGACATTCCCGGCGCCTTGGCGCTCCAGCTCAAAGTAGCCGGCGGGCGTGCCGTGGCGATAGCCGACCCAGGTTTCTAGTTCAGGGCGATCCAGATAGGCGAGCCATTGAGCATAGTTCCAGTCCAGCCGTTCATACCAGTTCCAGGCTGCGCCTACACCGGCGTAGAGGAAACGGCTAAAGGCCGGGCTGGGAATGGCGGCGCGCCGCAACTCGAAGCCGGAGACTGCGCTTGTGGTAGGCCGCAGGTGATCCGGGCTGCGCATTTCGAGATGGTAGACGGTGATCGATGTTTCGGGCTTATCGAGCATGCGCAGAAATGTAGCACCCTTTGGAACGGATGCCAAGTTTATTGAGGCGAATAGACGGGGCCGGGGCGTGCGCCAGGGTTGCGCGCCTGCGGTGCGGCGGTCGCTTAGTCGCCGGCGGCGGGCTGGGCTGCGGCGTCGCGCAGATAGGCAAGGATGGCGAGCAGGTCGTCGTCGCTGAGGTCGGGGCGACCGCCGGATGGCGGCATGACCAGCCCGCTGGTGTTGCGCGGGTCTGCGATATCCACGCCCTGGCGGATGAAGGCAAGGGCTTCCGCCTCGGACAGTTCTAGGACGATTTCTGACTCGACGAGCGAGTTGCCGAGATTCGTCACGCCTGCTGCGTCGGGGCCGTGACAAGCAGAGCAAGCCTGCTGATAGAGAAGCTCGCCGTTTACGGAGACGGGGGCGGCATCCGGCAGCGCAGCCCCGCTGCGCAGGATGGTCTCGCCGCTGAGCGTGGCGATGGGCGTGGGCGCCTGCGCCTGGCTCATGGCGGGAAGATCGGCCAGGGCAAGCGCGGGCTGTGACGCGCCATGCATGAGGCGCATGACGCCGAACACGAGGATGACGGCGGCGACGACGCCCGCCACGGGCAGCCAGGCGAAACGCAACTCGGCGTCGGCGTCAGGCTCGCCGGCGGTCAGCGCCACGAGCGAAAAGACGGTGATCAGAAAGAAGGCGGCGAGCGCTAGAAACGGGATCGTGACGAAGCCGAACCAGTTGATCCAAGCCGTGCTGCAGGGGACGCCGGTCTGGCAGACAGTAGCGGAACCGAAGATGTCGGTCTTTTGGATCAGGTAGTGATAGGTCGAGACGCCCATGCCGATCAGCGAGAAGGGCAGGACGAGGTGGGGCAGATGGGGGTCCCGTCGCAGCAGACCGATGGCGAGCACGCCGGCCAGCGGGTACATGAAGATGCGCTGCACCCAGCAGAGTTGGCACGGAATGTAGCCGAGGACTTCGCTGAAATAGAGGCTGCCGAGCATGGCGACCCAGGCGACGAGTAGGGCGATGTAGAGAGCCGAGCGGTTGAGCAACTGGTTGACTTGTTCGGTGTTCATGCACTTTCCCGTTGAGCGTACGACGGCGCGCCCATAGACGCGCCCACAGAGCGAAACGTTGTGAAGACCCGCCGGGATCAGTTTTCGGCGGAGCGAGGCTCTTCGTTGAGATCGTCCAGCAGGTCAAGGATGACGGCGTTGTCCGGGATGTCCTGCATGCTGCTGCCGTGATGCGTGTAACGGACGAGGCCGTTGATGTCAACCACGGTCAACGCGGGCAGGCGTCCCAGCTTGAGCAGCCGCACTTCCTGGCCGTAGCGGTCTGCAATCCGGTGGTCCGGGTCGGGAATCCCGACGAACGGATACCCTTCCTTTTCTCAGTGGCTGCGGAACGCCTTCTCGTCTTCCGGCCCGATGATGATAACCGCAGCGTTGCGATTGCGAAAATCGTCGAAATCTTGGCGCAACTGCGCCATATGCCGGCGGCAGTACGGTCAGGCAAAGCCGCGGTTGAAGACGAGGACGACATGGCTTTGGCCGCGATAATCGGACAGGGAGACGGTCTGCCCGTCGACGGCGGTGGCGCTGAATTCGGGGGCGGGGAGTGCGTCGGGCATGGCTACGCTCGCTTTCTCGTGTAGGTTAATGGCGTGGTGGAAGGGAACGTGCTACTCGGCTGCGGGCTCGCCGGACGCTTGCTGTGTCGCGTTCGCGGGGCCGGTCAACGGCGCGCCAGGCTCTCCGACGAAGCCGTAGGCGCGCGAGACGATGTAGAGCGGGCGATTCTTCACCTCGTCGTAGATGCGCCCCAGGTATTCGCCCAGGATGCCCAGGAAGATGAGTTGGACGCCGCCAAGCAAGAGGACGCTGACGAGGGTGGTGGCTTGACCTAGGAAGAAGTTGTTGCCCGACAGACGCAGGATCACGGTGAGGAGAATGCCGACCAAGCTAAGAAAGGCCAGCCCGAAGCCGACATAGGTCGCCAGGTGGAGGGGCAGATAGCTGAAGCTGGTGATGGCGACGATGGCTAGTCGCAGCATCTTGCGCAGCGGGTACTTGGTTTCGCCGGCATAGCGCACGGCGCGCACATACTCGACGCCGGTCTGGCGAAAACCCACCCAACTGCTGAGGCCGCGCATGAAGCGATGCTTTTCGCGCAGACGGCGCATCGCCAGCACGACGCGGCGATCCATGAGGCGAAAGTCGCCGGTGTCGAGCGGGATGTTGACATCGGTGATGCGCTGTAAGAGCCGGTAGAAGAGGCTGGCCGTCCACAGCTTGAACTTGGTTTCGCCCTGACGAGCGGTGCGCACGGCGTAGACGACCTCGTAGCCCTCGCGCCATTTCGCGATCATGTCCAAGATGGTTTCGGGCGGGTCTTGGAGGTCGGCATCCATCACGATCACGGCGTCGCCTTCGGCGAAGTCGGCGCCGGCGGTAATGGCGATTTGGTGGCCGAAGTTGCGCGCGAAGTCGAGCACGCGTACGCGCGGGTCTTTTTCGTGGAGCGCCAGCAGCAGTTCGAGGGAATTGTCGACGCTGCCGTCGTTGACGCAGATCATCTCCCACGTCTCGCCCGTGCTGTCCATGATCTGGACTACGCGACGATACAGCTCGGGGATGACGCTCGTTTCGTTCCAGATGGGAACGATGACGGAAAAGACAGGACGCGCATTGTCCGAAACATGGTTCATAGCGGTATCGTATACGAAGTGCGATGCGCGGTCAAAAGCGTCGAGTTCTCGGCAGGGCGTGCTGCGGACATGGGCGAATCGGCGGGCAAATTGACGCGGCTAGGGTGAAATGCTAGACTGCGACACTATCGAAGAGGCGGCGCGCCGGGACACTGATTCGTTCGCCGGCGCCTTTGCTAGATTTGTTAGATCGGATGGTTGCGTGAGCAAAGCTGTTCAGCCGGGAGTCGGCCAGGACTGGGCGGGAGGCCTGCCCCTTTTTCCGAAGAATGTGGGCGGCGAGCTGACCCGGAGCTATGAGATTGACGACTTCCGCGCCAAACGGCTGCTCTTCAGCCGGCTGGAGCGGCCCGGCGCAGTGCATGTGTACAGCGCCAACTGCCGGGCGGGTGAGCGGCTGCGCGTCCAGATGCTGATTCCGTCGCTGCCGCTCGGCGGCGGCCTCGCCCCTGCGTTTGCCGTGGCGGCGCAAAGCCTGCCTTACAGCGCGGATGTACACAAGCTGCCGTTCGACCTGCCCGCCGGGTATAGCGCCGTAGTCGCGCCGCCGCCCGGCGATCTGGCGACGCCGGTTCGGGACCGCCTGACCGGGGCGCACTACTACCCCGGACCGGTGATCGACACGCGGACGTTGGTGAGCGGGCGCTGTTATATCGCAGTGTGGAGCCCGCGCAATCAGATGGGCAAATATGCGGTGCAGGTCGGGCATCACTGGCCGCTGAGCTCGCTCTACTGGCTGAAAACGCCGATGTTTTGGTGGCAAATCCGCGGTTGGTACGGTCTGAGCCGGACGGCGGCGTATGTGGCGGGGGCCGGCGCGCTGGCGACGCTTGCCGCTGCCTGGGCGCTGTTCAAACGGCGTGGTTGAGGAGAGAGGCGGGTCATCTGTGCGCATCATCTTGTACTTGGGCAAGGGCGGGGTCGGCAAGACGACCATCGCCGCGGCGTCGGCGCTGCGCTGCGCACGGCTTGGCTACCGCACGCTGGCCGTGAGCACGGACATTGCCCACAGCCTGGCTGACAGCCTTGACGTCGCGCTTTCGGGCGAGCCGGAGGAAGTCGCGCCCAATCTATTCGCCCAAGAGATCAACGTGCTGGACGAGATTCGCCGGCATTGGGGCAAGATGCAGGACTACGTCGGCCATGCGCTGCGCCAGCAGGGAATGAGCAAGGCGGTGGCCGAAGAGATGGCCGTCCTGCCCGGCATGGAGGAAGTGGTCAGCCTGCTGCACATCTACCGGCAGGCGCGCGAGGGCAACTTTGACCGTGTGATCGTGGACGCTGCGCCTACGGGCGAGACCATCCGTCTGTTGAGCGTGCCCGAATCGTTCCAGTGGTATGCAGGGCGCGTGGCGGGTTGGGGCGATACGACGCTGCGCCTGACGTCGATGCTGCTGCGCCGCTTTGTGCCGGAGCGGGACGCCATCGCCGGGCTGAACAACTTGGTGGACGGGGTGCGCGAGTTGCAAGGCGTGCTCAGCGATCCGCAGATCACCAGCTATCGCGTAGTGCTCAACCCGGAGAAGATGGTGCTGAAAGAGGGGGCGCGCGCCGTTACCTATCTGTCGCTCTTCGGCTACCCGGTCGACGCGGTGATGGTCAACCGCATATTGCCCGGCCTGGTCAGCCGCGAGACGGGCGAGGTGCGCGTCGAGCAGCCGAGCGACGACCCGTACTTGCGCCGTCTGCAGGAGATACAGGCGCGCTATTTGGCGGACATCGAGCGCGAATTTTTCCCGCTGCCAATCTTCCGCTCGCCGTGGTACGATACGGAGATGGTCGGCATTGAGCAACTAGACGAACTCGCCGCCAGCTTGTTCGGAGAGCGCGATCCGGGCGAGATTTTCTTTGTCGGGCAAGCGCAGGCCATTGAGGAGGACGGCGACGATTTCGTGCTCAAGCTGCCGCTGCCGCAGGTCGAACTGCACAAGGTGAAGCTCACCAAGCGCGGCGACGAGTTATTCCTGACAATCGGCAACTTCAAGCGCGAACTGCTTTTGCCCAGCGTACTGGCGCAGCGCGAGGCGAGCGGCGCGGTCTTCGCCAACGGCGCCTTGAAGATCCGGTTTCCGCCGCCCGTCGAACAGCGGGCCTAGACACCATACGTGAGCGGCACATGATCGGCGCACTCAGAATACTTACAAATTTGATTGCGGGCGGGGCAGGCTTTGTGACCGGCTTCCAGGTCGGCGTGCGCGCCGGCTGGCTGCGGCAGCCGCGGCCAATGCCGCACCAACTGGCGGCGACGTTGGACAATCCGCTGCGCCTGGCCTATCGCAACCCCGGCGAGACGCTTGGGCTGTACGGCTTCCGCGCCGGCATGACGGCGCTGGACCTTTGCTGCGGCAGCGGCCTGTTTACCGCGGAGATGGCGCGCATGGTCGGCGCGGAGGGCGTGGTGCACGCCGTCGATATTCAGCGCCCTTTGCTCGACTTGGCCGAGAAGCGGCTAATCGAGGCGGGGCTGGCGGACCGGGTGCGGCTGCATCACCGCTCGGTCGCCGATCTGCCGCTAGAGGATGAGTCGGTCGATCTGGCCGTAATCATCTCTGCTTTGGGCGAACTGCCGGATAAGGTGCAGGCGCTTGGCGAGGTGAGACGCGTGTTGAAGCCCGACGGCCGGCTGGCGATCAGCGATGAGCGGCTCAGCCCGTCCTATATGGCCCCCGGCGCCGTGCGGCGTATGGCCGAGGCCGCCGGCTTCGTTTTCGGCGGCAAGAGCGGCGGCGGGCTTGCCTACCATATGATCTTTTTGAACAGCGCAGAACACGGCGAAATTAGTTAGCCGCCTTTTCGTATAGTCCTCGTTGGGGCGGGCGCGCCCGGCATTGCGCTGCGGTTTTGGAACCCGCCTTCCTTCCCTGAAAAGACAACCATGCTAGACTTTTCAATCGAGATGGCGTTGCCATACGCAACGGATGATTTGCCCGGAATCGGCGGCAGGCTGCGCGCTAAGCCGGAGCATTTCGTGGTCGAGGAGATTCCGCTCTACGAGCCGCAAGGGTCGGGGCAGCATCTCTACGTTAACATCACGCGTACCGGCCTGACCACCAAAGAGGTGGAGGCGGCCTGCGCCCGGCTTTTCAGCCTGAAACGGTCACAGATCGGGCATGCCGGGTTGAAGGACAAGAATGCACGCACGACGCAGACCTTCAGCCTCGACTTGGGCGCCCAGCCGGGGATAGCGGACGAGGCCGTCGCCGCCAGACTAAGCGATGCCCTGGGCGTACAAGTCAACTGGGTGCGGCGTCATCGCAACAAGCTGAAGACCGGTCACCTGTTGGGCAACCGTTTCGAGATTGTCGTCAGCGAACCCGATTGCGCGGCGGATGAATGTCTGGAGCGCTGCGGGCGCGTTGCCGAGCGGCTGGTTGCCCAGGGGCTGCCCAACTATTTCGGACCGCAGCGCATGGGCAGAGAGGGTGCGAATGTCGCCCAGGGTCTGGCGATTCTGCAGGGTGCGCTGAAGAAACGGGATAAGTGGCTGCGCCAATTCCTCGTGTCCAGCGTGCAGAGCTATCTGTGCAACCGCTATTTGGCCGAGCGGGTTGGCATGGGCGCGTTTGACCGGCTGCTGGCCGGGGATGTCGCCAAGAAGTACGCCACCGGCGGCCTGTTCGATGTCGTCGAACTTGCCCAAGAGCAGCCGCGTTACCAGGCGCAGGAGATTAGCTTTACGGCGCCGATCTATGGGCCGGCGATGTGGGCGGCGCAGGCGGAGGCGGGCGAGTTGGAGGCAAAGATTTTGGCGCAGTCCGGGCTGACGATGGAGGATTTCGGACGGGCGCGCGTCAACGGTACGCGACGGTTGGGACGCCTTCTTGTGACCGACCTTGAGGTCCGGAGCCGCGCCGAGGGCGTGCTGGTGCGCTTCAGCCTAACGAAAGGCGCCTACGCTACAACCGTCTTGCGTGAGTTTATGAAGGCGGATGCCGCGCTGGACGGCATGGAAGAAAACGCTGAGGATTTGTAATTGGAAGCGGCGCTGCATGGCTTAGATGCACGCCTGTTGGAATGGATTAGGTGAGTTTGTGGAAACAGAACATCGCAATTCGCATAGGCGGTACATTCAGGATGAACAGGCTGAGGATCAAGGGACAGTGACGATGGAGATGCCCCTCTTTCCGCTCAACGTGGTGCTGTTCCCCGGAATGGTTCTGCCGCTGCATGTTTTTGAGCCGCGTTACCGCGAGATGATCAGCCGTTGCATCGACGAGAAACGGCCTTTCGGCGTGGTATTGATCGACGAAGGGCAGGAAGTCGGCGGGCCGGCGACGCCGCGCCTGGTCGGTACGGCGGCGCGCATCACACGCGTTGACCGGCTGGACGGCGGGCGGATGAATATCACGACGGTGGGCACGAAGCGTTTTCGCATTCTAGAACTCGACCGCAGCCGCGCCTACCTGACGGCGAAGGTAAAGCAGTACCCGGTCGCCAATGGCGGCACGCGTTTGGCGGAACAACTGGCGCGCCGGTTGCGGCCTAAGGTGCTGGAGTATGTCGAACTGCTCAGCGAAGCGAGCAATAACGAGCTTCGGCTGGACCGGCTGCCGGAAGATCCGACGACGCTTGCCTTGCTCGTCGCCATCGCCCTTCAGGTCGATAACGAGGAAAAGCAGGCGCTGTTGGAAATGTCGCACGTGCCGGAGATGCTGGCGCGGGAGCGGTACTTGCTCTCTTTGGAGACGGCGTTGTTGCGCCACATGGTGCAGACGCAGGCCGATGTCCAGGAGATGAGCGGCGGGCCGACAGGCTACGTTTTTCCGAATTAGGGATTTGCCACGGCGTCGGATTCTGTGATAAGATGATCGTTGCTTTGGGGGATTAGCTCAGTTGGCTAGAGCGCTACGTTGACATCGTAGAGGTCACTGGTTCAAGTCCAGTATCTCCCACCTGGTATCTGAATCGATTAACGCATCAATTAACGCGTTGACCAGGACAAGTACGGGGTCAAGCGTCTTGGCAGAGAGCGGCAATCACTGGCTGAGAGTTGCCGCAGGACGTGCCCGGAACACCGCCTGGGAGCGGACAGCGGAACGCTGCAAGCCAGTATGCTGTCCCGGCAGGCTCCGTTATCAGCCCCACAAGTGGCCGCTGCGGCGGCAACATGGGTGGAACCGCGAAGAATTGCTTCGTCCCATGAGGGACGGGGCTTTTTTGTTTTTGGGCTTAGACACTTGATCTGCCAGCCAGACGGGAGCGGTGAGATGATCGAGCAATTTGCTGCCTATCCGCAAGTATTGACCGCTGCGGCGTCTTGCCTGGAGCGCGTCGAGCAACTGGCCGCGCTGAGCGTCGAGGTTCAGCAGATCCCGGCTCCGACAGGGGCTGAGGCGGTGCGCGCCAACTGGGTGCAGAAGCGCTTTGCCCAATTGAAGCTGGCGGACGTCGACCAGGACGCGCTGTACAACGTGTATGCTCGTGTTCCCGGACGGCGCGAAGCGCCTGCGCTGCTTGTCAGTGCGCACACCGACACGGTGTTTCCAGCCAATACCGATCTGAGCGTGCGCGTCGACGAGGCGAAAGATCGCATCTGCGGGCCCGGCATCGGCGACAACTCGGCGGGCGTGGCCGCGCTGTTGACGCTGGCGGAGCTATTGACGCAATTGCCCGCGCCGCCGGTCGACATCTGGCTGGTCGCTAACAGCGGCGAAGAGGGGCTAGGCGACCTGCGCGGCATGCGCGGCGCGGTAGACCGGCTGGGCGATCGCATCGGCGCGTCCGTGGTAATCGAAGGAATGGGGTTGGGCCGCGTGGTGCATCGCGCGCTTGGCTCGCGACGCTATCGCATTGCGGCGTACGCGCCGGGCGGGCATAGCTGGAGCGATTTCGGCACGGCTAGCGCTGTCCATGCGTTGGTGCAACTGGCGGCGGACCTGTCGCGGCTGCGCGTGCCCGAAACGCCGCGGACGACCTTCAATATTGGCCGCATCAGCGGCGGCCGGTCGGTCAACACGATTGCGCAGGAGGCGATGCTGGAACTGGACCTGCGCAGCGAAGAGCCGGAGGCGCTTGCCAAAGCGGTCGACGACGTGCTGGCGATCGTGAAGGATTATCAGACGCCCGAATGGGCGCGGCGTGATGTGCAGGTGGAGGCGAGCGTGATCGGGGACCGTCCGCCGGGCGGCATCGACGCGGCGCATCCGCTGGTGCAGGCGGCGTTGTCGGCGCTGCAAGATGTCGGCTATCAGGGCGCGCCGGACCTGCGCATCAGCAGCACAGACGCCAACATCCCGCTCTCCCGCGGCATCCCGGCGGTTTGCGTGGGCGTTACCGAAGGGGGCAGCGCACACCGGCTGGAGGAGTGGATGCTGAAAGCGCCGTTGGGGCCGGGCATGCGCCATCTGACGCTGTTGACGTGGTGGGCGGCGGCATGGCTGGGCGGTGAATTGGGTTAGGCAGCCAAGTATTAGGCGAGCATAAGGTTGGGGCTTGCCGTTTTGAGCCATCTAGATGGAGGCGGTATATGAGCGACAAAGAACGAGCGGAGTCCGAGCAACTCTACAAGATTCGGCATAGCGCCGCGCATGTTATGGCGGAGGCTGTACTCGAGCTGTATCCGGAGGCCAAGATCGCGATTGGCCCGCCGATCGATACCGGCTTTTATTATGACTTTGACTTGGGCAAGGACGAGGACGGCAAGCCGCGCACGTTTTCGCCGGAGGATCTGGAACAGATCGAGAAGCGCATGCGCCAGATCATCGCCGGCAAGCACCCCTTCATCTATCGCCAGGTCAGTGCAGACGAGGCGCGGGCGATCTTCCGCGATCAGCCTTATAAGCTGGAATTGATCGACGGGCTGGCTCAGGGGCAGATCGACGAGTACGGCAATGAGGTCGAGGGCGGTCAGGTGATCAGCACCTATAAGCAGGACTCCTTCGAGGACCTGTGCCGCGGGCCGCATGTGGAGCATACCGGCCAAATTCCGCCGGACGGGTTCAAGCTGATGAGCGTAGCTGGGGCGTATTGGCGCGGCGACGAGGCCAACCCCATGTTGCAGCGCATCTATGGCACGGCGTGGCGCAATCGCAAAGAGCTGAACGCTTACCTGGAGATGCTGGAGGAGGCCAAGAAGCGCGACCACCGCAAGCTGGGCCGCGACCTGGAGATATTTGTCTTCGACGACGAGGTGGGGCCAGGACTGCCGCTGTGGCTGCCCAACGGCGCCGTGCTGATTGACGAACTTGAGGCGCTTGCCAAAGAGGTGGAGACGGAAGCGGGCTATCAGCGCGTACGCACGCCGCATCTCAGTAAGGAAGACCTGTTCGTGCGCAGCGGGCACTTGCCCTACTACACCGAGAGCATGTACCCGCCGATGGAACTGGAGGGCGTGCGCTACTATGTAAAGCCGATGAACTGCCCCATGCACCACAAGCTGTTCGGGAGCAGGCCGCGCAGTTATCGTGAGTTGCCTGTGCGCCTCTCCGAGTACGGCACATGCTACCGCTACGAGAAGAGCGGCGAGTTGTTCGGCCTGATGCGCGTGCGCTCGATGCAGATGAACGACGCCCATATCTATTGTTCCGAGGAGCAGTTCGAGCAGGAGTTCATGGGCGTGATTCGGTTGTATGAGCGCTATTTCGAGCTGTTCGACGTCGAGCGCTATGTGATGCGGCTGAGCACGCACCACCCGCGCGGGTTGGGCAAAAAGTACGTGGACAACGAGCGGCTCTGGCTCAAGACCGAGGAGATGGTGCGCCAAGCCATGCGTAACGGCAACATCCCCTTCGTAGAGGTCCCGGACGAAGCCGCGTTCTACGGGCCGAAGATCGACGTGCAGATCTGGAGCGCTATCGGCCGCGAGTTTACCTTGGCGACCAACCAGGTGGACTTTGCGCAGCCGGGGCGATTCGATCTCACCTTTACCAATCGCGATGGGGTAGAGGAGACGCCGCTGTGCATTCACCGTGCGCCGTTGAGCACGCATGAACGCATGATCGGCTTCCTGATCGAGCACTATGCGGGCAACTTCCCGGTGTGGCTGGCCCCGCGGCAGGCGGTGGTCATCCCTATCACCGACGCGCATCACGAGTATGCCGTCCGGCTGGAGCGCCGACTGAAGGACGCCGGCATTCGGGCGGAGGCGGACCTGAGTTCGGACCGCATGAACGCCAAGATCCGCAATGCGCAGTTGATGAAGGCGCCGTACATGCTGGTGGTGGGCGATCAAGAGATCGCCAACGAGACCGTCTCGCTGCGGCGTCGCGACGGCGAGCGACGCAACGACATGCCGGCGGGCGAGTTCATCGCACACGTACAGTCGCGCATCGCCGCGCGTTCGAGCGAGCTATAGGCGACGACGAAGCCTGCATAGGACATTGCAGGATTTGGCGACTAACTGCCAGAGGCGAAAGACAGGGCGCGACCGCATGACTCGGCCGCGCCCTAAGCGTCGCCAGAATATCTTGCACCGATTTGACGGCTGTGAAACCGGATGATATACTGTTGGGGCTGATTTTGCCGAAGTAAGCGCCCTGAGCGGCCGGCAGTCAGCTGGGTACAACTCATCTAAGGAGAAATGGATAATCTGGAGAACAAGTTTGAGATCGCCTGCGCAAGATAACACCCGTGTCAATCGGGGCATTCGGGCTAGGGAAGTTCGCGTCATCGGCGCTGACGGGCAGCAACTGGGCATTATGTCCACCCGTGATGCGCTGGCAGTAGCCGAAGAGAACGAATTGGACCTTGTCGAAGTCGCTCCGAACGCGAATCCGCCGGTCTGCCGGTTGATGGATTACGGTAAGTACCTGTACGAGAAGCAGAAGAGAGAGCGGGAATCGCGCAAGGCGCAGAAGCAGATCGAGATCAAAGAGGTGCGACTGCGACCCAAGACGGACGAGCACGACATTCAGGTGGTGTTGAGCAAGATTCGCAAGTTCGCCAAGGAAGGGGCCAAAGTGCGTGTGCGCATTCGCTTCCGCGGCCGCGAGATCTACCATCCTGAGGTGGCGCAAGAACTGATGGAGCGGGTCGCCAACGAGATGTCGGAAATCGTCACAGTCGAATCCCGCCCGATGTTGGATGGACGCAGCATGGTGATGCTGCTGAGTCCGGTCTAGGGGATCAGGGTTCACCGTTCGGAACCGAAGCAGTGTTTGCGACGGGCGACAGCCCGTTTTTCTATGTCTGCCGGACACAGACGAGTTAGGCATAAACTAGAGGAGGCAACGCAATGCCGAAGATGAAGACGCACAAAGGTGCAGCAAAGCGTTTTCGCCTGACTAAGCAGGGCAAGCTGATGCGCATGAAAGCGGGCGGCAGTCACTTGCGGCGCAAGAAGAACAGCAGCGTCATCAGCGACTTCCGCCATGCCGTGCCCAGCGAGGTCAAGGCGAATATTAAGATGGTGAAGGCCATTGCCGGGAAGGCTGTCAAGCAGTAGCGCCTGGCCTGCAGGGCCTGGGTTCCGGCTGTCGCCGGCGCCTTTGTCGAGTTAGCGAAAATCAAAGTACGTGACCGGCTCCCAAAGCGACCTGGTTCTTGCCGGGTCCGCCATCACGGAAGGAGACTGAAATGCCGAGATCGAGACCTAAGGTATATGCCCGCCAGCGGCATAAGAAGGTTCTCAAGTTCACAAAAGGCCAATATGGCACGCGTTCCAAGCTGTTCCGCCGCGCCAATGAGGCCATGCTCAAGTCCCTGTTCTATGCCTATCGGGACCGCCGCAATCGCAAGCGAGATTTCCGCCGCCTGTGGATCACGCGCATCAATGCGGCGACGCGTCTGAACGGCCTGAGCTACAGCCGGTTCGTTCACGGCTTGAAGAAGGCGAATGTCCAGGTAGACCGCAAAGTCCTCGCCGACATCGCCGTGCGCGATGCCGCCGCCTTCGGTAAATTGGTGGAACTGGCGAAGACGAACCTGGACTAGCCGACGTCATCTGCTCCGTGTCCGGGAGATGGCAAGCTGTACCGGCAGACAGCAACGGCAGGGGCCGCACGGCTCCTGCCGTTTTATTTGGAGCCGCAGTCATGGCCGTGATTACGAGTATGAGCAACGCCCGCGTGAAGGAGGCGCGCAGCCTGCAGCGCAAGCGGCGTCGCTATGCCGCCGGACGCATCCTGATCGAGGGCGTGCGTTTGGTGCGCGACGCGCTTTCCAGCGGGATGACGCCTGAACTCGTCTTCTATGTGCCGGAGCAGGCCGAGGCCGGCTTGCAGGCAGCAACCCTATTGCGCGACCTAGATGCGGCGCACGTGGAATGCGTCGCCGTATCCGCCGCTGTCTTTTCTTCACTGGCGGAGACGTTGACGCCGCAAGGGATCTCGGCTGTGATCGCCATGCCGCGTCTGCCGCTGCCTGCAGAGCCAACGCTGGCGCTCATCTTGGACGGCGTGGCCGACCCCGGCAACGCGGGCACGCTGTTGCGCAGCGCCGAGGCCGCGGGCGCCGACCTGGCTCTCTTCGCACCCGGCGCGGTGGATGCGTTTAATGACAAGGCGCTGCGCGCCGGGATGGGAGCGCATTTCCGGTTGCCGCTGCGGACGTGCGCAGTCTGGGACGAGGTGTG
The DNA here is from genome assembly GCA_964649875.1 of uncultured Caldilineaceae bacterium. Lineage (GTDB taxonomy): Bacteria > Chloroflexota > Anaerolineae > Caldilineales > Caldilineaceae > JASGTU01. The sequence goes on from CAZYSJ010000048.1 coordinate 20,982, forward strand.
GGCGGCTTTGTCGCCGGTGCAGCATGTCTATGTGGCGGAGGCGGGGGCCGATCTGGCTTATGACGCAGCGGATTGGCGGCAGCCGTCCGCACTGATCATCGGCAACGAGGCGGCGGGTCCAAGTTCTGAAGCGCGGCGGGCGGCTGTGCCTGTCGCCATCCCTATGCAGGGCGGGACGGAATCGTTGAACGCAGCGATGGCGGGGACCGTGATCCTCTTTGAAGCGGCGAGGCAGCGCCGTTTGGGCTGATGTCCGGCAGGCGTCTCGCGCCGCGTCTAGCGAGGTCGCGGAATTATGTTCAGCGCTTGCGTTGACACTAGTGAATCCTCCGGTGTATGATAGCTCCCAACACAGTGCATGCGACGCCCGCTCAGCCGGGGCGCTGAATCCGGGCGGCTTCCAGGGGCGCGGCGCAGCGCCTGCGCACAAGCCTGCGATGGTCAAGCGCAAGGCGCGCTGCGCTCCGCCGAAAGTAAATGCCGCATTTCGTTCCGCCGCAAGGCGGGGACAGACCCTTGATATAAGCCACATACTTTGGGCGACAACCGGAGGAAACTTGCTCATGACAATGAGACTGCTGTGGTTTGTCCTGGCCGGTTTTCTGCTTGGGTTTGCCGCTTCTACGCTGTGGGAGTGGCTGCACTTCCGCCGCGAGCGCATGAAGCTGCGCGATGAGCGCGTGCGCGAACTGGAGGGGCAACTGCGCGAGCAGAAGCGACTGATGGACGAGATGCGGCCCGCGTCGGTACGGACGCCGGCATGGGAGGAGTCGGATTACCACAGCCCCGGCGTCTTTCTGGAGAGTGAGGAGCCGGAAGAGGAAGAGGCGGTCGAGACGCATCGGCCAAGCAGGGCTGAGATTTCCGGCGGCGGTGACGAGATTAGAGCGGCTCGCGCCGCGCCCGCTAAACCAATCGCAGCGACTGCGCCGGCCTCTGCACAAGACGCCGGCTCCGCTTGGGAAGAACCGCCTAAGCGCTCTTCCGAATCGCTGGAACAGCTTGCCGCCAGCTTATCGAGCCGTTATACGCCCGCCGAAGTCGCCCCCAATCGTGACTACCGCTCGGATTACCTCGAACGATCCTCAAATTACCCGGATGACTTAACCAAGATCAAGGGCATCGGCGACGTCTACCGCTGGCGGCTGTACCGCGCTGGCATCTACACCTGGCATCAGATCGCAGAGAGCGACGAGGAGGCGCTGCGCGCCGCTACAAACGCCTATCCCGGCTCCAACATCGAGGATTGGCAGGAGCAAGCGCGCCAGTTGGCGCAGAAGAACGGCCGGCAGAGCGCCGGCTATGATGGACCCCCGCCGGACGATCTGACCAAGATTATCGGCATCGGCCCGGTGGGGGCGCGCACGCTCTTCCGCGCGGGCATCTGCACGTATGAGCAGTTGGCCGGCGCGACGCCTGCCGAATTACACGATCTCTTTCCGATTGCAGTGGCCGGGGATGAGCCGAACTTCGAGCATTGGATTGCTCAGGCGGCGGAACTCGCAGGCCGCAAAGCCGCCAAATAGGAGTGGCGCTCAATGTCTCGCAGCTTTTTTGATAAGCCGCCCTATTTTGACTGGCGCATCGACCGCTGGAAAGTCGGTCTGATCGTCCTGCTTTTTATCGCGTTGCTGCTCGGAACGTTGGTCGATCCGCAGCGCAATCGAGGGGCAGGCTGGACCGCAGCCGGGCCGTTCATGCCGGATGAGGGCGGCGCTGTTGTGCCGGAGAGCGGAGAAGAGTCGCCTGCAGCGGCGAGCATGCCGACCGTCGCTCCGTCAGACGAAACCGGCGACGCGCCCGATGTCATGCCGGAAGACGCGGCAGGCGGTCTGGCGGCTGATCTGCCCTTGACGCTGGCGTCGATCGGCCCCAATAGCGTGGCTCCGATGGAAGCCGTCGCCGTATTGAGCGGCACCGCACGGCCGGGCAATCGGGTCGAGGTGCGCGCCCAGCGCATCCCGGCGTCCGAAGAGGTCGCTGATTCTTCACCCGGCGACAAAACCGAGTCGCTGCTCGGCGTGGCGACGGCGGATGCGCGCGGGTTGTGGACGCTTGCCCTGGAGGCGAGCTTGGCGGCAGGACAGCAGGCGCTTTCGTTGACCGAGCTTGACAGCCAGGGCGACGTTGTGTCGGCCGCTTCTCCTGTCGTGATCACGGTGCTGGCCGCGGACGAGGAAGGGCCGGTGTCGCTGGCGACGCCTTCCATCCGTTTTCCCACACCGGCGGCAAGGTTGCGCGGCGGTCGCATTACTTTTGTCGGGAGCGGCTTGCCGGGGATGCGCGTGCGCCTCTATCTGGACAATCGTCAGATTGCAGAAGGGGTGGCGGATACACGCGAGGAGTGGCGTATCACGCCGGAGGCCGAAATCGAACCGGGCGTGTATGTGGCGCGTGCGGCGGCGTTGGACCCCCAGGGCGAGATTGTCGCCGAGTCGCCGCCCGTGGCGTTTGTTGTTCTCGAAGCCGTAGAAGGCGCAGAATCGGTATTGCCCGGCGTCGAACCGACCATCCCGCTGGCGCTGACCGGCGCGGCTTCCTGGGGGCGCAACGGTGCGCTGGTCCTGACCGGTCGCGCCACCCCGCACGCCACGGTATCGGCTTGGCGCGGCGAAGCTGCATTGCGCTATGTAAACGCTCGTCTCGACGGCGGCTGGCAGATGTGGCTGACCTCTGCCGCGCCGGCGCGTTCGACGCCCGCGACGGAAGCCGAGTTGACAGTGCGCACCAATCTGGGCGAGGCGATCAGCCGCACCGAGAGCGGGTTGGGCGCGATCGGCGCGGCGACATATCCGCCGATATTGCTTTCTCCCAGAGAAGGCGAGGTGTTGGCCAGTGGACGGCCGGTGTTGTTGGGGCTGGCCCAGCCCGTCAGCGGGGTCAACGTGAAGGTGAACAGCTTGACGGTGGCGAGTCTCGTAGCCGACTCCCGCGGTCAGTGGGCCTACCAGCCGCCGGAGCCGCTGCCCGCCGGTGAAGTCGCGATTGTCGCCTCTGCCGGGCCGGCTCAGGATGGCGTCGAAGCGCCGCCCGTGTATGTGACGGCGCCGCCCCAGTCATAGGCTTGTCGCCGGCTGATTCGTCGCCGCATTTTTGCTCTACCCTGCTGCGGTGTGCTATAGTGATCTTGAGTATGTTGCGGGTCCCTAGCTCAATTGGCAGAGCAGCGGCCTTTTAAGCCGCGGGTTCTGGGTTCGAGTCCCAGGGGGCTCATCTGGCAGGAGAAATTCCGTGTATCCGCCTCCGTTGTGAGGCGGATTTTCTTTTGCGGCCGCGACAAGGCCATTGGCTCCCCAACCCCGGTTTGCCTCGCTATCCGCCCGCACGGTATACTCGGAACAGACCACATTCTCAAAAACCTGACCGAATCGCCATGTTCCAGCCATTCACCCCCCATGCGCCTTGCTATGGCGACAGCCTCGCCGGTCCGCGTGGGCGCGTCGCCGGCCGTCTATTCGTTTTTGCCCTCCCTATTCGTCCGCCCTGAGTCGCCGTGAGGCGCATCAGGGGCGATCTCCAGAATTCTACATAGCAGCTCCCCACCCGAACCGGCATGCAGCTGAACCCCGACAACATCACCGCCGCTCTCCGAATCAGCGCGCTTTTGTTGCCGAAGTTGGAAATATACTTTCCATCCGGCGGCTAGAATGGATAGTAGCGCCACAAACACTGCGCACCGAACCTTTCGCAGCCGCGGCGGTGATGCAGGCTGCGTTTGTCAGCCATCCAAGAGAGGAATACCCCATGCCGCGAACTACTGACAGCGAAAAACAGCGGGGGCTGGAACGGACGTGGTTGACCGTCAAACGCCACCCGGACGGCATCACAGAGGGCGAGATTGCCCGCTTCACCGGCATCCAGCGCCGGACGGTTAACAACTATCTGAACGAACTGCGCGACGAGGGCAAGATCGACAAAGAGGGAACCTTGTGGTTTGCCCTGAACTATGAGGAAACCCGCCTGCGCGCATTCTCGCTCTCGCCAGAGGAAGCGTATACCCTCTACCTCGGCAGCCGGTTGCTGGTCAAGCAGCACGACAAGCGCAACGAGCCGGCGGAGACTGCGTTGCTCAAACTGGCGGAAGTGCTGACCGCCGACGCGGGCGTAGGGCAGGAGATCGCTCAGGCGGCCCGTGAGTTGGCCCAGCGTCCTGCACGCCCCGGCTACCAGTCGGTATTTACAACTATGGTGCGCGGCTACATCTATCGCAAGCGCGTCGCCATCCGCTACCGGCCCCTGAACGGCCGCGCCTTCGATACCGCCTTCGACACATACCTGCTGGAGCCGTCGGCTATAGGTTACGCCACCTACGTGATTGGCTATAGCAGTTTGCCCAACGCGCTGCGCGCCTACAAGCTTGAGCGCATCGAGGAGGCCCGGCTATTACTTCAGGAATACAGCGTCCCCGCGGATTTTCCCGGCCTGGAAATACTGCGCAATGCCTGGTCGATCATCATGGGCGATGAGACGGTGCATGTGGCGCTGCGCTTCAGCCCAAGGGTGCGTGAGCGCGTCCTAGAGACGCGCTGGCATCCCTCGCAGACGTGCGCCGACGACCCGGAGCGGCCCGGATTCTTGCGCTGGAGCGCCGACGTGGCGGACACGACGGACATGCTGCCGTGGGTGCGCGGATGGGGAGCCGAATGCGAGGTTCTGGAGCCGGAGAGATTGCGCCAAGCGCTTGCGTTGGAAGCGCGACGCATCTGGGCCGTCTATGGCGGCGATCAAGCCGGCATAGAAGCGTCGCCCCCGCAATTTGTCGTCATGGCCCACACGGCCAATCGTCAGGGGCAGCGCCAAGGTTTAGCGGACCACCTTCAGGCCGTGGCGACGCTGGCGCAGGAGTTCGCACGGCCCTTTGGCGCAGCGGAACTGGCATACGCGCTAGGCATGTGGCACGACCTGGGCAAATTTCATCCCGACTTCCAGGCTTATCTCCAGCAAGCCGAACAGGAGCGCAAGCGTCCCCATGCCAGGGTAGATCACAAAGCGGCAGGCGCGTATTTCGCGCTTGAGAAACGTCTTGACCCGCTCTCTTTGTTAATCCAAGGTCATCATGGCGGCATGGGTAATAAGCAGCGTCTGAAGGCTTGGCTCGAAGAACATAGGCAACGCGCCGCCGAAGCGTTGGGGCAGGCGAGAGAAAGCCTGCCGGAATTGGACCAGGCGCCTGTGCCGCAGTTCCCCGCTTTCGCCCTCAAGGACCCCAGAGCTGCCGAGTTCTATCTGCGTATGCTCTTCTCGACGTTGGTCGACGCCGACTTCCTGGACACCGAGGCGCACTTTACGCCGGAAAAAACCGCACTGCGCAGCGGGACGCCTGACCTGGCGGCGCTATGGGATTGCCTCGACGCCAGCCAACAAGCATTGCTCGACAAGGCGGAACCCACGCCCGTTAACGATCTGCGCAGGGAAATCTACTTCGCCTGCCTCAAGGCGGCGGAGGAGCCGCCGGGTCTTTTCCGTCTGACTGTGCCGACCGGCGGCGGCAAGACGCTCTCGGGGCTGGCCTTTGCGCTGCGTCACGCCATCCGTCACAAACTGGAGCGCGTGATTGTGGCAGTGCCCTACATCAGCATCACCGAGCAAACTGCCCAGGTCTACCGGGAGGTCTTCGCGCCGTTGGAACGGGAGCGGCTTGTCGTGCTCGAACACCATAGCGGCGCCGTGGAGCGGATCGACGAACCCGGCGAGTACGATCCGTCAGCCATCAGCGCCCGCCTGGCCGCCGAAAACTGGGATGCGCCCCTCGTCGTGACGACTACCGTCCAACTTTTCGAGAGTCTCTTCGCCAACGCCACGTCGCGCTGCCGCAAGCTGCACCGTCTCGCCAATTCCGTTATCATTTTGGATGAGGTGCAAGCCTTGCCCGTCCATCTGCTGGATCCGATCTTGGACGGCCTGCGCCAGCTATGCGCCCACTACAACGCCACCGTGGTTCTGTCTACGGCCACACAACCCGCCTTCGAGACTCTGCCCATCTTCGCACAGGTCAAGGCGCAGGAGATTGCACCCGACCCGACGCGAATCTTCCGCGCTCTCAAGCGGGTGGAGTATGAGTGGCGGATCGACCCGCCTCTGGACTGGGGCCAGATCGCCGCGCTTTTGTACGACGAAGATCAAGCCCTTTGCGTGGTCAACACCAAGAAGGACGCCCTGGCGCTTCTTGATGCGTTGGGCGACCCGCATGCGCTGCATCTCTCGACCCTGCTCTGCGGCGCACATCGCCGGGCAGTGCTGGATGAGGTCAAGCGCCGGCTGGCGGCAGGGGAGCCGTGCCGCCTGATCAGCACACAGGTGGTGGAGGCCGGCGTCGATCTCGACTTCCCGCTGGTCTTGCGCGCCTTGGGGCCTCTCTTTAGCATCATCCAGGCGGGGGGGCGGGCTAACCGCGAGGGCAGACGTGCGTGCGGGCGCGTCATCATCTTCGATCCCGCCGAGGGCGGCTTGCCGCGCGGCGTCTACCGCCGCGCCAGCCAGACCACGCGCAGCCTGCTCCGTGATAGCCGGCTCGACATGGACGACCCCGCTACTGCGCATCGCTTCTTCGCATCGCTGTTCCCTCTGGAGGAGACCGATCGCGAGCAGATTCAGAAGTGCCGGGCCGCTTTGGACTATATCGAAACGGCGCAGCGGTTCCGCATGATCGACGACGATACGCTGGATGTGGTCGTGCCCTATGGCTCTAGCGACGAACAGGCGCAAGTCCAGGCGATCTTGGGCGACATGCGTGCGGGCCGCGCCAATCTGCGTGTGTCCATGCGCCGGTTGCAGCCCTACTTGGTTTCGATCTACCGGCGACAGGCCGAGGCCTATCAAGAGCGAGGCTTGATGACGCCGGTAGAGACGGTCCCCGGACTGGGGGAATGGCATGGCGGCTATGACCCGGTGCGCGGTCTTCTGACGCAAGGGCCGGCCGTCGACGAACTCGTGGTGTGAATTCGCTCCGGATGCTTTTGGACCCTTGACAAGATGTTGCTCGCATGAGAGCGGGCAGAAAGGATACTTCAATGAGTGCGCGCTATCCGCCGACCTATGACTCGCCGCTGGAAGTCCGCGTGTGGGGCGATTACGCCTGCTTCACACGGCCGGAAATGAAGGTCGAGCGAGTCACCTATCCGGTTCCCACGCCTTCGGCCATGCGCGGGGTGCTGGAGGCGATCTTCTGGAAACCCGAGTTCACCTGGCGCATCCAGGAGATCTGGGTGCTGCGGCCTATTCGCTATTTCTCCATCCTGCGCAACGAGGTGAATTCGCAGATGAGCAATCGCAGCGCACGCAATTGGGAGCGCAACGGCGGCGGCTATGTCGCCAGCGAGGATCGGGCGCAACGCCACACGCTCGCATTGCGCGATGTGGACTATCTCGTTCGCGCCCAAATTGAGGTCAAGCCGCATGTTCAAGAGGACCCGGCCAAATACCGCGACCAGTTCCGCCGCCGCGTCCATCAAGGGCGCTGCTTCACCCGGCCCTATCTCGGCTGCCGGGAGTTCGCCGCGGACTTCGGCCCGGCGAACGGCGACGAGCAACCGATACCGGTCGACGACGACCTGGGCTTGATGCTGCTGGACATCGACTACGCGACCGAAGGCGGCCGCAATGCCCCTCGCCTGTTTCGCGCCCGTCTGGAGCATGGCATTCTGCGCGTTCCGCGCCCAAGCGACGAGGAGGCATAGACGATGCTGCTGGAAAAACTGCGCGAGTACAGCGAGCATAGGAAGGATCTGGCGCCGCTCGGCTACGCCGAAGCGTGGGTGCGCTATGAGGTTCACCTCACCGGCAGCGGCGAACTGGTCAACCCGGAGCCGATCGACCTGGCTGACGCCAAGACGAAGCGAGGCCAGCGCCGCCAGGCGCCTCAAATTACGCGTACATCGGGCGTGAAACCGCTGTTGCTCAACGACAATGCGGAGTATACCTTTGGCTTGCCGCGCCAGGAAGAGGACCCTGACAAACAGGCGTCGCGTGCAGAGCGGACAGCGGCCAGCCACGCCGCCTATATGGAACTGCTGGAGGAGTGCGCGGCGTCCACCGAGTTGCCTGCGGTGCAGGCTGTGCTCACCTTCCTGCGCAGCGCGCCTCTCGACTACTTGCGCCTTCCTGCGGACTACGACGTCGGGGGCGCAATCGCCTTTCGCGTGGATGGCCGTCTGGTCACAGACCTGCCGGCTGTCCGGCGCTTCTGGGCGGATTGGGCGCTGGGCGACGAATCAACCGAGCCGGCGGGCGACGAGATGCAGTGCCTGATCTGCGGGCGTAGGCGGCCCACACTTAGGAGGTTGCCCGGAAACATCAAGGGCATCTCCGGCGGCCAACCTTCTGGGATGGCGCTGATCTCCGCCAACGCCAAAGCGTTCGAGTCATATGGCTTGGAGAACTCCCAGACCTCGCCGGTCTGTCTGGAATGCGCCGACGCCTTCACCAAGGCGATCAACACGCTGATCCGCGACGACCGGAACTCCTACAAGCTGGCAGGGCTGGCCTTCCTCTACTGGACGCGTGAACCGGTCGAGTTCGATCTGAACGCCTGGTTTCGCGATCCGGATCAGGCGGATGTAGGCGCTCTGTTGCGCGCGTACCGCGCCGGCGGGCCGCCAAGCCCGGTGGACGAAACGGCTTTCTACGCCGTGTCGCTTTCGGCTAACGCCGCGCGGGTCGTCGTGCGCGATTGGATCGACACCACGGTAGGCGACGTCAAGCGCGGGCTGGCCCGCTGGTTCCAGCGCCAACAGATCGTGGACGGGTACGGCCAGGACGCCCCGCCCCTCGGCCTCTATGCGCTGGCCGCAGCCACCGTGCGCGACCCTAGTAAAGACCTGCCCGTCACCACGCCGCGCACGCTCCTGCGCGCAGCGCTCACCGGCCAACCGCTGCCCAACGGCCTGCTCCATCAGGCGATTCGCCGCAACCACGCCGAGCGGGACGTGACGCGTCCGCGAGCGGCGTTGATCAAGCTTATTCTACTCAGCCAAGATGATTCCTATCAGGAGGATGACATGGTAAAACTTCAGCCAGACCACCCCGAACCCGGTTACCACTGCGGTCGCTTGCTGGCCGCCTTAGAACAAGCCCAGCGCGCCGCCTTGGGCGACATCAATCAGACCATCGTGGACCGCTTCTACGGTACGGCTTCGACCGCGCCGGCTTCCGTCTTTGGCCGCCTGCTGCGCGGCGCGCAACCGCACCTCTCCAAGCTGGAACGGGACGCCCCCGGTACGGCCTATGCGCTCCAACGCACGCTGGAAGACATCCTCGGCGCGCTGGACGCCTTTCCGCGCACCCTGACGCTCAAGGAGCAGGCATTCTTCGCCCTCGGCTACTATCACCAACGCGCCTTTAACCGCGCCCAGGCCCACGCCGCGGCCGAGCGGCGGCGGGACGCGAAGGCGGCTGAGCAAGCTGCACAAGCTGCAGACGTCTAGCACGTTGCCGGCGGCACGAACTCAGCACAAACACAGTGCAACCTTACACGCCTATATCACTCGCACATATTCCAGACAGTCGAAAGGAACTTGAACCATGACTAACCATGCATACTTGGATGCGGACCGCCGCCACGACTTCGTCCTCTTCTTCGATGTGACCGACGGCAATCCCAACGGCGACCCCGACGCCGGCAACCTGCCGCGCGTCGACCCTGAAACCATGCAAGGCCTGGTGACTGACGTCGCCATCAAGCGCAAGGTGCGCGACTTCGTAGATGTGGCAAGAGGCCGCGAGGGCCGCTACAAGATCTACGTGCAGGGGGAGGGCGTCGCGCTCAACGCCCAGCACCGACGCGCCTACGAAGCGACGAACATCAAGCCGACCGGCTCCAAGCAGAAGCGCGAGGACGTGGACCTTGTGCGGGCTTGGATGTGCGATAACTTCTACGACATCCGCACCTTCGGCGCGGTGATGAGCACCAAGGTCAACTGCGGCCAGGTGCGCGGCCCGCTCCAACTCACCTTCGCCCGTTCCGTGGACCCGATTGTGCCGCTGGATGTCTCCATTACGCGCATCGCCGTCACCGATGAAGGTGATGCAGTTATGACTTCCGGAGAAGGTGAAGACGCACACACGACTGGCAAGACCACAGAGATGGGGCGCAAGGCGATCGTCCCCTACGGGCTCTACCGCGCCCACGGTTTCTACAATCCCCACCTGGCCCGACAGACAAGCTTCCAGTCCGAAGACCTGGAGCTGTTCTGGGAGGCGCTGCTCAATATGTGGGACCTGGACCGCTCGGCTGCACGCGGCCTGATGGCTTGCCGCGGCGTCTATGTCTTCTCTCACGACAAGCCTACCGGCAACGCCC